>CACNDL010000003.1 GCA_902619265.1 uncultured SAR86 cluster bacterium
TGTTCATTTTACTGGGCTACAGTTATCTGGTTTTCATATAATCTTGGCATGCAAACTTGCAGGCATAAAAAAAACAATCTTAACTATTAGAGGAATGTCTGGTGATAGCATTTACTTTAATCCTTTTAAAAAATTTATTTTGACTTGGGTTCTGGAACCATTAACGCTTCTTCTTGTAGATAAGTTTTACTCAGTTTCTGAATATATTTCAAAAAGAAAAATACCATCATTCTTTAGTTATAAGAGTGAAGGATTTATTTATAATTTTCCAGATGGATCTGTAAGAAATAGAAAAAACCTGCCATTATTAGAATCAGTAAAAGACTTCATTTTAGATGATGATGTTGTGGTGTTATCTGTTGCAAGAATTAACAAAGAAAAGGGATATCATGTTTTAGAGAAGGCTATTCTTGAGCTTGATGATATAAAAAATTTAAAGTTTATTATAGCTGGTGATGGGGAATACTTGGATACTATGAAAGCTAATTTGAAACATCAGGTAGCTAACAAACAAGTTTTTTTTACAGGTTATGTAATCGATCCTAAAAGCCTTTATCAAGAAGCAGATATTTTTGTTTTACCAACTCTACATGAAACGTTATCGCTTGTTCTTCTTGAAGCATCGCTTAATAAACTGTCTTTGATAGCTTCAAATACAGGCGGCATTCCAGAAATAATTGAACAAGGTTTTAATGGAGACTTAGTAGAGGTTGGTGATGTCAAAGGTATAGAATCTGCTATAAGAAAGCAATTTAATGATCACAGATTGAGAAATAAATATGGTGAAAATGCTTATAAAAAAGTAAAAGAAAAATTTAATGAAGATAAAATTGCAGATAAAATCAATAAGATTTATGAAAACATTTGACCCATGTTAATTAATAGAGGCCTTAGCTACTACTTTTTTTTATTCTCAACTCTAGTATTAGGTTTGATTATAACTTTTCCAGTTATTCAGGCCTTGCCTTTTTATAACATTTTGTGGGCAAGCATAGTTCCAATATGGTTTATATCCGCACTGCTTTACGATCCATCCTTTCTTAATAAAAATCTGTTTTCTTATATCTCGGTTTTTATGTTTATTTCAATATTGGTATCAATATGTATTGCAACAAACTACATCTTTTTGGCAAATAGATATATTGAGTACTCTTTATTATTTATTTTTCTAATCTCTGCACAAATCATTCTTGGAACACAAGATAGAGAACATAGAAAAAATATTTTCTTTTTCTTTCTGTTTTTTTTCTTAATTACATCTTTAATATCATTTCCAGCATACTTAGCAGGAGGAAGTTACATTGCTCGTACAGCAGAATTAGGGACAACAGAAGGAAGAGCACTGCTTGCTATGGGTATTGGTGGTTATAACTTTATTTATTCATTAATATTTTTATTTGTGCCACTAATTCTTATATTAAGAGAAAAGATTGGATTATTCTTCAAAATCTTATCAATGTTTTCTATTGCAATATTTTTGTTGTGCATTATTTTTTCTGGCTTTTTTACTGCTGCCTTCTTGCTAACATTTGCAGTTACTCTCTTTCTAATAATAGGCAGTCTAAAAAAAGATTTTTTAACATTAGGCCTATTAATTTTGATCCTAATTGCTCCAGTTATAGTCATAGGTATGTATTTCTTCATACAGCTTTTTAATGAAGGTTCATCCACTAATTTATTAATTGCCAGGCTTAATGAATTTTATATCTTACTTAATACTGGTGATGTTGAGCTCTCAATTGGAAGTAGATTAGAGAGATTAGGGATAACTCTTGAAATAATTGAGTCATTTCCTTTAACTGGTTTCATATTTTCAGGGAAAGTTGCTCTTGCTGGTGAGCATTCATTTATTTTAGATAGTTTTGCATATTTTGGAATTTTTGGAGGATTATTAAATTTATTTTTTTTTATAATATTGCCTTTATATGTTTTAAATCAATACACTCCACTAAGGTTCAGTGCTCAACATTCAATCACTTTTATTTTATTTATTGTGTTTCTAATGCTGAATAACATGACTTCTAGTGTGTGTTTTGTAATTTTTTTCCTTATTATGATGTTTGACTTTTATGAAAATGAAAAAGCTAGTAAAAAGTATAGTTAATTTTATTCACTCTAAGGTAACACATAGTTTCTTAAAATTTTTCTCAGTTATGTATGTGGTCTTAATTTATCTTTTCTTTGGAAAGAAAATAGCTTTTGGTGCAATAAGACAATTACCAGGCGTATCAATTCCAACAGTACTTAAAGCTTTTGGTGCTGATATTGGGAGAAATGTAAATTTTTATGGTGGCCTACACCTTCACAATGTCTCAAGTCTCAAAAATTTATCAATTGGAAATAATGTAGATATAGGGAAAAATTGCTTTCTTGATATACGTGATAAAATCACAATCAGCGATAATTCTACATTATCAATGCATGTCAAAATTATTTCTCACTTAGATTTAGGAAATTCACAACTTTCAAAATTGTACCCAAACACATCTGAGAGCGTCTTTTTGGGCAAAAATGTGTATGTTGGTATTTCTTCTATAATTTTAAAGGGAGTAACAATTGGTCCTAATTCTTTAGTAGCTGCACAAAGTCTTGTAGATAAATCATTTTCTGAACAATCTCTAATTGCAGGAACTCCAGCAGTATTTAAAAGGAAAATTGATCTTAATTCATCGTAATGGTTAGCTTATTTAAAAAAATGGTAAAGGATTTTGCCATATTGAGTACTGCAAGATTATTTGAATTCTTTCTTAATGCAGATGAAACAAAATGGTTGGCATTAAAATTCAAAAAAATTATTCCATACATATGAAGAGAGTACTAATAATAGCTAATTCGTCTTTTACAATTTTTAATTTTAGATCTGAGCTAATTTCAAGATTAAAGGAGCTCAATTGCGAAATTCATGTAGCATGCCCTCAAATACCTATCAATAAATATAAAAAGGAAATCAAAGATTATCTCAAGGAAATGAAAATTCAATACCATGAGCTAAAAATAGACAGATCAGCTTTAAACCCGATTTCAGACCTGTTCTTAATTTTAAAGATTACAAAGATAATGAAAAAAATTAAACCACATATTGTGCTCAGTTATACAATTAAAGCGAATATTTATGCTTTATTAGCATCAGCCTTTTTCAATAAAATTAAAGTTTTTCCAAACATAACAGGTTTAGGTTATGTATTTATAAATAACGATTTATTCACAAGATTTATCAGATTAGTTGTTAATTTCCAGTACAGAATTGCTTTTAAATTTAGCCAAAAGGTCTTCTTTCAGAATTATGATGATATGAATACTTTTAAGTTAAATGGCTTATTGAATGGAGTTAAAACAAAAAAAATTAATGGCTCTGGAGTGAATCTTGAAAGGTTTTCTTCATCCGGAACAAAGAAGGATAATTTAAGCTTTATATTTGTTGGGAGACTGTTAAAAGATAAAGGTATTTATGAATATATTGACGCTGCAAGGATAATTAAGGAAAAATATCCTTCAGCAAAATTTAGAGTACTTGGTGAGCTAGATAATAACCCTACAAGTCTGAATGCTGACGAATTAAATTTGCTTCTTGATGAAAAAATTATCGAATATATTTCTGATGGAGATGTGTATAAATGGCTTGATAGATCAGAAGTATTCGTTTTGCCCTCCTATAGAGAGGGTACTCCAAAATCAACATTAGAAGCACTATCAATGGGACTTCCTATAATCACGACAGATGTGCCAGGTTGCAGAGAAACAATCGAAGATGAGGTCAATGGTTACTTAATTAAAGACAAAGATGAGAAAGCTCTTGCTGAAGCAATAGAAAAATTTATAAAAAATAGAGATCTTATTTATAGTATGGGGCTTAAGTCTCGTGAATTGGCTGAGTCTAAGTTTGACGTTAATAAAGTAGTTGAAGTTATAATTGATGAATTAGAGTTATCGGTCAATAGATGAGCATATATTTTTCACTATTCTTTTTAACATTTCTACTCACTTTTTTCTTTAAAGAAATCGCCATAAAAAGAAATAATTTAGATATCCCTAATGAAAGAAGTCTTCATACAATACCAGTTCCGAGAAATGGTGGATTTTCAATTGTAATTATTTTTTTAAGCTGCCTATTATTTTTTTATTTCAACTCTTTAACTAGCATTGAAGTGATAAAAACCATTCTGCCTGCTTCATTTCTAATTGCATTGGTAGGGTATCTTGACGATCTTTACGATATTTCACCTCTTGTAAGACTACTATTTCATTTTTTCAGCGCTTTTTTAGTTTTATGTTTTATGGGGGGGTTACCTAAAATTATAATTTTTGATTTTGAGCTAAACCTCATACCAGGAAATTTTATTATAGGCTTACTGATAATTGTTTGGGTTACAAATTTGTTTAATTTCATGGATGGGATAAATGGGTTAGCTGGAAGTCAAGTTGTTGTAAATAATCTTATAGTTGGCTTGATATCAATAATTTACTTTGGTTTGGATAATTTTGTACTAATTAGTTTCTCATTAGCAGCAATATGTTCTGGATTTTTAATTTGGAACTTTCCTAATGCAAAAGTTTTTCTTGGTGATGTTGGTAGCAGTTTTTTGGGGTTCTTATCAGGAACATTCTTCCTTTTATATGGACATCAACATGAAGATCTTTTTTGGATATGGCTGATTATGTTTGGAGTATTTATTGTCGATTCAACCTATACTCTCATAATAAGAGCTTTCAACAAGAAAAAAGTATATATAGCTCACAGATTACATGCATATCAAAAAGCAACGGTAATTTTAAATTCACATTCAAGGGTAACTCTAATTATTATTGCGATAAATTTAGTTTTCTTAACTCCTATATCAATCTTTGTAGCAATGAATTTAATTGATGGTTTTACAGGTGTATGCTTAGCTTATTTGCCTTTATTAATAATAGCTATGAGATTAAAAGCTGGACAAGAGTAAGTTTTTTAAAGCTAATCTCTTTTTTATTGAATAATAAAAAAATGTATAATTTTTACTCGTAAGAAGTATTAAAATGATTAAAGAATTTCTTGATTACCTTGTAAGCCTAAATAAATATGCCAAAGGAGCTGTTATAAGGTTGAATGATCTTATATGTTTCGCATTTGGATGGGTAATATTTGTTACTGTGCCATCATTTTTATCAAAGCTAGATGTTCTTTCATACGGCATGATCTTTAATTTTTTTGTGCCATTTGTAATCTATTTAATTCTTATGCAGGTAACGAATGGTTATAAATCCCTAGTGAGAAAATTTAATATCCAAAGCTTATTTCCATTGCTTATTTCTGTCAGTGCTTTTTTTGTCAGCTCAGTTTTATTAAATATAAGAGAAGCTGTTCATGAACGTGCTGCAATAAATTCAATTATTTCCTCTATTTCTGTTAGCTCATTGTCATCAATACTTTTAATTGGTACCAGATATCTTTTTAAATCAATCATTGATTATGATGTAGGAAGTAATGTAAAAAAAGTTTTTATATACGGTTTCGGCTCAAGTGCTCAAGAATTATATGCATCACTTTCTTTTGACAAAAGCACAAAGGTAATAGGCTTTATATCAAATAAAAAGGAAGATATTGATAGAGAATACTTGGGTGTAAAAATTTATTCTTTAAAAGGGTTCAAAAAAAATTTTAGTTCTAGGGATAAACTGTCGGTATACATTGCTGATAGAGGTATTACTACACTTGAAAACAATAATATTGTTGAGGTATGTATAGCCAATGGATATGAAGTTAAAAAAATACTTTCATTTTCAGAGATGCTGAAAGAAAAAGAAGTTTTGCTTGAAGATTTATCTATATCAGACTTAATACCTCGTACAAATCTAGATGAATTGAATCAAGAACTTACTGCAATTAATGACAAGAAAATTTTAATCACAGGTGCTGGAGGTTCAATTGGTTCAGAACTTTCTAGACTAATATCTAGAAATAAAGTCAAACATTTGATTCTTATTGATGTTTCAGAGTCAGCACTTTTTTCAATATTAAACGAGATAAAAGAGATTAAACTAAACTGCAAGCTTACCGGAATTATACAAGATATAAAGGATCATGATTCAATGGATAAAATATTTAAGGAATTTAAACCTGATATTGTTTACCATGCTGCAGCTTATAAACATGTACCTCTTCTTGAAACAAAATTTAATTATAAGGCGGCCTTTAATAACAATTTTTTTGGTACTTGTAACTTGGTTGATCTAGCAATAAAGAACGGAATCAGCCAATTTATATTCATTTCAACTGACAAAGCAGTTAGACCAACCAACATAATGGGCTCCTCGAAACGTCTAGCAGAGATTTACTTGCAGAAAAAAAATAAAGAAAAACATGGAACTGAAATTTCCTCTGTCAGGTTTGGAAATGTTCTCGAATCATCTGGATCAGTGGTTCCAATCTTTAGAAACCAAATTAAAAATGGTGGCCCTGTTAGTGTTACGCATCCTGAAATTACAAGGTACTTCATGACTATTTCTGAGGCAGCATACCTTGTAGTTATTTCATCTATCCTCTGTAAAAACAATAAACAAAAAGGCATCTATATGCTTAAAATGGGCGATCCTGTGAAGATTGTAGATATAGCAAAGAGATTAATAAAATTATCAGGACAGAATGTAAAAGATGAACAAAATAAAGATGGGATTGAAATCATTTTCACAGGCCTTCGACCAGGAGAAAAATTATATGAAGAGTTATTGGTATCAGAAAATGATGTGAGCACAGACCATCAAAAAGTATTCATGGATACAAACGAGATTAATATTTCTATTGATGAACTGCAAGAGCTATCAGAGAAGATCAAACAACACCTTAAAGAAGACAAATTAAAAGATATTAAAGAAATTCTGCATAATTTAATCGAATACAATCCGACTATTTAAATTTGTATAGCTCACAAACCTCTTTTATATCTTCCATGACTCTTATATATGCCTCCTCATTATAATGAAAAGGATCAGATAGGTTTTTATTTGGACTAACGCTCGAAAGAAGTTTTATTTTGCTTCTATATTTAGGAAATAGTTTATTTAATTGCATCAACACAATAATATCTAATGCATAAATTACATCCGATTCTTTCATGATTCTATTATTAATTCGTTGAGGGGAATGAAGTGTATTTTTAAAACCTATTTTATGTAGAAACTTTTGCGATCTTGGGTCCATGCTTGCTTTAGGTAACGGATCAATGCCACAGGACTGAACATATGCTTTTCCCATGAGATTTTTTTTTAATATTGCTTCAGCTACAGGACTTCTGCAGTAATTAGCAATGCAAACAACACAAATTTTTTGCATTAAATTAATCTTGGAGTAGATTGTCTACACTGTTTAGAAATGAGGAAAATGGGAAGAATTGAGATATAACTCTATTCCATCTTGTTGTGCCTTTAGCATTCACATAGACTATGTCATTATTTTTTAAATAAAAATTACCAGCTTCTACAAACCCTGCTGGTGAAGATAAATCTGCTTTGAAAATTCTAGCTCCATTGATGTCATTATTTCTTATTATAAAAACTTCTGATCCAGACGATGTATTGGTATTTAAACCTCTAACTTCCCCTAGCGCATCAGCTAAAGATAAAGGGATATCTGTTATATTAATTTTTTCTGGTCTTGTAACTTCACCGAGTAAATAAACTTTTTGCGAGTTAAATCTAGCAATTGAAATATCCAATTGTGGATCAGTAAAATATTCTGATAATTTTTTTCTAAGATCTTCTCTCAAATCATTTTGAGATTTTCCTGCTGCTTTAATTATTCCTGCATAAGGAAAATATATATCACCGTTTGAATCAACTCTTCTAAGATTTAAATCAGGACTAATACTTGAAAGTGGGAAAATTTCAGGTAGACCCCAAACTGTTATGCTAATTTGATCACCATTTCCTATTCGATAAGTAATATCACTAGTTTTATCGAAGCTAAAGTTATCTTTTATATTTTCAATCTCAACTCTTTTATCTAAAGATTCAATAAACACATAATTTTTTGAAGATCCTAAATCGCTGCTTGTATTCATATGCATCCCTGGTGACAGGCTACAGCCTGCTAATAAAAACAATAGCAGCAGGGATGAAGATCTAGTTTTCTTTATCATAATCATAGTTTTCATATAAATATTTTTGAGCGTAATATTGGTAAGAATAGTTGCCGTAAAAACCGTAATAACCATAATAACTGGAAGGTTTTTGATAAGCATTGTATACAAACCCATCAAAATCTATACCAATTTGGCTAGCTATTGAAACCATCTGTTTAATTTCATTTATCTTAGTCAGTCCGTGTCTGACTATAGCAAGATTTACATCTGAATGGCCCATTAACATTGCTGTATCAGAAACAGAAAGAATAGGTGCTGTGTCAATTATTATGTAGTCAAAATTCTTTTTAAATAATTCCAATTTATTTATGAATTCCTCTGAATACAGAAACTGAAAACTATTATTAAGTCTTGAGACTTTGGGGATGAAATAAAAGTTTTCTGTTATCTTCAATTTGTCTAAGTTATCAATATTGATTGTTCTAAAATCTTTAAGGGATATCTTTTCTCTACCAAGAGATTTATGTTGATCGCCTCTTTTCATATCAATATCAATAAGAAGTACCTTTTTATTTGTTTGTTGTAGACTTTTTGATAACTCTCTTGCTATGTAAGACTTTCCATTTTGAGGGGTGGGGCTAGTAATGAGAATAGTTTTAGATTGATTATTTGTTTCTTTGTTCTCAATAGTAGTATTTAAATTAACAATAAGAGATTGAAGTGATTGTTCATGTTTTTCATTTTCTACATCATTATCAGAATTCTCCTCAGTTAATGGCACTACTCCTAAAATAGGTTGATTTATTGCTCTGTCTGCAAGCTCAGCTGGGTTTGAAACAGGGATGAAGAATACACCTCTAATAATCGAACCTATTATTGAGATTAAAAAGAAAAGAAAGGTAATAATTATTATTAAAATTGCTTGAGGCGAAACCTTAGAATCAACATATGCAGTATCAACAATTCTAATATTTCCTAGTGTGCTTGCTTCTTTTATTGAAAATTCTATTTTTTTGCTTAACAGCTCAGAATAAACTTCCTCATCTATTTGAATATCCCTATATAAATCTACATATTCTTGTTGAGCTATTGGAAGGCTTTTAATTTTTTGTTCAATATTAAGTTTTTGATTATATAGAGCATTTTTCTGATCTTCCAGATCAATTAGTATTGGATTTGTAGGTGTGAAAGTATTTGAAGCTGTTGCTATCTCTACATCAAGTTCAGCTATTCTTTTTTCAACAGCATTGAGGTTTTGCAGAATTGACTCTATCTCGAGTTCTACGTTCACGGACTTATTCACCTCCTGGAATCTCTGTAAGTTGGTCTTCTCTAGTTCAAGTTTTTCTCTAATAGCATCAGCTCTTTGATCTATGAAATTAATAGCTTTTCTAGCTTTTTTAGACTCAATTTCAACACTTTGATCAATGAAAGTATCATTATAAAAGTTTAATACTTTCTTTGCCTCTTCAGTATTCTGGGCAATTATACTCACCTCTATTAAGCCATTATTTCTTTGGTAAAATGATCTTGTTGTTACATTATTTTTGACTTGCATACTTGAGATTAAGCTGTTGATGGCTTTTTCTTCCTCAATAAATCGAAAAGAAATCTCACTTCCAAACAGATCGACAATTTTTGCAATATTGATAGTTATTCCATTGATATTATAGTCCTGTTGGAATGCCATATCTTTCGTAATCGAATCACCAATAATTAAGCTATAGTCTTTATCCCCTATCTGTAAAATAAACTTCTCATTTGGATCATTTTTTCCATTAAGTTTAATTTTGTTAAAAAGAAGAGAACGATCAATCATCGGGTTATCAACTCTTACATTAAGCTTCATTTGTTCTACAACTTTTTTGACGTTTGTTCTAGATTTGTAAAGCATTTCTACATTACCTATATCTGATGTATTAGCGCCTTGAGTAAATAGTCCTAAAGACACATCATTTAGAGGGTTTGATTGTCCAGCGGTAATTTGAAGTAAAGAAGTAATTCTAAATGTTTTATCAGTAGTTAAATGATTATAGATTCCCAAAGAAAAACCTAAAAATGAGATAAGAATTATCAGTTTTGATTGCATCATGAGGATTCTAAAGATTTGGCCAATATCTAGAGAATCATCTGGACTAAAAGAATTATTCATAATTGAGTGTCAAATTCTACTTTAAAACTGCTTTTTAATAAACAATTTGGGCTTTTCCTTAAAAAAAAATATAATTCATTGATGAAGTTTGAACCCAAAACAAACGAAGACCTCATTGATTGGGTTGATGCACTTGAAAATCTAATACTATTCAACGGAAAAGAGCATACAAAAAAGACTATCGAATCTTTTTTGTCATATGCTAATTCGAAAGGTCTTATTGATGATATCTATCATCAGATGCCCTTTGAAAATTCTATCTCAAATGATGAAGAAATCCAGTATCCTGGAGATTGGGACATAGAAGAAAATATTAGACATTTTATTAGATGGAATGCTCTAGTAACTGTTTTAAAGGCCAATAAAGAACTTGATTTAGGTGGACATATTTCTACCTATTCCTCAGCATCAACTCTTTATGAGGTTGGATTTAACCATTTTTTTAGAGGAGGAGAGTTATCTGACATGGTTTATTTTCAAGGCCACTCATCTCCTGGTATATATGCAAGGTCTTTTCTGGAAGGGGCTATTTCTAAAGAACAATTAAATAATTTTAGACAAGAAATTGATGGTAAAGGTTTATCATCTTACCCGCACCCATGGTTAATGCCAGATTACTGGCAGTTTCCTACAGTTTCAATGGGTCTTGGTCCAATAATGTCAATTTATCAGGCACACATAATGAAATACTTGGAGCAAAGAGGGTTGTTAAAAAATATCCCAAATAGAAAAATTTGGATGTTTTGCGGCGATGGTGAAATGGATGAGCCTGAGTCACTAGGCTCAATTTCATTAGCGGCAAGAGAGAAATTAGATAATTTAATATTTGTTATAAATTGTAATCTTCAAAGACTAGATGGACCAGTTAGAGGAAATTCGAGAATCATAACAGAATTAGGTTCAATATTTAAAGCAGCTGGCTGGAATGTGGTCAATGTAATCTGGGGTAGAAGATGGGATGATCTATTATCAAAGGATTCTACTGGTGCCCTTAGATCAATTATGAACAATACTGTTGATGGGGAATATCAAAATTTTAAAGCAAAAGGGGGAGCGTATACTAGAAAGCATTTTTTTGGAAAACACCCTGATGCTTTAAAACTTGTTGAGAATATGACTGACCAGGAAATAGAAGAATTAAACAGAGGTGGTCATGATCCTTCAAAAGTTTTTAATGCTTATAAATCTGCTTATGAGTGCAAGAATAAGCCTACTGTGATTCTGGCATTTACAGTAAAAGGTTATGGAATAGGATCTCAGCAAGCAGACAACACCACTCATCAAGTTAAAAAATTAAGCGAGGAAAATCTAAAGGGCTTCATTAAGAAATTCAATTTACCTATAAATGCTTCAAAATTAAAGAATTTGGAATATTTGAAATTTAGCAAAACAAGCAAAGAATTTAAATATTTAATTTCACAAAGGGAAAAGTTAGGTGGGTTTTTGCCTTCCAGAAAACCTATTAAATCAAACTTAAAACCTCACAGCTTAAAACATTTTGATGATTTTAATGCAGTTTCAAAAAGAGAAATGTCTACAACTATGGTTTTTGTTAGGTTAATTACCTCTATTTTAAGGGACTCAAAAATTGGGAAACATATTGTTCCAATTGTTCCTGATGAGGCTAGAACTTTTGGAATGGATGGATTATTTAGACAATTTGGAATTTATAGTAGAGAAGGTCAAAAATATGAGCCAGAAGATGCAGACAAAGTAATGTGGTATCGGGAGTCAGAAGATGGTGTAATGTTAGAAGAAGGAATAAATGAAGCAGGAGCTTTTTCTGCCTGGTTAGCACTTGCAACATCTTACGCCAATAGCTCCTTACCAATGATACCTTTCTATATCTATTACTCTATGTTTGGTTTCCAAAGAATTCATGATTTAGCATGGGCAGCAGGAGATGCAAGAGCAAGAGGCTTTTTACTTGGAGCAACATCTGGCAGAACAACACTTAATGGCGAAGGTTTGCAGCATCAAGATGGACATAGTCATTTATTAGCTCAGACAATACCTAATTGTAAATCATATGACCCGTGCTTTGATTATGAATTAGCCGCAATTATCAAAAATGGCATAGACGATATGTATGTTAAGAATAATGATAATTATTATTATTTAACATTAATGAATGAAAACTATTTGCACCCAGAAAGACCTAAAGGCTTATCAGATTCAGAAATAATGCAGGGAGGCTATAAACTTAAAAAAATTAAAAATCCGGATGTAAGAATTATAGCATCTGGACTAACATTGCGATTTGCTTTAGATGCCTCAGAAAAATTACTACAACTTGGTTTAAAGAGCGAGGTTTGGAGTATAACAAGTTTCAATGAGTTGGCGAGAGGTGGGATTGTTGCAGATCAAAATAAAATGAATGAAAAGAATAGTAAATCATATGTCGAGAAATGTTTTTCAGACCATTTGCCGACAGTTGCAGTTTCAGAATATGAAAAACTATTCAGTGAACAAATAAGAAAATGGGTAAATGGAAAATATATTTGTTTAGGAACTGATGGTTTTGGAAGAAGTGATACAAGAAAAAAGCTACGAGAATTTTTTGAAATTGATTCAAATCATATAGTTTTAAATGCTCTAGTAGCATGCAATCTGCAACAAGAAGCAAGAGAATTCAAGAAAAAATATAAGATAAAATTAAATACAGAAAGCCCTTATAAAAGATGAAATTAATAGAATTAAGAATACCTAATTTAGGCGAAGCTGAGGATACTGAAATAATAGAAATTTCAGTTAAAAAAGGAGATAAGCTTAAAAAGAATGATCCAATAATTGTTCTTGAGTCTGAGAAAGCAGCAATGGAAGTGCCATCAGACTATGAAGGAATAATTCAAGAAATTAAGGTTAAAGAAGGAGACACAGTTAAAGAAGGTAACATCTTCGCTGTAATCAAAACAGATACAAAAGATATAGTTCAAGAACCAGAAGAAATAAAAAGTAAGCCTGATTTAAAAACAGAAGATATTGAAGAGCCTAAATTTAACGATGGTGTAACTCTTAATTTTAGTGGTGTAAATGCTGGACCTGCTGTGAGAAAAATAGCTCGTGAGTTAGGGATAGATCTGAGAAACATCATTGGTTCTGGAAAAAATAAAATGATCATAAAAGACGATCTAAAAAATCATATCCACTCAATGGGAGCAGTAAGTAAAATTCAATACGCAGATTTAAAAAGCTTAGAGGAATTTGGTGATTATAAAATTGATAACCAGTCAAAGATTAGAAGGGCAGGAGCAAAAAATCTCACTGAATCTTGGCAATCTATACCTCATGTATCTCATTTTGAAGAAGCAGACATATCAAAAATTGAAAAACAAAGAAGAGATTTAAATGAAATATCTTCTGTCAAGATAACCCCACTAGCATATTTCATTAAAGCTACTTCATTGGCTTTAGAAGAGTATCCATTATTCAACTCTTCTCTAGTTGGTGAAGGTAAATTAATGCTTAGAAAGTATATAAATATTGGTATTGCAGTTAGCACAAATGAAGGACTAGTGGTTCCAGTCATTAAAGATGTTAATAATTTGAATATTGGTCAGATTGCAGAAAATATTATTAACCTTTCTAGAAAAGCTCGAGATAAAAAGCTAGTTAAAAGTGATATAACTGGCTCAACATTTACTATTTCAAGTTTGGGAGCAATGGGAGGCATAGGTTTTACACCAATAATAAATCCTCCAGAAGTAGCGATTATTGGCCTATCTAGAGCAAGAAATGTGGCTTCTTTAGAGAATCAAAATTTCATAAATAAAACTTTTTTACCCTTTTCCCTTTCTTATGATCACAGGGTCATTAATGGATTAGATGCTGGTAACTTTATGGTTTTTGTAAAATCAGTAATTGAAAAAGGACTATAATTAAAGCGAATTAACAATAAACTAAATGGATTTAAAAGAGCACCTAGAATTAGCAATTAATGCTGCGAGAGAAGCCGGTGAATTTTTAATTGAAAATAAGCACAAAGAGAAAATTATTAACTCAGATGCAGGAAGAGATATTAAGCTTAAAATCGATCAAGATTGTGAGCAAATAATAAAACAAAAGCTTTCAGTTTCGCAACTATCATTTGTTGGAGAGGAATATGGTGCTGATTTCAAAAATAATAGTGCTTATGTGTGGGTAGTGGACCCAATTGATGGTACAGCGAATTATTTCAGAGGTCTTGATCAATGTTGCACTTCTATTGCATTAATGAAGGGCAATGAAAGTCATGTTGGGGTAATTTATAACTTCAATACCGATGAGCTTTATTATGCTTCAAAGAATAATGGCGCATTCTTAAATAATAATAGAATTAATGTCTCAAATATTGATACTAAAATTAAGGCCTCTCTGATTACAGGTCTCCCTGCTTCTGAATCAGTTAATTCATCAATTAATTTTATTGAAGACTTAGGTAAATGGAAGAAAGTAAGAATGTTTGGAAGTGCAGCTCTTTCATGTGCTTATGTTGCAGCCGGAAAATGTGATTACTATTCAGAAATTGGCGTATATATTTGGGATTTTGCTGCAGGAATCTGTTTAGTTGAAGAAGCTGGAGGAGATGCATCTCATTCAAAAATTGATAATGAAAGGTATTGGTTAAAATTCTCAAATAATCTTTTATGAAGATTGCAATTATTGCTGATAAAAAATCAGGCCACCTTAGCCAATGTTTGGGGCTGAGAGAGATAATTAAAGAATACAGCAAAAAAAAAGATATTTTTGTTTTAAATAAAGATCTTATAGCTCTGCCAGGTTTCTTAGAAAGGTCTATTACATTGATTAGCGAAAAATTATATTTATTTTTTTTAAAACTTTTAAACCCCAACCTAGTTGATTATCAATATGATTTAGTAATTTGTTCAGGTTCTAGGACCGCTATACCTTCTTATTTGTTCGCTAAACTAACAGGTGCCAAAGTTATTTACATTGGGAGTCCAAAATTTAGAATTATGAAAAAATTTGATGGAATTGTCTCTACAAAAACTGATATAAGTTCGGTTTATAAAGTTATTACTACAGATTTGCCTCCAACAAAATTTAAACCATATGAGATCCAAAAAGAACCAAATAAACAAAGTTTAGTTTTAATTGGTGGTGATGGTAGTGGATATGATTATGGTGAGAGTGATTGGTACAGGCTAGCATTTGAATTTCAAAATATTAATACAACTTTTATTAATTCACGAAGAACACCAAAGTTTGCATGGCAAAATTTAAAAGAGAATTCCGGTAAAAATCATGCTCACCTTGATGTAGAAAATACCAATTTTAAAACCTTAGAAAATGCCTTAGATGAACACAGCCATATTTTTGTTACAGCTGACAGTACCAGCATGATTTCAGAAATAGTTACTAGAGGTTACTTTGTAAACGTTATTGAAATGCGCGGGCCAATTTCAAAAGAACACCACCATGAAATTATAGATAGCCTCCAGCAAAAGGGACTTTTAAGAATTCTAAGGCTTAACCAACTTCATTTATCTGAAAATAAATTTCAAGAAAATGTTAAAGAATTTGTTGTGACTGAAAGAGATGCCCTTAAATCAAGAATACTAAAATTATTATGAAATCTATCTGTTGGTTTAGGAACGATTTGAGAGTTCTTGATAATCCTGCTTTGCATTACTGTTGCTTAAACAGTGATGAAGTGATTGCTATCTATTTCTTAAATAGAAAACAATGGATGGAGCATAATGATGCGCCAATAAAAATTAATTTTTGGCTTAGAAACTTAGAATGCCTTCAAAATGAGCTAAAGAAATTAAATATTCCATTAGTAGTTTTAGAGGCTGATACTTACAGAGACACAATTTCAGTATTGAAAGATTTTTCCATTAAGAATGATGTAAAGAATTTATATTTTAATGTTGAGTACCCAATTAATGAATTAGAACGCGATAGAGAAATCTATACATTATTTAAAGAAAATAATATTGGTGTTTTTGTTCATCATGATCAGGTAATACATGAGCCTGGTTCATTGAAAACACAAACAGGCAATAATTTCTCGGTTTACAGTCCTTTTAAAAGAAAATGGTTTGCAGAACTTCAAGATAAGCAGTTAGATATTTTAGAAATTCCCCACAAGAAAGAAGCAATGGCTATTTCTGGAACTGATCTTTCAGAAATTTTAGATGAATTTTCACATGATTATGCAGAACAATGGCCGGCAGGCGAACAGTATATACAAAACTACATAGATGAATTTCTTAAATTTAAAGGCACCACATACAAAGTAAAAAGAAATTTTCCTGCTATTGATGCTACCGCTAAATTATCACCCTACATTAATGCTGGAGTTGTTTCCTCTAAATGGTGCTTAGTTAAGGCTAAAGAATATAACAATGATTTACTGGATGATGGTAACAAAGGAATTGTACATTGGGTTTCTGAAATATTATGGAGAGAATTCTATCGACATATAATTTACAACTTCCCAAAAGTTTCAAAAAATTTGCCCTTTATAGACTACACAAAAAATATTCCATGGAAAAAAGATGCTGAAGCTCTACAAAAATGGAAAGAAGGAAAAACTGGAATACCAATAGTTGATGCGGGCATCAGAGAAATGCTGGCAACCGGTTGGATGCACAACAGGTTAAGGATGATTGTTGCAATGTTTTTAAGCAAAAATCTCCTAACAAATTGGCAAGAGGGAGAAAAATATTTTATGGAAAACTTAATTGATGGGGATATTGCATCAAATAATGGTGGCTGGCAATGGAGTGCTTCAACAGGTACAGATGCTGCTCCATATTTTAGAATTATGAATCCAGAAACTCAGTCCATAAAATTTGATCCTCAAGGGAAATACATAAAAAGATGGATACCTGAATTAAAAGATTGTCCAGAAGCAGAAATACATATGCCATCAAACCCTGAACAATATAATTATCCAAAACCAATTGTAGATTTGAAAGAATCAAGAAAG
This sequence comes from uncultured SAR86 cluster bacterium, assembly GCA_902619265.1. GTDB lineage: Bacteria > Pseudomonadota > Gammaproteobacteria > Magnimaribacterales > TMED112 > TMED112. The sequence continues at coordinate 17,144 of CACNDL010000003.1, forward strand.
AATGCAATTGATGTATTCTCAGCAATCAAAAGTTAAAATATATATATGGAAATCAATCAATTTTATATAGCTGGCGAGTTTGTCGCTCCTAACGGAAAAGAAAAAATAGATTTAATTAATCCTGCAACAGAAGAAAAAGTAGGTCACGTTCTTTCCGGTTCAGAAATCGATGTAAACAAGGCCGTTAATGCAGCAAAGAAAGCATTTTTAGCCGCAAGTTCATTATCACTTGAACAGAAGAAAACAATCTTACAAGAAATCATTGATGGGATGGACGAAAGGAGAGAAGAATTTGCTCAAATAATTTCACAAGAAATGGGAGCACCAATAAAAGTTGCTAGAGGAGCACAATTTAGCAGTGGAAAAGTACATTTTGCCAATACTTTAAAAGTTATAGACAATTTCAATTTTTCAGAGGTATACGACAATATTACTTTAAATAAATTACCTATTGGTCCTGTAGGCATGATTACGCCATGGAACTGGCCATTGAATCAAATGTGTACAAAAATTGCATCAGCAATTGCAGCAGGAACGTCATTTGTATTGAAGCCAAGTGAAATTACCCCAGGGGCAGCTCATTTGTTTGCCGAAGTAGTTCATAAAACATCGATGCCCAAAGGCATGTTTAACTTAATTCATGGTTACGGTGCGACTGTTGGTAGAGCAATGAGTGAACATAAAGATTTAGAAATGATTTCTTTTACGGGGTCTACTAGAGCCGGCATAGACATCCAAAAAACTGCAGCAGACAATATTAAAAGGGTTTCTTTAGAATTGGGCGGAAAATCACCAAATATAATACTGGACGATGTAGATCTCGAAAAAGCAGTCCTAATGGGAGTGAAACAATGTTTCTTCAATACAGGTCAATCTTGTTCATCCCCGACTAGAATGCTGGTTCCAGAAAGCATGCTTGATGATGCTACAAAACATGCAGTTGCTGCAGCTGAGGCTATGTCTACAGGAGACCCACAGAATGAAGAAATATTTCTTGGACCAATTTCAAACAAAACGCAGTATGAAAAAGTTCAAACTTTAATTCAAGAAGGTATTGATGAGGGCGCAGAACTTGCATGTGGTGGTATTGGCAGGCCAGATAGGCTCGAGAGGGGCTTTTTTGTAAAACCAACAGTATTCACAAACGTGAATAATAAAATGACAGTAGCACAGGAAGAAATATTTGGCCCGGTAATCTGTTTAATACCTTACAAAGATCTTGATGAAGCAGTTGAAATTGCTAATGACTCTCCTTACGGCTTATCTAGTATGATTTCTTGTAGAGATGAGGCAAAGGGTCATGAAATAGCTAAAAGAATTCGAACAGGCCAAGTTATTGTCAACAGGCAATCTAGAGGTGAATTCCCTGCTCCTTTTGGAGGATTTAAAATGTCTGGAAATGGCAGAGAGCACGGATTATTTGGAATTGACGAATATTTAGAGGTTCAGGCAGTAATTAATTAATCCAATAAATCTGGTTCTTCTTCCCAGAGAACATCAACCGTTGGCTGGAAGCTTACGTAAGCTGACAAATCATTCGCAACATAGTCTCTTGTGGCACAAGCTGTCTCATGTGGAATAATAATTGGCTTGCCAACAGCCTCTGCTAATAATTGTGATTTGCAGGCATCTTCCATATTTAGAAAATACCAAATTGTTGTATCTACCATAGTGCCAGTGGTTAGAATTCCGTGGTTTTGTAAAATAACAAAATCCTTCTCTCCCAAGGCTTTTGCAATGTTGATGCCTTCATCAGGACCGTTGGCAACTCCATCGTAATCTGCAAATAAGGCAGTTCTCTCATAAAATGCACAAGAGTCTTGTGATATTGGATCCAATGTTTTGCCTAAAGTAGAGAATGTTTTGCCATACATTGGATGAGCATGTGCAATAGAATTAATATTGTCCCTAGATTTATATATTTCTGAATGGATACAGAATGCCGCATCGCCTGCTCTCACATCACCATAAGCTAATTCTCCTGTCAGGCTCATAAGAACAAGATCACTCACCTTCATTTGAGCAAAATGGTAGCCTAAAGGGTTAATCCAAAAATGATCTTTAAACTCCGGATCTCTAAAAGAAATATGTCCTGCTACTCCAAGATCAAAACCCCTTCTAGAAAATATTCTAAAAGCTGCCGCAAGTCTTTCTAAACCAAACCTTCTTTGCTCTTCCATTGAGCAAGCTGCTATATTGACAGAATTTTCTAAACCTCTGCCTCGGTAGGGAAGTTTACCTTTATTAATGTCTATTTTTTCTCCAATACTCATAATAGATTTATAATATAACTTATAATTTTTAATATGAAAAAAAACCAATCCTTTAGAATAGAAAAAGATAGTCTTGGCGAAGTAAAAGTTCCAAAAAAAGCCTTGTGGGGAGCTCAAACCCAAAGAGCAATAGAAAATTTTCCGATAAGTGGCATAAAATTTAAATTTCCATTTGGTCGTTCTTTCATCAAGGCTCTCGGCCTTATTAAATACTCAGCAGCAGTTGCAAATCAAGATTTAGGTAACCTAACTATTAAAAAAGCAAATGCACTGAAAGCTGGTTCAAAAATGGTTATATCAGGTGAAGTAGATGAACATTTTCCTTTAGATGTTTTTCAGACTGGTTCTGGAACAAGCACTAATATGAATGCCAATGAAGTTATTGCTAATCTAGCTTCGAAAAAACTAGGTGAGGCTGTTAGCCCAAATGACGACGTTAACATGAGTCAAAGCAGTAATGACACTATACCTACGGCTATCTGTATAAGTGCTTTACTGGATATGGAAGAATTACTTATGCCAGGTTTAGATACGTTGATAAGAGAAATCGATGAAAAAGCAAAAAAACTTAAGGGCACTATAAAGACTGGAAGAACACATTTAATGGATGCGATGCCTATTGATTTTGCCCAAGAACTATCTGGTTGGTCTGCTCAACTCAAAAGCTGCAGAAGCGCAATTGTTTCAGCCAATAAAAGAATGATGGAATTGCCACAAGGTGGCACAGCAATTGGTACTGGTGTTAATTCTCACAAAAATTTCTCCAAAAATTTTTGCGAAGCACTAGATAAAGTTTCTGGTTTGAAAGTGAAACCTGCATCTAATTTATTTCAAGGGCTAAGTTCTCAAGATAATGCAGCAGAGTTATCAAGCACATTAAAAAACTTATCGCTAGTTCTTATGAAGATTTGTAATGATTTAAGATGGATGAATAGTGGACCATTGACAGGATTATCAGATATTGAATTAGAAGCATTACAGCCTGGGAGCAGCATTATGCCAGGCAAAGTAAATCCGGTAATACCCGAGGCTGTTTCAATGGCTTGCGCTGATGTACTTGGAAATGATCTTACAATTTCTGTTGCAGTACAGAACGGTAATTTTCAGTTGAACGTTATGTTGCCTGTCATTGCTTATAATCTATTAAAAAGCATCAACCTTCTAGGAAATTGTATGCCTCTATTGGCAAAAAAATGCATCAAATCTTTTAAAGTTAATAAAAAGAGTGTTCAAGAAAATTTAAATAAAAATCCAATTTTAGTTACTGCTTTGAATCCAATAATTGGTTATAAAAAAGCTGCTGAGATCGCCAAGAAAGCTTATCAGGAACAGCGAGCAATTATTGATGTGGCAGAAGAGATGACAACTATCGAAAGAAAGGAATTAGAAAGTCTTCTTGACCCTAAAAACTTAATTAAACCTTATTTCTAATGAGTCTCAAAGAAAGTAAATGCGAAGCCTGCACTATAGATGCTCCACTTGTCAGCGATCATGAAGCTATCCAACTATTGAAAGAACTAGATAATTGGAAAATTGAGCATAATGACAATATTAAACAACTGGTTAAACAATTTAAATTTTCGAATTATGAAGATTCTGTGAGATTTTGTCAGAAAGTTGCTGATCTTGCCGAAAGTGAAGATCATCATCCTAAAATTATTCTTGAGTATGGTTCAGTAGAGGTATTTTGGTGGTCACATAAAATAAAAGGTCTACATAAAAACGACTTTATCTGCGCGGCAAAGACTGATCAAATTTAACTATGAGGTCTGTACTTGTTGTCTACTCTGGTGGTCTTGACTCATACACCTTATTAAACAAAGCCTTAGACAAATTTGAGCGAGTTGAAGCAATCACTTTTGATTATGGTCAAAAACATAGTAAAGAAATAACTTTTGCCTCTAAAGTATGCTCAGAAAATGCTATTACTCATGAAGTTGTGAACTTAGATCTAGAAAAGATCTTGTCAGGTTCAGCACTGGTTGGAACTTCAGAAATACCTGAAGGTAATTATGATAAGGAAAAGATGAAACAAACAGTTGTTCCTAATAGGAATATGATTATGATTTCCGTTGCTGCATCTTTGGCAATTAAAAATAAATGTGAGTATTTATGGTATGCAGCACATTCTGGTGATCATGAAATTTATCCAGACTGTCGGCCAGAGTTCATTCAAAAATTAGGAGATGTTTTGTCTATATGTGACTATCACGAAATTAAATTTGAGGCACCCTTTATGAATTTATCGAAACAACAAATTGTCGCTGAGGGTTTAAAAATGAATCTTGATTATGCAAATGCTTGGACTTGTTACGTTGGTGGAGAAAAACCATGCATGAAGTGCAGCGCCTGTCTTGAAAGAATGTCAGCTTTCACAGCAAATAATGCAATAGACCCACTCAATGAAATATAAGATTAAAGAAATTTATTTTACTCAACAGGGCGAAGGTAAAAATACTGGTAAAGATTTTGTTTTTGTAAGATTTTCTGGTTGTAATCTCTGGAGCGGAAAAGAAAAACATCGTGCTTCTGCTGTATGTAAATTTTGTGATACTGATTTCTACGGTACCGATGGTATAAACGGTGGAGTTTATGAAACAAAAGATCTGGTGACCAAAATTAAATCTTTATGGATATCTATGGATAGTGAAATTAGAGTGGTATTAACTGGAGGTGAGCCTTTATTGCAAGTTGACGATTCACTTATAACAGCTCTGAAAAAGGCAAATATTTACATTGCGATAGAAACAAATGGAACTTTAAAAGCGCCAAAAGGTATAGATTGGATATGTATGAGCCCAAAAGCAAACACAGCCATTCAGTTGACTGAAGGATCAGAAATTAAAGTAATTTATCCCCAAGAAAACTTAAATCCTGCTGATTTCAATAATTTGAACTTTTCAAATTACTATATTCAACCTATGGATTCTGAGGACTATGAAATAAATGTTTCAAAATCAGTTGAATTTTGTATGCAAAATGCAAACTGGAGGCTTAGCCTGCAAACTCATAAAATTCTTGGAATAAGATAAAAGTACCAAAAGTTAAAACAATCCAGGAGCCAAAAGCATGTTGTTCTTTATATTTCTGGGAAATAATGATTTTTAAAAGCAGCAAACACGAGGAAATAGTTATTAAATAAAATATTTCTGGAAAACCATAGTATAAAGATATTGAAATCAGCAAAATGATGTCACCCAAACCTAGGCCTTCGGTTTTTTTTATAAATAAATAGCCCCAGTATAGAATTAGTAAGAATAATCCTACCAGTGCAGCACTAATTAAATTTTCGCCAACATTTGAATTCAAAGAAATCCATAGCAATAAATACATATTTAAGACAAGGGGTATCTCTTTAAATTTCTCATCTATGAGTGCGATTAACAAAAGGGCAGGGCATAAAAGGCCAATTGAGGTTAAATTGTTGAAGTAAAAGCAAACCATGAAGAAGCTTGCTAAACCAACTTCTGAAGTTAAATATTTATTACTTAAATTTTTGTTGCAGCAAGTTGATCTACCTCCTTGTGCTAAAAATGAAAAGATTGGGATAAGATTTTTGGCGCTTAATTGTTTTCCGCAATGGTCGCAAACCGATCTTAACTTTAGTCCATTTTTGGCTTTTCCATAATTGTCGTATTCGTGCATTAAGAAACTACCAAGTATGGCACCTAAGAAACCCACTATTAAATATGAGATTAGCGTTGTTTCGAACATATTGAGATCAAATATTGAGTTGTTATATACTATATTATGGAAAAGGTTCTTAAAGAAGCATTAACTTTTGACGATGTATTGGTTCAACCAATGCATTCAGAAGTTCTACCTAAAGAAGTATCGCTTCAAACAAAATTCACAAAAAATATAAGCATTAACATGCCTTTTTGCTCTGCTGCCATGGACACAGTAACAGAATCTAAGATGGCTATAGCGGTAGCATCTCTTGGTGGTATAGGGATTATTCATAAAAATAATTCACCTGAAGAACAAGCGATACAAGTAAGGCAAGTAAAAAAATTCGAAAGCGGAATAGTCAGAGATCCTATAAGCATCAAATCTACTAATACAATTGAAGAACTAAAACAATTAACATCAGAACTGAATATTTCTGGAATGCCTGTAGTAGATGACGATGAGCTAAAAGGTATCGTTACCGGCAGAGACTTTAGATATGCACGTAATCAAGAACAAACAGTTGCCGAGATTATGACGCCAAAAGACAAATTAATTACTGTCAAAGAGGGTGAGAACCAGGAAGTAGTTAAATCTTTAATGTATAAGCATCGTATAGAAAAAGTTTTGATTTTAGATAATAAAGACAAACTTGTTGGTTTAATCACTATGAAAGATATTGAAAAATCAATTGATTATCCTCTGGCTTCACGAGATATAGAGGGCAGATTGATAGTAGGTGCAGCTGTAGGAGTTGGTAAAGATTTAGCAAGCAGAGCAAAGAAATTAGCAGCTGCAGGAGTCGATGTCTTTGTTTTAGATAGTGCTCATGGTGACTCAAAAGGAGTTGTTGAAGCAGTTAAATTGATTAAAAAAGAATATCCGAGTATTGATGTCGTTGCTGGAAATGTTGCAACTGCTGCCGGCGCCAAATCACTTATTAAAGCAGGAGCTGATGCCATAAAAGTAGGCGTTGGGCCGGGTTCTATTTGTACTACTAGAATAATAGCCGGTGTAGGCGTTCCTCAGTTATCAGCAGTATTGGATGTTGTTTCGGTCGCTGGAGATATACCTGTTATTTCAGACGGTGGTGTTCGATTTTCAGGCGATATAGTAAAAGCTATCGGCGCAGGTGCTGATTCAGTAATGCTTGGAAGTGTTTTTGCTGGGACTGAAGAAGCGCCAGGAGAGGTTGAGTTATTTCAAGGTAGAAGTTTTAAAACCTACAGAGGAATGGGTTCTATAAGTGCAATGTCAAAAAGAACTGATGCCAACAGATATATGCAAGGAGAAGACATCGATACCGATAAATTAGTACCTGAAGGAATTGAGGGTAGAGTTCCATTTAGAGGTTGGTTGAAAGATGTAGTCTTCCAACTTGAGGGTGGTTTGAGACAAGGTATGGGTTATACAGGATCGAAGAATATAAAAGAACTAAAATCAAAAGTGCAATTTCAAAAAATTACCAGATCTGGTGTAATTGAAAGCCACGTGCACGATGTAAGTATTACGAAAGAAGCACCAAATTACAGAGCTGATTAATGGAAAAAATCTTAGTAATAGATTTTGGATCGCAGTACACTCAACTAATTGCAAGAAGATTAAGAGAGCTTTCTGTTTATTCTGAAGTATGCCCTTGGGATGAAATCCCAAGTTTAAGTGATGTAAAAGGATTTATTTTATCTGGTGGACCAGAATCATCAAATATTGAAGGTAATCCTTCTATTCATCAGCACATTTTCGACACTAAAAAACCTATTTTAGGTATATGTTATGGCATGCAAGTTTTAGCGCATCAAGAAGAAGGAAAAATTATTAATGAGGGTAAAAAAGAATTTGGTTACGCCAAAATTGATATAAAACGAGACTCATTTTTATTAAAAAATATTGATAAGTCTTCGGATGTTTGGATGTCGCACGGCGATAAAGTTGAATCATTGCCTGATGGGTATAACATTACAGCTGTTTCAAACAATTCACCCATAGCGGCGTATGAAAACATTTCAAAAAAATATTTTGGCTTACAATTTCACCCAGAAGTTACACATACTGTGAATGGCACCAAGATTATTAAAAATTTTCTTGAGATCTGCGGCATTGAACAGAATTGGAGTTCTGATGACATTCTTCAACAAATAAATACTCTCGTAGAAACAGAAGTAAAGGATGGGGAAGTGCTATTAGCTCTAAGCGGTGGCGTTGATTCAACGGTATTAGCCGCAGTATTACACAAAACTCTTGGTAATAGATTGACATGTGTCATGGTTGATCATGGCTTACTGAGAAAAGATGAAGCTATAAATGTAGTTAACAATCTCAAAGAAAAAATTGGTCTTTCAGTCAATTTAGTCAACGCTCAAGATACATTTCTTTCCAAACTTAAGGGTATTACAGATCCAGAACAAAAAAGAAAGATTATAGGAAATACCTTCATAGAGGTCTTTGAAAGAGAAAGTAAAAAATTAAACGGTATAAAATGGTTAGCCCAGGGCACAATATATCCTGATGTAATTGAATCAGCTGGCAACTCAAAAACTAAGGCAAAAGTCATTAAGTCTCATCACAACGTAGGTGGTTTACCAGAACGAATGCAGCTTAAACTATTAGAACCATTTCGCATGCTTTTCAAAGATGAGGTAAGGAAGATTGGTAGAGCCATAGGTTTGCCTGCTGAGATAGTTGAGAGGCACCCGTTTCCAGGACCTGGATTAGGAATTCGTATTATCGGCGAGGTGAATAAAGATCGCTTGGATAAACTGAGAGAAGCTGACCACATCTTCTTATCTGAGTTAAAAAAACACGACTTATATTACTCTGCTAGCCAAGCCTATGCATTTTATTTACCTATAAAATCTGTTGGTGTGGTGGGAGATAACAGAATCTATGCTGATGTTATTGGATTGAGATCAGTGAATACTACAGATTTTATGACAGCTACAGCTTCAGCTTTACCTAATGATTTTATTGAACATGTTTCAACAAGAATCGTTAATGAAATAGATGGTATCAGTAGAGTTATATACGATATTACTTCAAAGCCACCTGCAACTATTGAATGGGAATAAAATAATATGAAATATAGACCAGAAATTGATGGGCTTAGAGCATTAGCAGTAATCCCAGTAATCTTTTTTCATGCAGGCTTTGAGTGGTTTAAGGGTGGCTTTGTAGGTGTAGATATATTCTTTGTAATTAGTGGTTATTTAATTACAACAATCATTATTAATGAGATGGCCAATGGCAAATTTAGCATAGTTAATTTTTATGAAAGACGTGCACGACGAATATTGCCCGCTCTATTCCTTGTAATGGCAGCATGCATTCCTCCAGCTTTACTTTTATTGTCTCCTAGTGATTTAAAAGATTTTGGTGAGAGCCTAATATCAACCTCAACTTTTAGTTCTAATATATTATTTTGGTGGGAAAGAGGATATTTTGGAACGGCATTAGAGCTTAAACCTTTATTGCATACATGGAGTTTAGCTGTAGAAGAGCAGTATTACATTCTTTTTCCATTATTTTTAATGGCTACATGGAGATTAGGGTTAAAAAAAATAACGTTTTTATTAATAATTATTTTTATTATTAGTCTAGCCATTGCACATTATGCATCTGTATATGGGGTCTACAGTAGAATTATAACTGGCTCTTTTTACTTGATACCTACAAGAGCATGGGAATTATTGCTAGGTGTTTTCGCAGCATTTTATTTAAATAATTCTAGATCTAGAAAACTCCCCCATCATTTTAATCAAGCACTCAGTTTGTTAGGAATTAGTATGGTGACATTTTCTATAATTGTTTTTGATGAAAAAACCCCATTCCCTAGTTTATATACTCTGGTTCCAACTTTAGGTACGTTATTATTAATTTTAACAGCCGTTCCAAAAACCCTCGTTTTTAAAATATTAAGTTGGAGGGTATTAGTTTTTCTTGGTCTGCTCTCATATAGCGCATACCTTTGGCACCAACCAATTTTTTCTTTTGCGAGACATAAGTTTTCAGACGGCCTTACAGATATATCATTTGCTATTTTAAGTATTTTTTCTGTTTTTTTAGCTTATATAAGTTGGAAGTGGATCGAGTCGCCATTTAGAGATAAAAAAAGAATCTCACGTAGCCGAATTTTTAATTTATCTGGAATAGGAATAATTGCCTTTGTTTTTGTTGGCACCATATTTTCTTACACAGATGGTTTCATAAAGAATTACAATAAAATCGATCAAAAAGTTTATAAGGAGTTTATTGACCTAGGCAAATATAATTCAATTAATATGTCAGATGCATATTTGAAAGTATTTGATAAAGACGATGATCGAAAAAAATTACTTGTTATTGGGGATAGTTATGCTGAAGATTTAGTCAATGCTATTAAAGAATCGAAAATTGATAATCAATATCAACTAGCTACCTACAGGATACCAGCAAATTGTGGTGTTCTCTTTATAGAGAAAGACAGATTGGAAAAATTTCAGCCAGAATCCTGTAATTCTAGACCAAATTTTTTTAATAATTCAAAAATAATTGATTTTATAAAAAATGCGGACGAGGTGTGGATTCAATCTAGTTGGCTTGGATGGCACTTAGAATTTTTGTCAGAAAGTCTAGAGCGTTTAAAAGTATTAAATGATCAGATCATAGTTTTTGGCTCAAAAGAATTTGATATTAAAAATGCATCACATTATAAAAATAAATATGGATCTAAAGGATTACAACAAGAATTTCAAATATCAAGTAACCAAAAGTTTTTGAGATCAAAAATTCAAAATATTTCAGCTGAAGTACAAATTAAATATATTGACCCAATGCTTTTAATTTGTGGGTCTGAAGTCTTTTGTAAGCATTCTTTTGATGGAAAAGGAATAATATCAGTTGACGGAGGACACTTAACTAAATATGGAGCTATTCATTTCGGAAAAAAATTGTACGAGTATCTCTATATTAAAGAGTGATGTAAAAGGTATAGAGTAAATTATCTATTCTTTTCAATATTTTTTATACATGCAAAAACCTACAAAAATTTTTAGTAAATGGGCTGAACAAGGTAAAGATATAGGTATGGAAAAGGGGCATGCAACAGCGGTTAAGGAAATGCTTGACTATGCCATTCAAAATAGAACTAATAAAGAAAAGGAATTCAGTTTCTTAGATTTGGGTTGTGGCAATGGTTGGGTTGTGAGGAATATTTCCAAAAATCCTTTTTGTGGTGAAGCATTTGGCATTGATGGTGCTGCTCAAATGATAAGAAACGCTAAAAAAATCGGAGGTCAGGTTAATTATATATTTGCAGACATCAATCATTATATTCCCTCTAGAAAGTTTGATCTAATTCATTCTATGGAAGTCTTATATTATTTAGAAGATCCAGCTGAAAAAGTGAAAAACTTGTACGATGATTGGCTTGAAGAGGAGGGTAGGCTCATTGTTGGTATTGATCATTATTTTGAGAATTTAGATTCTCATTTATGGGAAGAAAAAGTTGGTACTCGAATGCTAATGCTTAAAGAAGCAGAATGGATCGAAATTTTTAATGAATCTGGGCTGAATGAGGTTAAAAGTTGGCGAGCTAATCCTTCTAAAGATTGGCCTGGCACTTTGGTCTTGACAGGAAAGAAAGGTTAAAATTAAAAATAATGGAACCAGATTTTAGGGCCTTACAAGTTATAGCAGAAGTGTCTTTAGGATTAGTGGGTTTTTCTGCAATTATTATTGCACTTAGTAGATCAAAAGAAGGATTTTCCGACCCAGATAATTTTAGAGTTCAATTATTGAATTTTGCTGCTTTTGGTGCCATGTTTAACGCTTTAATACCATTTGCCATTTTTGGTAGTGAAAGTTTAGAAATTAGTTGGAAGTTTACTGGAGGGGTGCTTTGCCTCTATTCAGCAGTTGGCCTAATGGTTTTTCCAAGAAAAGTTTTTGAATTAAGAAGACGAGGCTACGCAACTATCTTTCCAATCCCTCTTATCGCTACCCAAATGGGAGTGTTTATTGCTAACTTCGTGCTATCGGGGGCTATAGTTTTAGATTTAGTAGATTCCAAAAATAATGTGTATTTGTTATGTTTAATTCTTTTCATTGTGCAAAGTACAGTCGCATTCATAAGAACAATGTTTGTAAGGGTAGAGTAAAGAATATTAAGACTTCTTAGACAGCACTAGTAAGCCTGCTATGATACCTAAATTTTTAACAAAGTTTTGCGTCTCATGTCCTTGATCTGGGCTCCCTGTCATATTCCAAAAATCGTGAATATAAAAATTAATTAATAGCGTGGCAACAACTAATACTAACGAGCCTACTTGGATATATTTTCCAAACATCAGCAATGTTCCAAAGAAGATTTGAGCAACCGCAATTAGGCCTAATGAAACAACAGGAAAAGGCACCTCCCTTTCTACTACAATAACAAGGTTCTCTTGAAATAAAAAAACTTTTGCTAGACCAGGCAAGAGAAAATACAGACCTAACAATAATCTACCTAATGGATATAGATACTTGTTAGATATATTTTCTGTCATTAATTGCCAGCACTAGATACCTTAGGCCAGGTCATAGGCATCTGTTGCTGAGGGTTGAATAGTCGTTTTGGTCCAACTGCTGGAAATGCATTGTTGGCACTTTCTATATCAGCTTTAGTTAAAAATTCACTTTCAGTTAATTTAAAAACATCCAGACCTCTTACTATTTCTGTTCCATAAATTGTTCCCTCATAAAAATAAACCGACCAAAAACCTCCAGTTCCAAGGCTCTTTTCAGAGATAGGTCCTCGATCAAAATACCCAATTTCAATTGGGTTATTTGAATCAGTAAAATCCATAATTGAGATGCCGCCTTGGTACCAAGCTTGGACAAAAATATCTCTGTCTTTGACAGGTATGATTGATCCATTATGGGCAACACAATTTTCTGTTTCTGTCTGAGGTGCTGGCATTTTATAGTGACTTTTGAAAACTAATTTATTATCTTCAATGTCATATATTGCGTTTGCTCCCCAGTTCAATGGATCCCATGCTCTACATCTTGGTCTTCCGCCACCACCCCATTCGTCCGTAAAGACAACCTTAGTACCATCATTATTGAAAGTTGCTGAATGCCAATAAGCAAAACCTTCATCAGTAACTACATCGATTCTTTTCGGGTTATAAGGATCTGAAATGTCGAATAAAATCCCATTTCCAGAACAAGCTCCAGCAGCTAGATTGGCTGCGGGATAAACTGTAATGTCATGACACTCATCTGTTCTTGAAGTTCTTTGTGTTTGATCTCCATGATCACCGCCTCGCCAAAGTCCTGCCAGCACACCAGTTTCTTCATCAGCAAAGACTGCCGGACTTTTTACAATTTTGGCTTTTGATGGATTGTTGCTTGGTATTTCTATTACATCGATTCTGAATAGAGCTGTTCTATCATCTCCTGGACTGTCATAACAACCAGCTAATTCTTCTTCATCTCGTATACTTGAAGTGCCTGAGTTATAGATAATAATCTTCCCATCTGCGTCAGGACCTGAAACAACTGAATGTGTGTGAGAACCTCTACATGTTTGCACAGCTCCAACTTGAATAGGCATTGTTAAATCAGATATATCGAAAATTCTTATGCCACGAAATCTTTCTGGAGTAGGTTCAGAACCTGCACCTTGTAGGCCACAATCAACTCTTCCTCTTGTGTCCTGTACAGACATAATTAATAGATTTTCAACAATTGAAACGTCGCCTTGCCCACCAGGACATATTACTGAGGATACTAAAGATGGGATACCATTCTCAGCTAATTCATAAATGTTAAAACCATGGTAACTGCCAGCAACCATAACGTTATCTTTGAAAGCCATATCAGTATTGGAAAAACTAAGCATTGGCGACCTTCCTTCTCGCGATGCTTCTTCAATTGATTTAACTTCATCTTCATCATCAGGGTCCACAGCTTTTCTCATTGCAGGATTTTTAGGGTCAAAAAAACCAGCGGGCTTTCTTAATGATGCAATTAGTTCCATATTGCTGATAGCTTCCTCAGCAGTATAAAGTCCCGCCATTAAACCTGCTCTTGGATCATCAGATAAGTTAATGAGCAACCCATTCATTCTTTCAATTTCGATGGCTTGATCATTTACTAAGTCTGAAACAAATTCACTTAGCAGTTGATCGTATCTAGAACCTGGTTGCTCTTTTAATGTATCAACCATATCAATTGCGCCATCATGATGAGTGATCATTAGTTGTAGAAATAATCTATCAAAATCTGTGGATCTTGAATTACTTAGATTATCTAATTGCAAGGGAGATGCCATACCAGCCATTTTATGCATGCCCATATGTTTCATTTCATATTTTTTATCTTCCCCACGATCTTTTAACCATGAAGTCATAAATTCTATCTCATCTTCTTGTGAACCTTCTATACGACCAGCGAGATCCAATATCGCCTTTGAGTTTGTTCTTTGTTTAGCAAGTTTAGACATAGTCAGAGCTTGTTCATGGTGAACAATCATGCCTTGCATGAAGTAAACATCTGCAGTTGTGTATGAGCTGTTAGCAATATCTGTTGCCATCTCAGCTGAAATCTCCTTTGTTGCTTGTCCTGGAGCGCCAGGCTGTAAAATTGGAGATTTATTACTTGCAGTTACTGGTAGAGCTAGTAGAGCTGAAAGAAATACTAGAGAAAATAATCTTATATAGTTCATAATGGGTATCCTTAAAAATTTACCTTGATGCTTTAAATTTATATACTTATTCTATGAAAAAATACAAGAACCTTAAAGAATTTTACCCTTATTACCTTACGGAACATGCAGGCAAAGAGACCAAATTATTTCATTTTATAGGCACTGCTCTATCAATATTTTTTCTAGTAAGATTATTCATAACACTTGATCCAATAAACTTAGTTTTTGCTTTACTTTCAGGTTATGGTTTTGCGTGGGTAAGTCATTTTTTTATTGAAAAGAATAAACCTGCAACATTTACTTACCCGTTTTTTAGTTTAATTAGTGATTACATAATGTTTTGGGAAATCCTTAGAGGAAAACACAAAATTTTTTAAGAAAATTCTAAATCAAGATCAATAACAACTGGACAGTGGTCCGAGGGTTTTTCCATAGCTCTTAATTCATGATCAATTTCAGATGATAAATATTTATCTTGTAAGTCAGCTGAAAGAAGAAAATGATCAATTCTTAAACCTCTCTTAGGTTCTTGATCAAAGCCTCTTGATCTATAATCAAACCAAGAGCATTTAGTAGAGTCTGGATTTTGCTCTCGCCAAACATCCTTTAGTCCCAGATTTGTTAGTTTTTTGTACCATTCAATTTCTTCGGGTAGAAAAGCAGTATGACCCTCTCTGAGCCATCTTT
Source organism: uncultured SAR86 cluster bacterium (assembly GCA_902619265.1). Classification (GTDB taxonomy): domain Bacteria; phylum Pseudomonadota; class Gammaproteobacteria; order Magnimaribacterales; family TMED112; genus TMED112. The sequence continues at coordinate 32,438 of CACNDL010000003.1, forward strand.
TAATACCATCCTCATTCATTCCGATATCATTTCTAGCAGGCGCTATATTGAAGTCCCCAGTGAGAACTATTGAAGTATTTAAATTATTTAAGTGGTTGGTAATTCTCTTATAGTATCTGTCTTTATAGGGAAATTTATCAGGATGCTTTCTATTTTCTCCTTGAGGAAAATACGAATTACATATTGAAACTAAACCATGATTTGTTGAAAAATCGCATTGAATATATCTTTTTTGATTCTCATCCTCACCACCATTAAGACCTTTAATAGTATTCTTTGGAATCTCTTTAGAGAAGATAGCAACACCATGAAAACCTTTTTGACCATAATTGTAATAATTGAAACCTAAATCTTCGGGTATGTTAGGTGGAAAATCTTCATCACTTACTTTTATTTCTTGAAGTGCAACGATATCAGGGTCGTATTTTTCTTTTAAAGCCTCTAGTTGATGAGGTCTTGCTCTCAAACCATTAATGTTAAATGAAACTATTCTCATAACAGATTTTTAATATTTTATCTAAAGTTCTGGTTATTACATTATTGAACATAAAAATAATAAACAATTATTTTAAAAATAATGCCTTCTAAACCAGAAAGTCATGATAATTTTTTCACCACTTTTAACTTTTAAACCGCTATGCAAGCTACCTGGGTTTATATGATCTGTGTTATTTATGCAATTTTCAAATAAGCAAATACTACCCTTAACAGCATTAATTTTAATATTTAATTTATCAAAAAATGTTTCTCCTCCTAAACATTCAGAAAGATATAAAATAGCTGTATAAATTCTTTGATTATTTTCACTTGGGTTAATGAACCCATCAAAATGAGGTTTATACTCTTCATTTTTTTTGTATTTTGTAAAAACTACCGGTTCACAATTTTTTGGATCTAAATTAATTATTTCTGAAATCTTAAGAATTATTTTTTTTAGATCTTTATCTTCATTATCAAGAATTTTTGATTTACTCGTTCTATCAGGATTTATAACATTTTCGTTATTATCAACAACATATGAGCGAACAAGATCAGCATTATACAATTCAATCAATTTGTCACAAAAGTCGTTTGATATAAATTTTTTTAAAGTCTGAATTTTAGGATTTTTGTTTATTAACATTTATTATATTCTAATCATTTTTCTAAAATCATTTTATGTTGGAGAGTCTTATTAAAGTCATTGATGTTGAAAGATATTATTTTCATAATGAATTATGCATTTAAATGTTTACACCGACATAGTACATCAGATTTTTTTTAGTAAATTAGAGAAAACATTATCTATACTTAAGAATCTTAGCTTAATTGATAAAAAAGCATTTTTAAGATTTATATCTTTTTCAAGAATTGAAGATCTATTTATAAATAAAATAGGTTTTGAAAACATAGAATCAATTTTTGGAAATGAAGAGGCTTTGTGGTTAAAAAATAATTCTATTAAAAGAGCTATAAGAACAGCAGAGAACAAAAGTTTTGCCAAGAAAATTTCTAAGGAACTCAAAAAAAGAAATATAGATCATGTCTTTTTAAAAGGGATAAATATGCATGAACATTTCTTTCATAATAATTTGATAAGGCCTTTGTCAGATTTTGATATATTAGTTGATAAAAAAAATCTCTGTGAACTTTTGAAGATATGCAAAAAACATAATTTTGATACGTCTTTATGGGATTCAATTGATATCAATGAATTAGAAATTTATAAGAACCCCTCACTTAAACATAAAAATGATCTTGCCTATATAGATATTCATACTGAATTGAAGACTTCAATATTTGTAGACTCACATAGCTACAAAAAATTTGGTCAAGACTTACTAAGAAATGCAAAAATTAATAATTCCAATATATGTTCAAGGGAAGAAACATTTTTGCATTGTCTTTTTCATGGAACTATTCAGAGCAACTATAATGTGGGGCCTATATTTATCTTAGATTTAATTAGTATGATAGAAAGTGACGATATAAATTGGGATCTAATTAATAAAAATGTTGAAAAATACAAACTAAAAAAAGAATTCAATGAAGTAATGTTCTATTTATCAAGCTCAATGAATGTGTCAAATAAAATTTTTAAAAGCAGTCCAGATAAAAGTTTAAATTTCGAAGATTTAAAAAATATTTTTATGACAATTCCTAAAAATACTTCCCTTTTTGCTTTAAGAGATATCAAGGACCTTAAAATCCTAATAGAAAAAGTTTTTTATAAAAAATACATATTCCAGCATAATCAGCAAAAAATGTATTTTAAATATTTTTTTGAAAATCTACTAAGGTTATTTAAAAACCATGTTTTACAGGCTATTTCTGATAATTATGGCAATAGCATTTCAAAAAAAAGATATAAATTGTTAAAAGAAAAATAGCACATGTATACGATAAATAATCTCTCAAAATATTTTTATGATCAGTCTTGGCGATCGTTTTTCAAAAATAATAAAACTGTTGCTCTAAATAATTTAAATTTTGATTTTAATGATGGTGACAGTATTGGAGTTATAGGTAAAAATGGGTCAGGAAAATCGACTTTGCTAAAAATAATTGGAAATATTCTATTAGCTGATGAAGCTAGTTTTTCATTCGATACAAACAAGTCAAATACGTCTTACATATCGGGAAATGAAAGATCTTTTTTTTGGCGACTATCTGTTAGAGAAAATTTAGAGTTCTTTTCATCAATGTATGGCATAAATAAAGAAGTTGCTGATGCTCAAATTCTGAAGATTGCAAATGATCTAAATTTTGATGAATTTCTTGATATCAAATTCGTTTCTCTTTCTTCTGGCTATAAGAAAAAAATATCATTTGCGAGGGCGTTGCTGAAAAATCCTGATATTTTTTTATTTGATGAAATTACAAATTCGCTAGATTTTTCGTCAAAAAACAAAATTAAAGAATTGCTAACATTCTTTAAGAAGAATCAATCAAAAAAAATTCTATTTTGGGCCAGTCACGATACAAGTGAAATTATTGATATATGTAACAAAGTAATAATTTTAGAAAAAGGTACAGTAGCAAGAGTAATATATAAGGGAGAGGATGATTTTAATGAAAAATTTTTTAATCAGTACCTTTAATAGATCTTTAGCTTTTTTCAAAAAAGATCTAATCAATCAAACAAGTTATAGATTAAGTTTTTTCTTGAATATTCTTTCAATTTTCATTGCAGTGTATGTTTTCTTTATATTTTCAAAATTATTTGAGGGATCAAATAACTATTTAGAAAAATTTGGAAATAATTACTTCTTTTTTTTAATTATTGGTATATCTATATCAGACGTAGTTTTGCGCATTTCATCAGTAATAAATACTGAAGTTAGAAATTATCAATTAACTGGTATGTTTGAAGAAATTATTAACCTCAAAGCTCCAATAATTGAGCTTCTATCTTATAGTTTTATCTATCCAATAGTTTTTTCAATATTTAGATTACTTATCTTTTTATTTTTTGCTGTATTTTTTTTTGATCTTTCATTAGATTTTACGAATATAGGTTTAATAATGTTTACAATATCTCTTACAGTTATTTCTTGTATAGGGATTGCATATATAGCAGGAGCTTACGCTTTAGCTTTTAAGAAAGGGAATCCTTTATCAGCCATAAATCAACTTTCTGTGATGATTTTAGGAGGTGTTTTTTTTCCTACAACGATACTGCCTGATTGGTTAAATTATGTCTCTCAATTTATTCCGATTACTCATGCTTTAGAAATAATTAGATATTTGTTTATAACGGACAACATTCTAAACTCTGAAGTTATCAAACATTTTTATTCACTAGCTTTATTATCTTTGTGCTTTTTATCAATCGGTTTAATTGTTTGCCACTTTGCAATTAAAAATGGTAAAAAAAATGGTACTCTAACAATTTATTAAGCTATAACTTTGACATTGAAATTCACAGTACAAAAAGAAATATTTGATATTGATCTTGAAGATAAAAAAATTTTGTTAGATCCCAACTCTGGCAGGTACATAGAATTAAATTCAACCGCAGCTAAAATTTTTGAGTTTGTTAAAAATGACGAAAAAACATTAGAGCAAATAACAAACTTTATTTGTGAAAATTATGATATATCTTCTGAAGAAGCATCTAAGGAAATTGATAGCCTTCTAAAAAAATCTCCAAATATTTTTTCATGCTCTTAAAAAAAGCTAATTCGCTAGTAATTTTATCTTTTAGTCTTTTTTATCTTTTGAAAACACGGTTGGATTTTATTTTTTTAACTTTTAATAAACTAATTAAGCCTGTCAAATTAAGAAAGAGTAATTGGACTAAATCGGATATGAGTAAATTTTGTAGATTTGTGGAAAAGCTCTCGGGCATTATCGGAATAAAGTCATGTTTTGTTAAGTCAATAACAAAAAGAAATTTTCTTTTGCATAAGGGGTATGAATGTGAAATGTACATTGGAGTGTCTTTAAAAGATAAGTTTAAATCTCATTCTTGGTTAGTTTCAGAAGAAATTAATTGCTTTGAGTCTCCAGACAAAAACATGAAAGTATTAAAGGTAGTTAAATAATATGGCTGGATTCACTGGAGCAATAAACTTTAAATCTAATGGTTTTACTCAGGCACAAAAAAATAAAATTTTAAAGAATTTCCAAGCCTTTCATAAAACTTATGATCTTATACAAGACGATAACATTTTTATTTGTACTTATTCAAAGAATAATTGCAGTTTGAGTTTAAAGAAGAATAAAAGCCTAACCCTATTTTATGGAAGAATAGATAACATCACCGAGTTAAGAAAATTGCTTTCTATTGATGAAAAATATAATTGTGCTGAAATAATCGACAAAGGTCTTGAAGACATCGGAGATGAATTTATAGAACGAATTAAAGGTGCCTTTGTTTTTTGGTCATTGGACCTTAAATCAAAATCGTTTCTTGCTGTTAAAGATCATATGGGTCAGAAGCCTCTTTTTTATAGTTATGAGGATTCATTACTATTATTTTCAACAGACATAAAACAAGTAGTTGACTTAAATGCTTCAAAATTAAAACTGAATAAGAAAAGAGTATTATTCTTTTTAACTTATTTATGTGGCCCAGTTGGTCAAACCTTTTTCGAAAAAATTTTTAGGCTTCCTGCAAGAAAAAAATTATATGTTTCCAAAAAAGGATGTAGAGATCAAAAATATTTACATTTTTTAAATACGAATAAAATTGAATCACAAAATGAAACAATCAAAAAGTTTGAAGAAGCACTTGAAAATGCAATTACTTCCATACCATTTAAAAATAAGGTTGGATCTAAATTAAGTGGCGGACTAGATTCCAGTTCAATTTCTGGCTTTCTGCTTTCAAAAAACTCTAAAGAAAAAGTTAAATTATTTTCTGGGGTATATGATCTTAATTTTAAGGAACTCAATGATGTAAATGAATACGAATACATCAAATCATTTGAAAAGTATCATGATTGTGAAACTAATTATGTAAGGTTTAATAAATTCGAAGAGTTAAATCCTTTTTTATATGGGCTAAATGACTATGAGCCAAATTTTATAATGAGCAGATACTTTGATATTAAATTCTTGGTGGAGGCAAAAAAAAACAACATTGAAAAAATATTCGATGGTTTTGACGGAGACTCTGTAATTTCATACGGTAAGGGATATCTCCTTGATCTTGGTAAAAATTTAAGATTAAAACAATTATTTAATGAAAAGAAATTGCTTGAGAGCAAAGGATTCATAAAGAAAATTCATCCAATAAAATTTTTTTATAGGTATGTGATAGTTCCAAATGTTCCAAGTTTTTTTATAAATTTTATTAATAATCTTAGAGGACATAAAAAAACACAACTTGTAAATTACAACCTATTTACAAAAGCTGTAAGAAACAAATACAAATTTAAAGACATAAGAAAAGAAGTCGGAGACCATGATTCTAATTATATCGACTCACAAGAAGTGCATAGGAGAGTTCTAGAGTGGCCGTTATGGGAGTATATTTTAGATAGCGTACATGAAGATAGTCAAAAACTAGATATTGAAGAAGTGTACCCATTTCTAAACAGAGATGTTATGGAAATAGCTTTAAGCTCTGCTCCTACATTAAAGTTGAATAGAGGTACAACAAGGTATTTGCTAAGAGAATCTGCAAAAAAAGTATTGCCTAGGGAAATTTATAAAAGATCCAGTAAATCAAATTTAGCTCCTCCAATTGATAAATATTTTTCAATAATGAAGAAGAATAAAGATTATTTAGACTTAATTATTGGAGATGACTCTCCATTAAATGGGCTCGTTGACAAACATAAAATTTTACAAATGTATGAGATTGACAGTAAAAAAGATAATCAATACTTAACTTGTTTAATTAATCTAGCGATCTGGATGAAAAAATTCGGGTTTAAATGGCAAAAATAAGTATCTATTGCCAGATGCGCTTATTTATTGTACATTTCTCTTTATGAATTCAAAAGACAAGAAAACCTGGACCACGCCTGAAGTTAAAGATCTAGGCGATGCCAAGGATATAATCAAAGGTTTCTCTCCTGAAGACCCAAAAGTTCCAGGTGGGGGTGATGGGGCTCTTGCTGGTGCCTCAGACGCATAACTTAAAACTTTGCTCTATAAAATTTATAACTTAATTGTTAGATCCGACCTAACTATTGATGATTTTTATGATGTTGTTTCAGTAAACTCAAATACATTCGATGCGTCTGTTAAAAATGAAAAATTTGATTTTTTAAAAATTAGACCAAAAAAAAATTGCAATTTTGATCTTTACTCCTCAAAAAATTACACAGAAATTTACAAAAAGTCTATGGGCAAATTTAGGATAAGAAATGGAAAAGAGGTCTCCTACGAACCCTATAAAAATATAAAACTACCAAATTTAGCAGCATATTTATTTTCAAATGTTTTTGCTTACCTTTTATATCAAAGAGGACATATCGTTCTTCATGCAAGTGCTATTGAAATTGATCAAAAAGCTTATTTTTTTTCTGGAAGGAGCGGTGTTGGGAAATCTAGTTTATTAAACAAACTCTTATCTACAGGAAATCATTTAACAGAGGATACATGTTGTTTTGAGAAAACTAATGAAGGATTCAGTATTTTACCCTCATTGCCTTATCTAAAGTTAGGTGATGCAGATATTATTGATTTTGAACATAACAATTACAGCACTCAATTAGATAAAAGAAATAGAAATATAATATCTTTCAAAAGAACGTCGCAAATTAAAAGGAATAAATTTACATTAGGCTTTTTTTTAAAATATGGAAAAAAATTAAGAATTGAAAGAATTGACGATACTGAAGCTTTGAAAAACTTTTTATCAAATATGTTTGCATCCTATCCACATGAAAATTTTTTAAATGATCAACAAGATAATCTTTTAAAAATGAGTGACATTATTAACAAAGGTATTTTTTATAATTTGTATAGAGATGAGACCTCAGACTTTGATTTGGAAGCTGTACTAAAAATTCTTAACTAATCTCAATTAATTCAATAAGAGCTCTAAGTGATTGATCAATTTCAGCATCTAAAATGAATTCATCCTCAGAAATATAATCTTCATACTCACTAAAGTTTGCAAATTCTTCTTTTCCAGAGAGGGTTCTGCCTAAATTGACTAATTCAAGAGTATTATTTTTATCTGATTCTTTAATGGATATTCTTTCTTCAAGGTTAAGGCTTAAAAATAAGTTGGAATCTCTTTGTTTTTTGATTTCATCAATTTTATTAAAGTATTCTGAATCATTAATTCTTTTTTGAAATGATTTTTGAAGTAAATTTGAATCAAAATTTTTAAAAGATACAAAGTAGGCTTCGTCTATATCATTTGGCTTAATTGCATTATCGTATTCACCTTCACCTACTATTTCAGCACTAACTAATGAAGGAATTACTAAATTAGGTTCAACTCCAAATAGTTGTGTCGGCAAACCAGTAACTCTGTAATAAAGTGAATCAGTTAATTTAATTTGACCATTACCAGTTGTTTTAAACCTCTGTACACTGCCTTTTCCAAAGGTTGTTTGACCAATAATAATTCCACGATTGTAATCTTGCATTGCCCCTGCAAATATTTCAGAAGCAGATGCAGAGTATCTATTTACTAAGACAATGAGTGGCTTTTCCCAAACTTTTGTTGATCGCCAAGAATGCAATATCTCTACATCTTTTGATGGGTTCTTTACTTGAACTGTAGGACCGTAATTAATAAAAAGTCTAGTGAGAGAATCAGCTTCATGCAGATATCCTCCACCATTATTCCTTAAATCAAGAACAATTCCTTCAATATCTTGGTAATTGAATTCTCTCAAAAGCTTTTGAACATCTGATGAAGCTGTTTTGCAAACATATACATTTCGTCTTAAGCATTCATAGTCGCTGTAAAACGAAGGTAATTTTATATAACCTAACTTTCTTTTATTAAACTCAATAACTTCAGATGATGCATCACTGTTTTCAAGGGTAACTGTGCCTCTTGTAAGGTTGACTATTTCTTTTCCCTGATCGTTTTCTATTTCTAATCTAACCGTAGTACCTTCATCTCCCCTAATTAATTCAACGATATCATCAAGACGCCAACCTATAACATTTCTAAGTCTTCCTCTTTCACCTTGTCCAACTTTGATAATCTTGTCGCCAACTTTTATTTTTTTAGATTGTATTGCTGGCCCACCAGGCATGAGTTCTTGAATTTTTGCTTTTTCTTCTTCGTAGCTTAGTATTGCGCCAATGCCTTCGAAAGAGAGGTTCATCCTTAAATTCCAGTTTTCGAGATCACGTTCTGAAAAATAAGACGCATGTGGATCCAACATAGATAAAAAATTATTTGCTAGGATCCCGAACCTATCTGATTCTCTAATTTTTGAAATCGAAGACAAACGGCTTGTATAAGTCTTTTTTAATTCACTTTTTGCTTCAAAATTATTTTTATCCTCAAGGAGTAAATTGATTAACTCATTTTTAACTATTCTTCTTTGATAATCCTGTTTTTCTTGTTTATTCTGAAAAAAGCTATCCCTCGGTTTTAGGTTGATTTGCTCATTTTTATTGTAGTTGAATTCATAATTGTTTAAGAAATGTCTTCTTGTCTTTAGAGATTCTTCATACCTTTGATAGTAAAGATCAATCACTTCTTTTAGTTGCTCATAGTTTGATTTAATCTTATTGTTCGAGTCTTTTCTAAATTTATTTAAATCTTCCTGTAAAAATGTATTTTTTTGCTTATCTAATTTCGTAATAAATTGTTCAAGAAATGTATCTTTCTCGATATCTTTACGTTCAAAATTTAGAATGGATGATTTTTCAAACTCAGATACTATGGAATTGAATTCAGCTTCGTAATTTATCTGTTCTTCTTGCTCAAATGAACAGCTAAAAAGAAATAATGCAAAAATTAAACTAAATAACGGTTTTAATGCCATATTTTTCTTTCTCTCTTTCTATTATTTGATCTTTCTCTTCCCAAATTTCTTCTAAAAATGCTTTTAATTTATCTCTCATTTCCTGATTGTCTGTATAATCAACACCTCTGAGTTCTTCAGGTATTTTGTAAGTGTTGATAGTTACGCTTGCCTCACGCATGTCCCCGCATAAAAAGTTCCAAAATTCTCTTTTATTAGATTTATAGACAAGTGTTACATCCGTTAAGTGGTCGATATAAGGCATTACTTCCAGGGTATAGCCCATTCCACCAATTTTTGGAGGCATTAAATTTTTAAATTTGCTTTTAGAAGCATCATATTTTTCTTTATCTATACGTGTTCCCTCTATGAAGCCTGCGACATTAGTTGGCATAATTTCGTACATTTTGCACGCACGTCTTGTAGCATTCTTATCTGTTTCTGCCAATTTTGGATTAGCTATTATTTCTTCCTTTGACCTCCTTACTACATAGGGCATACCCAAACCAAGGTTGGCAGTCCATGTTAAAGGTAGCCACCATAATTGTGATTTCATGAAAATCCTTGGAACACTTTGCTTAAAGTTACAAAAATATAAATAAAGGAATATATCAGCCCAGCTAAGATGATTTATCGTGGTAAATTGCCAAATATCTCTTTTTAATTTCTCATCTCCATAAACTTTATAATCTGCATTATGCATCAAATCTTGTATGCGGCTATTGAAGTAAAGGTAAAGTTCTCCAAACTTTTCATTGATCTTTAAAATATTTCTTTGAAGGGTCTTAATAGGTATAAATCTTAGAAAACCTAGCGGAGTTACAATGATAATGACTGATAGCGCGTTTATAAGCACCAACAAAAATGTAATTACACCTCGCAAATATCTAATCATTTAATTTTTTGCCAAACCTCTTCAAGCTGAGCAACACTCATACCATCTAATTCCAAATCATTATGCTCAGCATATTTTTCCATTGCTTTAAATCTTTGTTCAAACTTTAAATTTGATCTTCTCATTATATCTTCTGGATCTAAATCGTAATGCCTAGTTAGATTAACAATTGTAAATAAAATATCACCAACTTCTTCTGCAAGCTTATCTTTATTATTTTTTGAGTGTTCAATTTTTAGTTCATCAAGTTCTTCTTCAATCTTATTTATAACTTTATTGGCATCTTTCCAGTCAAAACCAATTCTTGCCGCTCTTTTTTGTAATTTTTTTGCCCTTATTAAGCTTGGTAAATTTTTTGGCACATCATCCATTAATGAATCAAGTTTCTGGGCTTTTCTCTCTTCTGCTTTGATATCCTCCCAAATCGACAAGCTTTCTTTCGATGAAATTGCTTGCTCATTTGCAAAGACATGAGGATGTCTTCTAACAAGTTTGTCATTTAGTTCACTAATAACCTCTTTTAAATCAAATATACCTTTTTCATTGGCCATTTCTGCATGAAAAATAACTTGAAATAACAAATCACCAAGCTCTGACTTTAATGCTTTGAAATCTTCTCTGTCGATTGCATCAGCCACCTCATATGCTTCTTCAATTGCACAGCTAGCAATAGATTTGAAAGTTTGTTCTCTATCCCAAGCACAACCAGTATCAGGATTTCGTAAGCTCCTAAAAGTTGCTATTAAATCTTCTAACTCTTTATTTAATTTGTTCATAAATATTTTCTAAACAATCATTAATCACTATATCAGCATAGTCATCCATAGGTGTAGGGTCTTTATTTAAAATAATTATTTTCGCACCATTGTTCTTTGCAATTCTTACAAAATTATTTGCTGGTGATACTTTTAAAGAACTGCCTAAAACGATAAAAAACTGGCAATTTATACTGGCTTTTTCTGCTTTTTGTAATGTTTTAGAGACTAATGCTTGTCCAAACGATATAGTTGATACTTTTACAAAACCTTCTCGACATTTAGAACAAAGACAGTCTGTATCTAACTCTAAATTATCAAAGTATTCTAAAGTGTCATATTCTGCCTCACAGTGAAGACACTTGGCTTTAAAAATACTGCCATGCAATTCGATAATATTTTTTTCTTTAGCTTTATCTCTATGCAATCCATCAATATTTTGAGTAATATGAAAATTACTTGTTCCTCTGTAAATGACTCTATTTACTAAATTATGCATTTTTGTGGGTTTAATATTTTCAAGTTTTTTATGAATGGCAATGTTGTTTTGCCATGATTTCATACGATATTCCTTCGAAGAGAGAAAATCTCTGAAATGCACTGGGGAATTGCTTTTCCAAAAACCATTTTCATCGCTTCTAAAGTCAGGAAGACCAGCAGAAGTGCTTAAACCAGCACCAGAAAGAAATGTAATTTCATCTTTTTCTTCAAGGATTTGCTTTAAAGCTTTAAAATAAGTGTCCAATGTTTAATTATAAAAAAATTCTTGTCGTGGTATTTGATAAAAATAAATCAAATAAGGCACTTCAAGAAGTACAACAAATTTTAGCTGATAATGCTTGTGAACACGAAGTATTTCTGGAGGAGAAAGAAGCATCAGGATATAAGGGGTATGATCTAGTTTTAGTTATTGGTGGTGATGGTTCGATGCTCTCAGCAGCCAAGCTCTTTTCACACCTTAATTGTCCATTTTTGGGCGTAAATCTAGGAAAGGTTGGTTTTATGGCTGACCTTGATTCAGAAAATTTAACCAATGAACTGCCTGAAGTCCTGAGTGGCAAAAATTTGCTTGAAGAAAAAGAGACACTTTCTTGCATATACAATGGAGAAGAATATACCGCCTTCAACGAAATAGTTCTTCATACACAAAAAAGTTATAAGTTGATGCATTTTGAATTAAAAATAGAAGATAACTTAATTTACAGAAAAAGAGCTGACGGTTTAATCATATCTACATCCAACGGCTCAACGGCTTATTCTCTATCAGCAGGAGGACCAATTCTTTCACCTGAAGTAAAAGGCCTAGTTATTACTTCACTTAACCCTTTATCATTATCAGCAAGGCCATTGATTGTGCCGAGTGATTCTAAGATTGAAGTCAACTTGATTAAAACTCCATCTGATTTAAATAGCTTTATAATCATTGATGGTAATCAAGAGGTTAAGATCGAAGATAAAAAAGACTTTAAAGTTACCAAAAGTGAAAAGAGTTTTAAGTTACTGCACCCTGTAGGACATGATTTTTTCAAAACTTGCAGAGATAAGCTACATTGGAGTTTATCTAAAGATGAAAATAGCTCAAATTAAGCAACTTCTGTATAATTCACCCAGATGAAAATAAAGAAAGCAGTTTTTCCAGTAGCCGGTTTTGGTACCAGGTTTTTACCAGCAACCAAATCAACCCCGAAAGAAATGTTGCCTGTTGTTGATAAGCCACTGATTCAATATGCCGTAGAAGAAGCAAGCAAGATAGGAGTGGAAGAATTCATTTTTATAACCCATCACGCCAAGGGTTCAATTGATAAACATTTTCAAGATAATGAAGACCTATTTAATATGTTAGTAGAGCAGGGTAAAGATGATTTAGCCAACTCAATTAAAGATATTGGTGGTTCAAACGCAAAATATATCTCTGTCGATCAAGGCGAACCAAAGGGTCTTGGCCACGCGATTGGATGTGCTGAAAATTATATTGAAGAAAATGAATTTTTTGTTGTTCTTCTTGCTGATGATCTGATTTACACCAAAGAACGTAATGTACTAGAACAAATGAAAGAGCAAGCTGAAAAATATGGAAAACAAGTTTTAGCTTTGGAGCAAATCCCAGAAGAAGATATATCAAAATTTGGTGTTGTTGATCCTAAATCGAGTGAGGGAAGTATTTCTCATCTTAAAGGTATAGTTGAAAAGCCAGCAGCTCATGATGCACCCTCTAACTTAGCAGTTGTTGGTAGGTATTTATTCAATAAAAGTATTTTTTCTCACATTGATAAAGACAATGCTGGAAAAAATGGTGAAATTCAAATTACAGACGCAATACTTAGCAATATAGATGATTTTATTGGTTACGAGTTTGAAGGTGACAGATTTGATTGTGGAAGTAAGTTTGGTTATCTGAAGGCAAATATAGCTCTTGGTTTAGCTAATGACGAATTATCTGTAAGACTAAAAAAATATATTGAGGAAATTAAAGATTTATAAATTAGCCAGAAAATTACTTTTCCTTCTCCCACCAGAACAATCACAAAATATTTCCCACTTTTTTTTAAAGCTATTTTCAGGCCTATATAAAAGCAAGCAAACACATCTTTTTGTGAAGGGCTTGAGAGTTAAAAACAGATTGGGTTTGGCTGCCGGTCTGGATAAAAACGCAAGACTAATCAACGAGTTCGATAATATCGGCTTTGGATTTGTTGAAGTTGGGACCATAACTCCCAAAGCTCAATATGGAAATCCAAAACCTAGAATAAAAAGACTGATTTCTCACGAGTCTTTGCTTAATAGCCTCGGTTTTCCTAATGAAGGAGTCAGATCAATTAAATCCCGGCTTAAGAAGGTAAGTGGTGATATATGTCTGGGCGTGAATATCGGTCCAAATAAAGATACTCTTCCTGAGGAAGTTATAAATGATTATTTACTTTGTTACGAAGAAGTTTTTGAATACGCTGATTTTGTCACAATAAATATTTCCTCACCAAATACACCTAATCTGCGCAGTCTTCATAACTCTGAAAACTTTAAAGCTGTGATCGATGCAATTCTAAATGAAAGAAATAGGCATCAAAAAAAACCAAAAGTATTTATTAAGATTTCACCTGATGAGGAATCTAAAACTTATACAAATCTTATTGAAACCATAAATAATAGCGCAATTGACGGTGTAATAATTTCAAATACATCAAATAATCAAAACTTGAAAAAAAGTTTAAATGTTGCACATTTACCCGGAGGCATATCGGGCAAATCATTAAAAAATTCTTCTAATAAAATTCTCAAAGAAATTAAAACAATGATTAACAAAGAAAAAATTATTGTTGCAGTCGGCGGTATTTTTGATGTAGATTCTTATAACGAAAAATTTGAATTAGGTGCTGACCTTGTACAAATGTATACAGGTCTTATCTATGAAGGACCAAATTTAGTTAAAAGAATTGTAAAAAATGACAAGCAAATCTCTAGTAATAGTTGAGTCTCCATCGAAGGCAAAAACTATCAGTAAATACTTAGGCAAAGACTTTGTAGTTAAGTCTAGTGTTGGTCATGTAAGAAGATTAACTAAAGGAAATAAGGCTATAAATCTTGATGACTGGTCAATTTCTTATGAAATTGATCCAAAAAAAGAGAAAGTTGTTAAAGATCTCAAAAGTTCAGCTAAAGGGGTTGAAAATATATTTTTAGCAACCGACCTTGATAGAGAAGGCGAAGCTATAGCTTGGCATTTAAAAGAAATTCTTGGCAAAAAGTTTAACTACAGCAGAGTAAGATTTAATGAAATTACAAAAGGAGCTATTCAAGAAGCATTCGAAACTCCCGGAGATCTTGATGAGGGTCTCATTGACGCGCAAAAAACAAGAAGAATCTTAGATCGTATCGTAGGTTATGATTTATCAAGTTTATTGTGGCAAAAAATTGGAAGTTACGGAAAACTATCAGCTGGAAGAGTCCAGTCAGTTGCAGTGAGATTAGTTGTCGAGCGTGAAAAGGAAATCAAAGCTTTCTCTCCTCAAGAATATTGGGAATTCGAAGTTAGCGTAAGGCATGATGAAAGAGATATAGCCCTCAAACTTAATACTAAAAAGTCTGGGTTAGAAGTAAACTCAAAAGAGGAAGCAGAAAAAATTGCTTCTGCATTAAAAGAGCATGAAATAGAAATCATTAGCAATGAAAAAACTAAACGTAAGATCCCAGTCAAACCACCATTTATAACATCTACCCTTCAGCAAACCTCCAGTTCAATGCTGGGTTTTAGCTTGTCTAAAACAATGAAATTGGCTCAAGACTTATATACAGGTGGATATATTTCATATATGAGAACTGACTCACCTAATATTAGTGTGTTGGCCCAAAACAACTGTAAACAATATCTTCTAGATACATATGGTGAGGTATATAGCGCACCTAAAAATTTTGCGGCAAAAGCATCAAATTCTCAAGAGGCACATGAAGCTATAAGACCAACAGACGTGACTTTCAAAGCAGATGAATTATCCCTAAGCCAAGACCATAAAAAACTTTACAACTTAATATGGTCTAGATTTGTGGCATCACAAATGCCCCAACCGGAAATAATTGTTAACAGTATCAAAGCTCAAAGTGAGACTAATATTTTTGAAACCTCAGTAAGTAGCATAAGCTTTGATGGTTTCTACAAAGTAATGCCTCCTGGTAAAAATAGTGGATATGTTGATTACGATCTTGAAAGTCTTTCGGTTGGTTTGATGAAAAAAATTAATAAAGTTGAAAAATCCCAACATTTCACAAAACCTCCATCAAGATATTCTGAGGCTAGCTTGGTAAAAGAATTGGAAAAACGAGGTATAGGACGACCATCAACCTATCAAGAGATTATTACCAATATACAAGACAGAGGTTATGTCAGAAGTGAGAATAAAAGACTTTATGCGACCAAAATAGCTAATTTAATCTCTGACCGACTTATCAAATCCTTCACTAATATTATGGATTACAGTTTTACCGCAAATATGGAAAAGAGC
Organism: uncultured SAR86 cluster bacterium; assembly: GCA_902619265.1. GTDB lineage: Bacteria > Pseudomonadota > Gammaproteobacteria > Magnimaribacterales > TMED112 > TMED112. The sequence goes on from CACNDL010000003.1 coordinate 48,459, forward strand.
TTAGATGAAGTAGCGGAGGGCAAAGAAAGTTGGAAAAAATTACTAGAAGAATTTTATGCTGAATTCAATGAAGCTAAAAAAGTTGCAGTTGATGTCATGGAAAGAAATAACCCAATCTCTACCAAGGTTAGATGCACTGAATGTGATTGCGATAAAGAAATGATTCTAAGGACTAATCAAACAGGCCAATTTCTCGGATGTGAAGGTTACTTTGATGAAGGAGATTTAAAATGCAAAAAAACATATTCTTTAATTCCAGAAGAATTATTCACTGACAATGATGATAAAGAAGCTGAGAGCATTTTTAATAAACCAAAATGTGATATTTGTGGCTCAACAATGGATGGTTTCATCATCGATGAAAATCGAAAATTGCATATTTGCTCAAGCTCACCGATATGTCCAGGCACAAAATTAGAAGAAGGTAATTTCATAAAGCCAAAAAATGGCGAAGAAGAATTGATCGATTGTCATAAATGCGATGCAAAAATGGAATTAAAAATTGGTAGATTTGGTAAGTATTTTGCGTGTCAATCATGTACAGCAACAAGGCAAATCATGAAAAATGGCCAACTTAAACCAATTTTTATGGACCCAATAGAAATGTCAGATTTAAAATGTGAAAAGTGTGATGATATCTATCTTTTAAGGGATAGTTTGAAAGGTCTTTTTCTAGCTGCATCCCAATTTCCAAAAAATAGAGAGACAAGAGCTCCATTGGTAAGTGAAATAAAATCAGTCATTGATAAGTTACCAGAAAAGCATCAGATTTTTGCTAATGCTCCAGAGCTAGACCCAGATGGTGATAATTTAGTTGTTCGTTTTAATAGAAAAGATGGAAGCCATACACTTTCTGCCGAGGCAAAAGGAAAGAAAAAGAAATTATTTTTCGTTTATGAAGGATCCGATTGGAAAGAAATGCAAAGAGATTAGTAAAAAGACTTTAATAATTCTCAAAAGCACCTAATATAAAAATATGTCCAAATATTTAGAATTAGTCGAAGTTTCCGAAGGTGTTGTCGTTTTAAGAAGGTCTGATCAAAAAGATGCGCCGCTAGTAAAAATTGAATTTTCATCAGAAGTTAAAACATTATTGAATGGCATGGAGTTTGACGTTGCTAAAGAAATGATCAAATCTGGGATTGAAACCCTTAATAGCGATATTGATATGGATGCTCTTGATGACGATGTCTTTGATTCTTTCCTCAAAAAAGATTTAGAAGATAGAGTGGTTCACTAAATTAAAGGTCTTCTCTTATAATACCTACTGCTTTCCCTTCAATTGAGAAATTAGATGTATCATCAACCAAAATGTCTGAAAAACTTTTATTTTCAGCCACAAGTCTGATGCCAGATGAATCTTTTTTAAACCTCTTGAGAGTTACTTCGTCTTCTAACCTTGCAACAACTATTTCCCCATTTTCTGCATTCTTTGTTTTTCGAACACCAACAAGGTCATTATCCAATATGCCTGCATCTATCATGCTTTCTCCTTGAACCCTCAGAAAAAAATCGACCGATTTATTGAGAGGATTTGAGTGTATAGTTTTTTCAACATTCTCGTAAGCCGTAATTGGACTACCGGCAGCAACACTACCAATGAGAGGGATACCAGAAATCTCTTCAACTAATTTTATTCCTCTTGATGAGCCTGGCACTTTTTCAATAACACCCTTTTTAACAAGGGCTTTAATATGCGATTCAGCTGCATTCACTGATTTAAAATCTAAAATTTTTGCTATTTCAGCTCTTGTTGGTGGATAACCATTGCTCTGTAGTGATTCTTTGATAACATCAAATACTTTGATCTGTTGTGCAGTAAGGTTTAACATATACTGTAATTATATACAGTAAAATATAAAAAATACAAATATTATGTCGATACTTAAAATAGGAATTAGTTCAAGAGCCTTGTTTGATTTAAGTGAAAGCCATGAAATTTTTAAAAAAGAAGGCATTGAAGAATATTCTAATTATCAAAAAAAGAATGAAAATAAACCATTAGATAAGGGCGTAGCTTTTAATTTGGTAGAAAAGCTTCTTCAAATGAACAATAAAAAAGAAAAGCTCGTTGAAGTTATTTTATTATCAAGAAATAGTTCAGATACGGGATTGAGAATATTTAATTCAATAGAAAAAAATAACTTAGATATCTCACGAGCAGTATTTTCAGGTGGTGAAAGTCCGTTTCCTTATGTTGATGCCTTAGATATCGACCTTTTTTTATCTGCAGATGTTAAAGATGTAAAAATGGCTATTGAAAATAATATTGCAGCTGCGCATATCTTTACCGATAAATATAAACCTTCTGATTCTAAGCAATTACGAATTGGCTTTGATGCGGATGCAGTTATTTTCTCAGATGAATCAGAAGTCACTTACAAAAAGAAAGGGCTCAAAACTTATTTAAAAGAAGAGGGTGCATCAAAGAAACCAATAAGTCCTGGCCCTTTTAATGGTTTCTTAAAAAAATTAAATCTAATTCAATCTGAATATTCAGCGGATAAATGTCCAATTAGAATTGCGCTTGTAACAGCTAGAGCGGCACCAGCTCATAAGCGGGTTATTAATACGCTCAGAAAAGAAAACATAAGAATTGATGAAACTTTTTTCCTGGGTGGTCTAGCAAAAGGTAAATTCCTAAAAGGATTCTCAGCCGATATATTTTTTGATGACTTAACTGAGAATTGTTTAGAGGCAACTAGTCATGTATCAACAGGTCATGTACCATACGGGATTAATAATCCTAAATGAAAATTCTCTGTACTGACTTAGAAGGCACACTTGCACCAGAGATATGGCAAGAAATAGCTAATGAGTATCAAATCGAAGACTTACAACTAACTACCAGAGAAATTCCAGATTTTGAAGAATTGATGCAAAGAAGACTGGATGTATTATCAAAAAATAAAATCTCCTATAACGAATTAAAATTATTTTTAGAAACAATTCAGCCATACGATCAGGCAAGAGAATTTTTAGCGTCTTTGGCAGAGCAGTACCAAATAGTTATTGTCTCAGATACTTTTTACGAATTAGGTCTTCCAGTCGTTAAAAAATTAGGGAACTACCCCTTGTTATGTCACAAGCTAAAAATTGTGAATGATTTTATTACTGGTTACAAAAAAAGACAGGAAGAACCAAAGAAAAATGTTGTCAAAGCTTTTAAAGCAATGAATTTTGAATGTTTTTGTATTGGAGATTCTTATAACGATATTCAGATGATAGAGGAGTCTGATGGAGCATTTATTTTCGCTCCCGATGAGGTAAAAGCTTCCCGTCCTGATATAATTTCATTCGATAATTACAACGATTTAAAAAAATACCTATTACATGAATAATTTATCAGTTGAAAAATATGTAAGACCAAAATTAGAACTGCCTAATAATGGAAAAAATTTGTTGCTTCACAGTTGCTGTGCTCCTTGTGCTGGGGAAATAATGGAAGCTATTGCCGCTTCAGGAATTGAAACAACTATTTATTTTTATAATCCAAACATACATCCAAAAGAAGAATATGAAATAAGAAAAGATGAAAACATTAGATTTGCTGAAAAGTTAGGATTTAATTTTATTGATGCTGACTACGATAAAGATAATTGGTTTGAAAGAGTGAAAGGGCTTGAAGATGAACCAGAAAGAGGAGAACGATGTACTGTTTGTTTTGACATGAGATTTGAAAGATCAGCTCTTTTTGCCCATGAAAATAACTATGATACCTTTGCAACGACACTTGGAATATCAAGATGGAAAGACTTGGAGCAAATTAATGCCTCTGGTTTAAAAGCAGCAAATCGTTATAATAATTTGGATTTCTGGGATTTCAACTGGAGAAAACAAGGCGGTTCTGCACGTATGTTGGAAATTTCTAAACAAGAGAAATTTTATAAACAAGAATATTGTGGATGCGTTTACAGTTTAAGAGATACAAATAGATGGAGAAAATCGCAAGGAAGAGAAATCATAAAAAGGGGAATAAATTTTTACGAAATTAAATCATGAAAAAATTACAAGGCGCCGGTTTAAGAGGACAATCTGCAGGTCAAACCTCTTTGTCAACTGTGGAACAGGAAGGTAGTCTTAGATATCTTGGTTATAGCATTGAAGATCTTGCTAAAAATGCAAGTTTTGAAGAGGTTGCCTATCTGCTTTTACTCGGACATTTACCAAAAAAACAAGAATTAGAAGAATTTGAAAATGAGTTGGCCAGTCTTCGTGAAATGCCTGATTCTCTAGTGACCGTGCTTGAATCAATCCCTGCAGAAGCACACCCTATGGAAGTAGTCAGAACAATTATTTCTTACATGGGTGTGATTGAGTCAGAGAGGTCATTCGATGAACAACTAGACGTTACGAAAAGGTTACTTGGGGTGACAACTACTGCCATTGTTTATTGGTATAAGTTTTCTCATGAAGGAGTAAGAATAGAGCAAACTTCACATGAAGTTTCTGTTGCTGCGCATTTTCTTAAATTATTAAGGCAAGAGGAAATAAATGATCTCCATAAAAGGACATTAGATGTTTCATTAACTTTGTACGCTGAACATGAATTTAATGCATCTACATTTACTGGAAGGGTATGTGCGTCAACATTGTCTGATTTACATTCCTGTTTAACAGCTGCCGTTGGGAGTTTAAGAGGACCATTGCATGGTGGAGCTAATGAAGAAGCTATGAAAATGCTTGAAGAAATAGATTCTCTAGAGAATGTTAAAGAATTTATTGACCATAAACTTGAAAAGAAAGAAAAAGTAATGGGTTTTGGTCATGCTGTATACTCTGTCAAAGATCCTCGAAGCGACATCATTAAAGAATATTCAGCAAAATTAAGTGAAGGCCATAAAGATAAGCTACTACATGATGCTGCGGTCGTTATGGAAGCTTATTTGAAGGAGAAAAAAGGGCTATTTCCTAATACCGATTTCTTTCATGCACCAGCGTACCACTATTTAGGTATACCAACAAAGTTGTTCACACCACTTTTTGCTATTGCAAGAATCATAGGATGGTCAGCACATGCTTATGAACAAAGAGACAATAATAGAATAATTAGACCTAGTGCAGATTACATTGGCCCAGAGGATAGAAATTGGGTTGATATTGAATCTAGATAATGTCTGACTTTGATCCAATCATCAAAAAAATATCTGACTACGTCCAGAATTACCAAGCAAACGAAGAATCTCTTCAAGAAGCAAAAACATGTTTTTTTGATAGCATTGCATGCGCATTCATGGCTTTAGAACATGATCAAGTAAAAAAATTCATTGATATTGACTATATTAAAAATTCTCAAGGTTCTGTGAGAGTTGTTGGCACTGATTTACAGACTAATGTCTTGGATGCAACATTTTTAAATGGTGCATTAATAAGGTGGTTAGATTTTAATGATACATGGCTAGCTAAAGAATGGGGCCATCCGTCCGATAACTTATCAATAATTTTAGCTTTAGTTGATTATTTAAAAAGTCATAGAAATAAATCTCTAAATTTTAAAGAGGTTCTAAATTACATGGTCATGGCACATGAAATTCAGGGAGCTTTAGCTATAGAAAATAGCCTTAACAAAGAGGGTCTAGATCATGTAGCTTTGGTAAAGATAGCCTCTGCCTCAGTTGGAGCAAAAATATTGGGACATAACGATCATCAAATTAAAGCAGTTATTAGTAACGCATTTATTGATGGGCAAAGTTTGCGCACATATCGCCATTTTCCAAATACTGGAGCTAGGAAAAGTTGGGCTGCGGGAGATGCATCAGCTAAAGCACTTAAACAAGTGTTTATTTCTGAAGTTAGTGATGAAAGTTATCCAACAGCTTTGTCGGCAAAAAACTGGGGTTTTAATGACGTTTTAATGGGTGAAAATCCTCTAAAACTTGAACGAGACCTTGATTCTTATGTTATGGACAACATTTTGTATAAAGTATCTTTCCCAGCTGAATTTCATGCACAAACTGCTGCAGAAGCGGCAATATCTTTATCATCAGATGTTAAAGAAAAAATTCATGACATAAAAGAAATTAAGATATTTACACAAGAACCAGGCGTAAGAATCATTTCAAAGAAAGGCCCTTTGAATAATTTTGCTGATAGGGATCACTGCATTGAGTATATAGTTGCATGGTGTTTGCTGAATGGAAATTTAAATTCAAATTCCTATTCAGATAGCTCTGCTAGTGATGAAAATATCGATAAACTCAGAAAGCTAACAAATACTGTAGAAGATCAAGCTTACACCAGAAGTTATTATGATTTGGATGAAAGGGCAATACCAAATAAGGTCGTTGTATCTATGATTACAGGTGAGGTATACGAGAAAGAAGTTATGTATCCTTTAGGTCATAAAGAAAGAAGAGCAGAATCTTTACCATTTTTAAAAGAAAAGTTTGAAAAGAGTATAAAGAAAGCGGATATAAGAGAAGATGAGCTAATGAAATTTTATGATGAAAAAAATCTAGATTCTATTAATATATACGATCTATTAAATTGCATTTATAAATAATATGTCAGGTAATACATTTGGAACAATATTTAAACTTACAACTTTTGGTGAAAGTCATGGCAGCGCATTGGGTGCTGTTATTGATGGATGTCCACCAAATATCGAGTTAGACGAAAGTGTCATTCAACAAGATCTTGATAGAAGAAAGCCAGGCCAATCTAAATTTGTTACTCAAAGAAAAGAAGGAGATAAAGTAGAGATTCTTTCTGGTGTATTTGAAGGTGTCACAACAGGAACACCTATTGGTTTAATTATTAGAAACGAAGATCAAAAATCAAAAGATTATGCAAATCTTAAAGATAAATTCAGGCCAGGCCATGCAGATATTACTTACCAAGAAAAATATGGAATACGAGATTATCGTGGTGGTGGAAGAGCAAGTGCACGCGAGACTGCAATGAGGGTAGCAGGTGGTGCAATAGCAAAAAAAGTCTTATCTAGTTTAGGTGTAAAAGTTAGAGGTGGTGTTGTCCAGGTTGGAGATATCAAAGCCAAAGATATTAATTACGAAACTAAAAATGAGTTCAATTTTTTAGATGAGTCAAAAGTTGAAGAATTAAAAGAATTTTTTGCAAAATTAAATAAAGAACAAGATTCAATAGGAGCAAAAATCTTAGTAAATATTTCTGGCATGCCATCTGGCATTGGTTCTCCGGTTTTTTCTAAATTGGATGCTGAATTGGCAAAGGCAATGATGAGTGTCAACGCAGTAAAAGCTGTGGAAATTGGAACAGGTTGCGATGTGGTGACTATGAGAGGTTCTGAAAATAGAGACAAAATCAATAAATCTGGTTTTGAATCAAATAATTCAGGAGGAATTTTGGGTGGCATTTCGAATGGCGATGAAATAAATATATATGCCTCATTAAAACCAACATCAAGCATATCTCAAAAAACTAAAACACTTGATATAAATAACGATGAAGTAGAACTTCAAGTAAAGGGTAGGCACGATCCATGTGTAGGGCTGAGAGCAACACCGATACTTGAAGCAATGACGGTGATGTGTATTCTGGATCAAATTCTTATAGATAGAGGACAATGCTTTAATGTTCAAAGAGATTTTAAAAATTGAGTTTTCGGAATTAGAAAACATTATCACAAACCCAGCTCAATTTTTACAACAAGAATACAATCTAGATCTTTCAAACAATGAAATATATTTTACGGTTATAGCAATATTACTATTTATCGTTGGAGTTTCCTTTGAATTGTTTAAAACAAAAAAAGAAATTCTTGATAGTGATTTACCAGATATTGACTATAAATCTAATGAAATTGCAACCAACACAACTATACAAAAAATTGACTTAGCAAACGCATACATAAATATGGGTAAAGGTGTTAGAGCAAAAAGTATTATTGAAAGACTCGAAAAGAATGGATTGTCGAAAAGCGAGAAAAAAGAAATAAACAAATTAAAAAAATTATTAAATGAATAGGTTCTTCGTTCAGTTAGAATATGACGGCAGTAGATATCATGGCTTTCAAAAACAGCCCAAAACTTCAAAGACGATTCAATATCATCTCGATAGAGCTTTAACTAAGGTCGCTAACCATAAAATTTCAACTATTTGTTGTGGTAGAACTGATGCAGGTGTTCATGCATTCAATCAATTTGTTCATTTTGATACCAATTCAACAAGAAAAATTGATTCTTGGGTAAAAGGTACAAATGCAAATTTACCAGACGATATCGTTGTTAAAAATTTTTTCAAAGTAGATACAAATTATCATGCTAGATTTGACGCAACTTCTCGGGAATACCTCTATGTAATAAAAAATGCAAATACTCCTCCTGCTATAGGGTTTAACAATTATTTATGGATCAAAAAATCGTTAAATATTGAGAAAATGAACAAGGCAGCAAAACACCTCATTGGAGAGAAAGATTTTTCAGCATTTAGAGCTTCAGGATGCCAGTCTAAATCGCCAATTAGAGAGATTACAAAAGCAAAAATCGTTAGAAAGGGAGAATATGTATACTTCGTTATTAAGGGAAATGCTTTTATGTTGAATATGGTCAGAATAATTACAGGAACTTTGTTGGATGTAGGGACAAATAAAAAAAATATTTCAGATTTCAAAGAAATCATAAAGCAAAAAAATCGAAAAAAAGCAGGAAAAACTATATCTCCAAAAGGATTGTATTTTCTTGGACCAGAGTATAATGAGCTAAATTATATAAAAGAGGGAATTTTAAATGAACTGGATTAAAGACTTTATCCCAACAATGAAGAGAAACCTTTCTCAGACATTTGGTGGAGAGAAAGACAGCAAAATACCTGAAGGTTTGTGGAGGTCATGTGATGCATGTGGCTCTATTCTTTATATTCCAGAGCTAAAAAAGAATTCTTACGTCTGTTCTAAATGTTCTCATCATTTCAAAATTAACGTAAAAGAAAGGATCGAGATTACATTCGATCAAGGAACATACAAAGATCTAAATAAAACTGAAGCTTTCAAAGACTATTTAAAATTTAAAGATACCAAAAAATATAAAGACAGATTTCAAGAGGCGCAAAATAAAACTGAGTCTGATGAAGCGCTTTCAATTGGAGTTGGAATGATTAAAGGAAAAAAAGTTGTAACTGCAATCTTTGAATTTGATTTTTTAGGTGGTTCTATGGGTGCAGTTGTTGGTAAAAGGTTTGCTGCAGCTGTTGATTATGCAGTTGAAAATAGTCACCCATTATTAGTTTTTTCAACTAGTGGTGGAGCAAGAATGCAAGAATCGATGATTTCTCTTTTTCAAATGGGAAAGACAGCAGCAGCAGTAAAAAAATTAAAAAACAAAAAATTGCCTTTTATTTCAGTCCTGGTTGATCCTTGTTATGGCGGTGTTACTGCTAGTTTAGCTATGCTAGGGGATCTCATATTAGCTGAACCAAAAGCAAGAATCGGATTTTCTGGCAAAAGGGTTATACAAGATACTGTTAAGGAAGATTTACCAAAAGATTTCCAAACCGCTGAAACTCAATTAGAGAATGGTTTTGTAGATAAAATCATTGATAGAAAAAATTTTAGAGAATTCGTAGATAAAATTCTTACAATGTTGCAGTAAATGAGAGAACTAGTTAAATATCTCCTCGGAATCATTATCATCTTAACTATTATTTATACGATTTTTATTAGCTATAACGTCTTTGTTTTTATAAACTCCGATGAATCTAAAATTACTATCGAAGATTATTCTGAAAGTGTGAATTTAGTGAGTGAGGACCGTGAAGCTTTAGAAGAGTTGTTCAATTCAGAAAATCTAAAAAATTCGTCGAATAATATCAATATAAACTATGATGGCACACCAATTACTTGGGTATTAAAAGTTGAAAAAGCGCTTTTAGAAACTTCTTATGATGTACTCGAAGATGAATTGCTGAGGAATAGCTTTATCTCACTGGAGGATGGTGATTTCATTTTGATTGGCCCATATATAGACCGATCGCAATTGCTCTTGGCACAAGACTATTTAAACGAAAGATATGGGAAAGCACTTGGCGTAATAGAGAAATGGCAAATTTAAATTTTAGTATTCTTGATTTACTTCTTTTTACTGGTCTAATTTTGCTTTTTTTTAGGGTGAAAAATAATGGCTTTCTCAAAGAGTTAGTTTTTATTTCAATCCTTTTCACATACTGCTATTTGACCTTAAACAATTTAAAAACTGTTTATGATTATTTTGATGATGAAGGTTTTGATTATGCCCAATCGATTTATAACGTTTTCTTAGGTCTTTTTGCTTGTGCAGGCTTACCTTTCGTTAACTTTTTCACAGGGCTCTATATTCCTAAACACAAGGGAGTCGTAAACATTACCTTAGGCTGTATTATTGCAATAGTACGATTCTTACTATTAATTTTCTTTATTCTGCAACTTTTCCCAACTTTTACTGATACAACTTTGGTTAAAAATTCATTTGTTGTTAATATCATACTTTCTTATTTTGAAAATATTTTTATTTACCTATTAAGCTAATGTGTGGCATTGTTGGAATCGTTCAAAAAGATGATTGTTTTACTGATCTCTATGATTCATTAATAATGCTACAGCATCGAGGTCAAGATGCTGCTGGTATGACTATTTGTAAAAATGGAAAACTGTCTTCACGTAAAGCAAAAGGTTTGGTCAAAGAAGTCTTCAATCAACAACATTTTGAAAGATTAAAAGGCAATTATGGTATTGGTCATGTTCGTTATCCAACTGCAGGAGGAAACTCCAAAGAATATGCTCAGCCAATGTATGTAAATTCACCTTACGGTATTTCACTAGCCCATAATGGCAACCTTTCGAATACTGAAGAGCTTGCTGAAGAACTATTTCACAGTGATTTACGCCATATTTCAACTGATTCAGACTCAGAGGTCCTCTTAAATATTTTGGCACATGAAATATCAAAAAGAGGAGAAAATGAACCTAGTCCAGATACTTTTTTTGACGCTGTTGAAAGCACATTCAAGAGATGTGAAGGAAGTATTAACGTGGTTTCAATTGTTACTGATTATGGCTTGCTGGCCTTCAGAGATAAATTAGGCATAAGACCATTGTCCATTGGTTCAAGGGTTAATAGTGATGGCGGCAAAGATTACATGGTTTCTTCTGAAAGCTGCGCTTTCGCCTCATCAAGCTATGAGCTTGAAAGGGACGTAATGCCTGGTGAAGCTATTTTCATCTCCTTCGATGGAGAGATATATTCTAGGATATGTGCAGAAGATGCGTCTTTAAATCCATGTTTATTTGAGTATGTATACTTTGCCAGGCCAGATTCGATCATTGATGGTGTTAGTGTGTATCAAGCAAGACAGTTAATGGGAGAAAAATTAGCAGAAAAAATAAAACAACAGATACCAGATGAGGATATTGATGTGGTTATACCTATACCTGAGAGCTCGATTACAAGTGGGACGAAAGTAGCTCGAACATTAAATAAGGACTTAGCTTATGGTTTTGTAAAGAACAGGTACGTTGGTAGAACATTTATTATGCCTGAGCAAACCCTCCGTAAAGAATCTGTTCGAAGAAAATTAAATCCAATATCAGATGAATTTAAAGGTAAGAAAGTTCTTCTTGTTGACGATTCAATAGTAAGAGGCACGACTATGAAGCAAATAGTGTCAATGTGCTATAAAGCTGGAGCTAAAAAAGTATCAGTTGCTTCGGCTGCAGCAGAAGTAAAATTTCCAAACGTCTACGGGATCGATATGGCAGCAAAGAAAGATCTAATTGCCAGCTCAAGGACTAATGATGAAATAAAAGAATTTCTTGGTTGTGATCATCTGGTTTATCAATCACTTGATGATATGGTCAAATCTGTGATTGAGCTTAATTCTGATATTGGCGACGTGGAAAAATCCATTTTTGATGGCAACTATCCTACAAATATTTCTACGGAATATTTAGAAAATCTTGAAAAAATCCGAGGGTAGTTTAATTTTTTATTTCTTCAATATCTAAATGAGAAATATCCATTTCTCTAACTTTTTTTAGATATTCCTCAATTTCGTTAAAGTTCATATATCTAAAGACATCCTTAGACATTGTATTTAAATCTTCCATATACTCTTTGTATTCTGCAACAGTTGGTATTTTCCCTAAAAGTGAGGAGATTGCTGTGACTTCTGAAGAGGCTAAATAGACGTTACATCCATCGCCCATTCTATTTGGAAAGTTTCTGGTAGAGGTTGAGACCATAGTTGTGTTATCTGCTGCTCGTGCTTGGTTACCCATACATAAGGAGCATCCAGGAATTTCAACTCGAGCTTTTGATCCATTGAATATCTCATAGTATCCTTCTTGTTTTAACTGATACTCATCCATTCTAGTTGGAGGCACGACCCATAATCTCGTTTTTGATTCTCCGTATTTATCTAATAGCTTTCCAGCTGCACGAAAATGGCCGATATTGGTCATGCATGAACCAATAAAAGTTTCATCTACTTTATCTCCAGCAACATCTGAAAGTTTTTTTACATCATCTGGATCGTTTGGACAGCATAAAAGTGGTTCTGTAATTTCCTCTAATGGGATATCAATCACCGCTGCATATTCAGCGTCTTTATCTGCTTCCATTAGTTCAGGATTTTTAATCCATTCTTCCATTTCTCTCGCTCTCCTTTCTAAGGTTTTTGGATCATGGTAGCCGTCTGATATCATCCAACGCAGCAAAGTAATATTCGATTTTAAATATTCAATAATAGGTTCTTTATCTAATTTAACAGTACAGCCTGAAGCAGATCTTTCAGCAGAGGCATCAGATAATTCAAAGGCTTGTTCAATTTTTAAATCAGGCAAGCCCTCTATTTCAAGACATCTACCTGAGAAAATATTTTTTTTATTCTTTTTATCCAATGTAAGCAGACCATCTTGCATAGCATAGTAAGGTATTGCATGAACAAGATCTCTGATTGTAATTCCTGGATTCAATTTACCTGAAAATCGTACTAGGACACTCTCAGGCATTTCTAAAGGCATCACTCCAAGAGTAGCGGCAAAAGCAACCATGCCTGAACCCGCTGGGAAACTTATACCGATTGGAAACCTTGTATGGCTATCGCCACCAGTTCCAACTGTATCAGGCAGTAACATTCTATTTAACCAGGAATGAATAATACCGTCACCCGGTCTAAGAGATACTCCACCTCTATTAATAAAAAAATCTGGTAGAGTTCTATGAGTTACTTCGTCAACTGGTTTAGGGTATGCAGCCGTATGACAGAACGATTGCATAACTAGATCAGAAGAAAATCCTAAACATGCAAGCTCTTTTAACTCATCTCTTGTCATTGGTCCCGTAGTATCTTGTGAACCCACGGTAGTCATTCGAGGCTCACAATATTGTCCAGCTCGAACACCTATCATTCCGCAAGCTTTGCCAACCATTTTTTGTGCAAGAGTATAGCCCTTAGCATTCTTTTCGTTATCGCCATATCTTTGAAAAACATCTGATGGCTCCAAGTTTAATTTTTCTCTTGTTTTATCTGTTAATTGACGCCCAATAATTAGATTTATTCTTCCACCTGCTCGAATCTCATCAAACATTACATTGCTCTTAAGTTCAAATATAGCAATAATTTCATTTGAAGAAGCATCTAGTATTTGACCTTCATATGGCTTGAGAATAATTTTTCGTCCATGCTCAAGAGCATCCACATCCAATTCAATTGGAAAAGCACCTGAATCTTGCAATGTATTATAAAAAATAGGAGCAATTTTATTTCCAAAACAAAAACCACCAGTTTTCTTAGCTGGAACAAATGGAATTTCATCTCCCATATGCCATAGCATGGAATTAGCTGCAGATTTTCTTGATGATCCTGTTCCTACTACATCACCAACAAAAGCTAGTTTTGAGCCATCTGCTTTTAATTCTGATAATTTTTCTAGGGGATCAGTAATATTCTCTGACCATTTAAGGAAAGCTTGTGCATGCAATGGAATATCTGGTCTAGACCAAGCTTCTTTTGCTGGCGAAAAATCATCTGTATTTGTTTCTCCGCTGACTTTATAAACAGTTAATGCTATTTCTTTTTCTAATTTAGGCTTATTTAAAAACCAATCTGCATTAGCCCATGAATTTATAATTTCTTCTGCATGTATGTTTTCATTTTTTAAATCAAAAATATCATTGAAAGAGTCATAAACAAGAATTGTATTTTTTAATGCCGAAGCAACCTCTGCTCCAAATTTATTTTCCTTTAAAACAGCAACCAAGGCTTCCACAGAATAACCACCAAGCATAGTACCCAACATTTGTATCGCTTTTTGAGGTGTTATTAAATTCGTTGAAATTTGCTCTAGTGCTAGATCTTTTAAAAACGCAGCCTTGACGTAAGCAGCCTCATCAACGCCTGGCGGTACCTCATTTTCTAGAAGCAATAAAAGCTCATCAGAACCTTCTCCCTTTTCGAATATATCTGCTATTGCTTGAACTTGTTCTGCATTCAAGGGCAGAGGAGGGAGGCCTTGCTCTCTTCTTTTTTCCTTCTCTTTGTAATACCCTTCTAACATAACCAAAAATTTGATCTAGATTTTACATCTAAGTACTCTAAATATAAAGAAAGAGAAATTTTTAATGGAAGATAAGATAATAAAAAGAACCCCATGCATCGGAGTATGCTCAACTACTTATGGAGATGATATTTGTCGAGGCTGTAGAAGATTTAGACATGAGATTACGTCATGGATAAATTACTCTGATTTAGAAAAAAATATAATTAATAGAAGGCTAGAAAAATTCAAGATTATTGTTTTAGAAGAAAAATTTCTTGTTACAGATTTAGATAAGTTTAAAGAAGCACTCAACCAAGCAAAGATAAGGTTTAATCAAGACCTAGAACCTATATGTTGGATATTCGACCTTTTCAGATCTTTAAATACTGAAGACCTTGATGTGAAAGATTTTGGCTTAGAAGTTAAAAAAGACTTTGTTGCAACCCCTTTGCCTCAACTCAAAGAAGACATAAATAAAGAATTTTACGAATTGTCACTTGCGCATTATCAAAGATACATACAGCCAAGCTTCTTCACTTAGTTATCGGAATCTCTTCAATTTTTGTTGTATATCTTTTTGATTTAATCTCTCTTTTCATTCTCCAGGTATTGCGATAACCTTGATTGCCAAAACCTATTTTTGCTATTTCCATTAAATTAATATAATCCACGGTTTCCATTAATCTCGAAGCCATTTTTTCATCCCTTCTTTTATCAAAAAGAGACATTTGATAGCCGTATTTATTAGTAAAATCACTCAATAATATGCCTGCTTTGGCATATTGGTAACCTTCAGCAAATATCTGATCTAATATTCGATTTGCATTCTTGATTATTATTCTCGTATCGTCTGTTGGGTGAACTAGTTCAAAAGATTTGGCAGCATAAATTTGTCTAACTCTAGTATTGAATCTATTAGACCTAATAAAGGCTGTTATTAGTCTGCATTTTTGTTTTTCATGTCTTAATTTTTCTGCAGCTCTACTAGCGTGAAAGCTAATTGCTTCACTAAGAACACTTTTTGATCGTATGCTTCTTCCAAAACTTCTACTTACCATTATTTGTTTTTTAGGTTCCATAAAATCATGTAAGGTTATGCATGATTGGCCCTTAAGCTCTCTTACTGTTCTCTCTAAAACGACATTAAAATTATCTCCGATTAATCTTGAATCTACCTGACTTAGATCATAGGCAGTTTTTATATCAATATTTTCTAATTTTGCGGTTAGTTTTCTGCCTATACCCCAAATCTTTTCGATAGGCATAGATTTTAAGAAATGTCTTATTATTCTAGGTTCAGACAGAATGACGACACCATCAAATCTTGGATCATCTTTAGCAACTTTATTTGCTAATTTTGCAAGTGTTTTTGTTGGAGCTATGCCTATACTTACCGGTATTCCTATCCAGTCTTTAATTCTCTTTTTGCAGTCGTAAGCAAAATTTACCAAATCAATATTTTTTCTAAAAGTTCTTAGATCAAGGAATGCTTCATCTATGCTGTAAATATCAATTTCCGGGCAAAGATCAGACAGAACATTCATAACTCTGTTGGATATATCAGCATAGAACTCGTAATTAGATGAAAAAACTACCCCACCTTTGGACAAATATTGGTCCTTAACCTGATACCAAGGTTGTGTCATGTTGATGCCCATCTTTTTAGCTTCTGGTGAGCGAGCGATAACACAGCCATCGTTGTTGCTTAAAACTACTATGGGTCGATGTTTTAGATCTGGTCTAAATATTTTCTCGCAAGACGCGTAAAAACTGTTGCAGTCGATTAAAGCAAACATTAATACGTATTAATTGAAGAGGTGACTACTCCGAGAAGTTCAAAGTTTATGATTTTATCTATATCTAATAATTTATTATTAGAACAATCGGTAACAAGAACTTTTTTTGAGCCTAAAAGAATTTTTCTGCAGAGAAATTCACCATTGATAGAAGCTACTACTATATTTCCATTGGACGGTTTAAGACTTCTATCGATGATTAAGATAGCATTATTTTTTATTCCAGAAAGAATCATTTCATTACCTCTAAAGCGCATTAAAAAAGTAGAACTAGCTCTTTTTATTAAGAGATCATTCATATTAATTGGATTTTCTATATAGTCATTAGCTGGGCTCGGAAACCCAGAGTGCTTCAGCTTTTTATGGGAAAAGGGATCTTTATAATCTTTATTAGGAAACATAAAAGTACTGTATATTTATACAGTATTTTATAATAAATTTTTAGATGGTGAAAGACTTTAGTTCAATGTTTCCTTCGTTATACTCAGCTACCCAGCCTTTATCTTCCCAGCTGCCAAGTACAACTCTAGATGAGCCATTATCTAATTTATGAATTGCTGGACGATGTGTATGTCCATGAATAAGAAAATCTATTTTATGTTTCTCTATAACCTCAGCGACGTAAGATTGATTTACATCCATGATATTTTCAGCCTTATTGCTACTCGATTCAGCGCTTTTAGCTCTTAAATCATCGGCAAAAGCGATTCTTTCAGCAATTGGCTTTTGTAAAAAGTCTTTTTTCCATTCTTCAGACCTTAGAGATTTTTTTAAAGCTTGATATTCAATATCGTCTGTGCAAAAACTATCACCATGAGCAATCATTAAGGAAATGCCAGAATCTTTAATGACTGTCATATCATTGATAATTCTGAGACCTGTATTTTTTTCAAACTTTGAGCCAAGGAGAAAATCTCTATTACCGTGGATAAAATAGATGCTAAGACCTTGACCAATGGCATCTTTAATTTTGTTTTGAATTAGTTCATTTATGGGATGAGGGTCATCATCACCAACCCAATATTCGAATAGATCACCAATTATGTAGAGAGATTTATATTTATTAGGAGCTTCGGCCAGGAAATTAATGAAGGATTTTAGCCTGTCATTATCAACAGGTTCAAGGTGCAAGTCCGATATAAAAGCGATTGACATAAACTGATAATAAAACTTTTTTACTGATTATGGAAAACCATTAAATGCATTTAAAATGCAAAGATTAAAAATGAAAGATATTACCCTTTTAACTTGTAGAGCCTATTTTAAGCCGAATAAAATCACCCCTTACATTGCAAATATCCTTAGAGAAGAGCAGTTATTAAAAGCTGCATTAGAGAAGCAGGGTTTCAGTGTTGAAATAACACATTGGGATAACCCTACGTATAATTGGTCAGCTACAAGAGCTGTACTTTTTAGAACTATTTGGGATTACTTCGAGAGATTTGATGAGTTCTGGATGTGGCTAGAAGAAATAAATACGCAAACCAAACTTATAAATTCATACGATCTCGTTAAGTGGAACATCGATAAACATTACTTAAAAGATTTGAGTAGTTGGGGTATCGAGATTGTACCGACCTATTTTGCTGATCAAGGCAGCAAAAATAAACTCCTTGAAATAGCTAGAACAAACCAATGGAAAGATTTAGTAATTAAGCCTGCAATATCAGCCTCAGCTTTTAAGACATATAAAATCCTTGAAAATGACATTGAGAATAATGAAGAGTTATTCAGCGCCTTACTTTCTGAGAGAGATATGCTCATACAACCTTTTTTCAAAACCATTGGTGAATTGGGAGAGGCATCTTTGATGGTGTTTGATGGAAAATTTACCCATGCAATTTTAAAAAAAGCAAAACCAGGAGATTTTCGGGTACAAGATGATTTTGGGGGCACAGTTCACGATTACATACCAACAAAAGAGGAAATTAATTTCGCTGAAAAAGTTTTTGCGTCTTGTAAAACAAAACCAATATACGGAAGGGTTGATATAGTTTGGGATAACGACAAGAATTTCTATTTATCAGAACTTGAAATTATCGAACCTGAACTTTGGATAAGAAACCATCCAAAAAGTGCAGAAAAGATAGCTGAAGCAGTTAAGAAAATTTTATAATTAAATTTTAGGAGAATTATGAGCAGTTTAGAAAGTGTAAATAAAGTTGTTGAAATATACGTTGAATCAATGAAAGAATCTAGTGCAGATAAAGTCAGAGAAGCATTTCATCCAAATGCAAAAGTTGTGGGCCATCTTCATGGTGATTTTTTAGAAATGAGTACTGAGGATTTTGCAGGCTTCGTTGCAGCACAAGAACCGGCAGAGGTTGAGTATGAAATACTCTCAACTTATGTTGAAGGCACAACAGCAGCCGTCAAAATCAGGGATAAATATTTAGGTATTACTTTTTTAGATACATTGTCATTAATAAAGATTGATGATCAATGGAGTATATATAACAAGCTATTCAATGTTGAGGATTAAAATTTTAAAAGCAAAGTTTTGCTTCGAATAAACCAAAAACAATTGAAACAAAGGAAAAATCTTTTATAGTTTTTTTATGGACATATTTTTACAAAATTTAGTACCTTTTCTCTTATCATTGTTAGTTCTTTTTGTTCTATTCCTTGGAATAAAAGTTGTACCTCAATCAAAGGTTTTTATTATTGAAAGATTTGGTAAATATACCAGAACTCTAGAATCTGGTCTTTCATTTATAGTACCTTTTATAGATTCTGTAGCATTCAAAGTTGATATTTTGGAAAGACAGCTTCCAAAATTTGCAATATCTGTCATTACCAAAGATAACGTTGAGGTAGGTTTAGAATCAACGGTTTTCTTTAGAGTTCTTGAAGCGGACAAGTCTGTTTATAGAATAAGAAATATAGATGCCGCAATACAAAATACTGCTATATCAGTGATAAGGTCAGCAGCAGGTAAGCTTGAACTTGACGAACTTCAATCAAGCAGAGAGTCCATGAATCAAGAAATAAAAGAGAGGCTAGGAAAAGCTTCTGAAGTTTGGGGTGTTGAAGTAACAAGAACAGAGATTCTTGATGTAATTGTTGATGAAAAAACTAAAGAATCGCAGCGACAACAACTAAATGCTGAAAGGGAAAGAAGAGCAGTAATAGCCAAAGCAGAAGGAGATAAAAGAGCTGTTGAATTGAATGCCGATGCGCAACTTTATGAGGCAGAAAAAGAAGCAGAAGCAGTAAAAATAAGTGCTGACGCAGAGGCATATTCAGTAAGAATAAATGCTGAAGCTGATGCAGAACAAACCAGACTTGTTGGAGAAGCAATTAAGAAAAATGGCCAACCAGCAATCGACTTTGAGATAATGAAAAGACAAATAGATGGTTTAGCAAAATTTGCAGAATCAGATCAAACCAAAACACTTGTTGTACCGTCTGATGTAACTAAAACTCTTGGAGCGTTAGAGGTGTTAATTTCAAATTCCAAAGGTAAATAAGATGTTTGAATATTTTTTAATCTCTGACTTTTGGATAATTATGGGATTAGTACTATGTGTTCTGGAACTAGCTAATGGATCGTTAGTATTCTTTTTACCAACAGGCTTATCAAGCTTTTCTATGGGTGCATTTTTAAAGTTACAAGAAAACTCAGTAACACCAGAAATTTTCAGTGATTGGTATTACATAATAATAGTATGGCTAATTATGTCATTATTGTTTGCACTACTTCTAAGAAAATATTTTAGAAGAGAAAGCACAGAGGATGATATTAATAAGTACTAGTTATCTTGTCTATGAAAAAACTTTTACTTTTTTGCTTCACTTTTTTTCTTATTTCTCATTTAAATGCAGAGTGTAGAAAGGTTGCTGTCTATGAAGCAAAATACGACTTTACTTGGTATCAGACTCATGGTTCTTATGACTGTGTTTTGGCGGAACAAATGGAAGCTGATGATATGCTTGCCGGTTTTTGGTTTGAAGAGAAAACCGAAACTCTTTTCATAGTGATAAATAATATAAGAGTTGGTAAAGATATTGATTTAGATTATTACGGTTTTAACCAAAATTATATTGATTCACTACTAAATAAAATTGATAACGTTAAAGCGATAAAATTACAGAGGAGATTTAGCTATGACGGTTCTATACAACCACAAGTTGAGCTACGTCTTGAAGAGGCAGGGTTTAAAAGGTAATTTTTATGTTCAAAAAAGCATTTACTAAAGCATTAATTATTTTAATTCCAACCTATGCAGTTGCTTTTCTAACTGAGATGATGGTTTATACAATTCCTATGTTGGCTGCTTCCTCAATATTTGCTACGTCTATGTTTGATAAAGGCAAGGATGAGTTAAGGGTTGATGAGGATGGGTCACCAGATGATGGTGGAGATTCTCAAGATGATGGTAGCGATAGTATAAATATTGAAGGTTCCTAAACCTTCTTACCAAATAATTGTCTAGGGAAATCAGTAAAAAGATATATTAGGAAAGACCCAGAGAGTAACATCAGGTTCCAAGCTAACTGAATCAACCACAAAGCAATTGGGATTAAACGTACGATTGCTGTTACACCAAACTTTAAAAGTCCTATTGTGAAAGAGACTAACATCCATCCAAGATTAAGAATTACACCTATCAATGAAAATATCATGCCTGCTGTACCTCTTACTTGAATACCACCTATTGTTGCTGATGAACGTTTAGGTCTCAAAATGTTATACGTGCCAAAAAGTCCTTTAGTGGAAAAAGTAAAACCAGATTTTGAAAGATTAAGATTCATATTGCCTGAACTCCAACGACCACGAACAACACTATTTAGGTTTTGAAAGCCTAATGTTAAGCCCTTAAATGTTTTTGAAACTCTTGCGCCGTGTTTTGAATTTAAAGTTATCCCTCTAACTGGAGCAACAGAAGCATTCACACCGCCTGTCCTTGAAGCCCTCTCTCTGACTCCAGCAATCTTTTCATTTATTTCTATTCGTTTGCCCATCAAATTTAGTTTAATAATTTTTTTCTGCCTCTTTAATATACAAAAAATTAATTTATATAAGAACTAGGTTAACAATCAGTTCTTTTCGAGATGTGTAGCTAGTACAATATGTACATGTTCAACTGCATAGGGTCGCCATAAGGTCGCCAAAAGTAATGGTAGAAGCGGAAAGTGGCTCCCCGAACTGGGCTCGAACCAGTGACCCACTGATTAACAGTCAGTTGCTCTACCAACTGAGCTATCGGGGAACGAACTTGGAATTATATACAACTATTAAGAAATAAAAAACAATGTCAGGCTTTAAAGTAGTTTCCGATTTTGATCCAAAAGGGGATCAACCTCAAGCAATTAAAAAAATTGCCAAGAATCTCAATGATGGCTTATTAAATCAAACACTATTGGGTGTAACGGGATCCGGAAAAACTTATACCATAGCGAAAGTAATTGAGGAGACTCAAAGACCAGCAATTATTATGGCCCCGAATAAGACATTGGCGGCACAATTGTATGGAGAGTTCAAAGATTTTTTCCCAGACAATAGGGTGGAATACTTCATTTCTTACTATGACTATTACCAGCCTGAAGCATATGTACCATCTTCAGATACTTATATAGCAAAGGATGCCAATATCAATGAACATATCGAGCAAATGAGACTTTCTGCAACTAAAGCATTGATTGAAGCCAAAGATACAATTGTAGTCGCTTCAGTTTCTGCCATTTATGGCTTAGGGGCACCCGAGTCTTATCTAAAAATGGTTTTGAACTTGAGTAGAGGAGAGGTAATAAATCAGCGTGATATTTTACGACAACTTGCAACCATGCAATATTCTCGAAATGATCTTGATTTCCAAAGAGGTAATTTTAGAGTCAGAGGTAATTGTATTGACATTTTTCCAGCAGAAGCAGAAAAAGAGGCGGTAAGAATAGAATTGGAATTCGATAAAATTTCAGAAATATCATTTTTTGATCCTCTTACTGGTGCACTTATAAAAGAAATGCCGAGAGTAAGTATTTTCCCTAAGACCCATTATGTGACACCGCAAAATACGATCAATCAAGCACTTGAAGATATCAAAATAGAACTAGAGCATAGATTAGTAGAGCTAAAAGCTAATAATAAATTACTCGAGGCTCAAAGGCTGGAAGAAAGAACAAACTATGATTTAGAGATGATGGCTGAACTTGGATACTGTAATGGTGTTGAAAATTATTCTAGATATCTTTCTGGAAGAAAACCTGGAGAAGCTCCGCCATGTCTTTTTGATTACATTCCTAAAAATGCGATTGTCTTCGTTGATGAATCACACGTTTCAGTTCCTCAAATAGGTGGGATGTTTAAAGGCGACAGGTCAAGAAAAGAAACTTTAGTTGATTATGGTTTTAGATTGCCAAGTGCACTAGATAACAGACCATTGAGATTTGAAGAATGGGATAAGTTAGCTCCTCAAAGGGTTTTTGTTTCAGCCACACCAGGAAAATGGGAAAAAGAATATAGCGATCACCAAGTCGAGCTGTTGGTTAGGCCTACAGGACTTGTTGATCCAGAAGTAGAACTTAAACCAGCAAAACACCAAGTTGAGGATGTATTAGAAGAGGCAAATAAAACAACCGCTAAAGGCTTTAGAACGTTAATAACTACCCTCACTAAAAAAATAGCTGAGGATTTAACTGAATTTATGCATGAGAAAGGATTAAAAGTTAGATATATGCATTCGGATATAGATTCTGTTGAGAGAGTTGAAATTCTAAGAGACTTGAGGCTTGGAGTTTTTGATATTTTAGTGGGTATAAATCTACTTAGGGAGGGTTTAGATCTTCCTGAGGTTGGGTTGGTTGCTATTCTTGATGCAGATAAAGAAGGATTCCTGAGATCAGAAGGCTCTTTAATTCAAACTATTGGTCGAGCAGCAAGAAATTTAGAAGGTAAAGCTATTCTCTATACCGATAAAGTAACAGGTTCAATTGAAAGAGCACTCAATGAGACCAATAGAAGAAGGGAAATACAAAGAACATTTAATAAAGAAAATAAAATTACACCTAAAACTGCAACATCAAAAATTAAAGACGTCATGGAGGGTGCCAGATCTTTGAAAAAAGAAAAAACTCAATCTAATCATGATTCTGATCTGTATGATGTATCAAAAGTTAATTACCATAATATTGGCAAAGAAATTAAAAAGCTTGAAAAATTAATGAAATCCTCAGCAAAAGATTTAGATTTTGAACAAGCAGCCAAGTACAGAGATCTAATAAAAGAATTAAAGGAAAAAGTTTTAATAAATAAAGCATGATGTCCCAAAAAATTATCTTTCTTGAAGGCGATAATATATTCACATCTACAAAACAAGAAAAAATTTTCGGTCAAAACTCTCCTATAAAAGCAAGTAAATATATTTTTGCAATGGGTCTCTGCAATGAGATCAAAAAAGATGAATTAGAAAAAGTTAAAGCTTTGTTGTCAGCTCATGAAATCACTTTTGCTCCAAACTTAATTATTACACCAAGACTTGGAACCCAGAGCTCTTGGTCAAGTAAGGCGCAAGACATTTTTAAGAATGTTGGTATAAAGTCTGTGCAACGGCTAGAAAGGTTCAAGGCATTTGATGTAAAGGATAAAGAAAAAGTTTTAATAAAATCTTTTGATAAGATGACTGAATCGCACTTTTCAAGCTTATCTGACACAAAAAAAATCTTTCAAGAAGCTCAAAGAAAAAAACTAATTACTTACGCTATACATGAAGATAGTACGCTTCTAGATAAGCTCAATAATGATTTAGGTTTGGCTTTAAACGACGTAGAGAAAGCTTATTTAAACAAACTTTTTCAAAAATTAAATAGGTCGGTAACTGACGCTGAACTAATGATGTTTTCACAAATCAACTCTGAACACTGTAGGCATAAAATTTTTCGTTCAAAATGGAAAACTGATATTCCTTTCAGTCACGATTCGCTTTTCGACGCTATTAAGTCAACCACTAAAAAAGATATGGAACATATTCTTTCTGCATATCACGACAATTCAGCTGTAATAAAAGCAAATGGTACAAGCATGTTGGAAGTGGGTGGAGATGATAAATATAAAAATTATAAAGGAGAGGTTGATACTACAATTAAAGTAGAAACTCACAATCATCCTACTGGTATTTCACCTTTTGAGGGAGCCGCAACAGGCTCAGGAGGTGAGATTAGAGATTGTAGTGCAACCGGTCGAGTAGCCAGACCAAAAGCAGGTTTCATGGGTCTTTGTATCTCTCATTTAAGATTAAGTAATGAACTTGAAGCCTGGGAAGATAAAGAAAATAAACCTGATTTCCTAGCATCACCAAGAGATATTCTTATTGAGGCTCCAATTGGTTCTGCTGCATATAATAATGAGTTTGGAAGGCCAGCCATTTTTGGATATTTTAGAACACTTGAGTACCAAGATTTAGGGTTTCATAAGCCAATTATGTTGGCTGGTGGTATTGGCTCTATCAAGGAGGTTCAAATTAAAAAGGGCATACCTAAACCTGGTGATGCAGTGATAGTTTTGGGCGGGCCTGCTATGTTGATTGGTTTGGGCGGTGGCTCGGCAAGCTCTACCAAAAAAACAAATGATAATGCAGATTTAGATTTTGCCTCAGTGCAACGCTCAAATCCAGAGATGCAAAGAAGAGCACAACAAGTTTTAGATAAATTTAATGAGAGATCGTCTAAAAATCCAATTACTTTTATTCATGATGTCGGTGCTGGTGGGATTTCGAATGCTATTCCAGAACTAGCCAAGGATACGAATTTAGGGGTGGAAATTAATCTGGAAAAAATTGACTCAGCTGACCAAACAATGAGTCCTATGGAGTTATGGTGCAATGAAAGCCAGGAAAGATATGTTTTTACTATTCCAATGAAAAAAGTTCGAGCCTTAGAAAATATATGTCGTAAAGAGCGATGTCCATTTTCAATTGCAGGCCTTCTGACTGAAGAAAAAGTTATAAAAATTAAATTTCATGACGATGAAGTTGTAAATCTTCATCTTGATGATCTGTTTGGAGAAATCCCGCTGCCAGATTTAATCGCTCAGGATTATGACAGATCAACTATTAAGGAAGATTTACCATCCGATAATCTTCAAACATTAATTTTTAATGTTTTAAATTACCCTGTTGTTGGTTCAAAGAAATTCTTGATAACTATTGGAGATAGAACAGTCAATGGGCTTGTTTTTAGAGATCAATTAATTGGCAATCGACAAATTCCTGTCTCAGATTACGCAGCTACACTTGATGATTATGGCACTAATTCAGGCCAGGTCATTTCAATTGGAGAAAAGCCAAACATTGCTATTGAAAATCCGGAAGCCTCATGCCGCATGGCATTAGCCGAAGCAATTACAAATCTGTGCGGCGTAAAGCATGATGCTTTAAATAAGATAAGTTTTTCTGCTAACTGGATGAGTTCAACTAAAACGGCTGACGAGAAAGGAGATTTAGTTCGTGGGGTGCAAGCTTTAACAAATATGGCTGATATTTTGAAAGTGTCAATACCAGTTGGAAAAGACTCTCTCTCCATGAAAGTAAACTGGAAAAATAATGAGGCAGAACACACTGTCACTTCGCCTATGACATTGAATATTTCATCTTTTTCTAATGTTCAAGATTTACATAAATCTGTAACCCCAGAATTATCAAATTCAGATTCAACTTTATTACATTTGTGGGCGCACTCTGATAAATATCGATTAGGGGGCAGCGCCCTTTATCAAAGTTTTAAACTTTATGGTGGAGCAACACCAGATATTGATGACGTAGATTTATTTAAAGCTATGTTTGAAGCATCACAAGAACTCTTAGATAGAAACCTTATTGAGGCCATGCATGATATATCAGATGGCGGCCTTATAACTTCTTTAATTGAGATGGCACTTTGTAGCAATCAGGGATTGAGTATTAATTTAGACTACTCTGATAAAGAACAAATTGTTCCAAAGCTTTTTTCTGAAGAAGCAGGCCTAGTAATTGAAGTAAATAATGAAAAACTTGAAACAGTAAAAAAATATTTGGCCGAAAGAGATTTATTTTTTGAAGAAGTTGCCAAGAAAAATGAAGATAAGAAGGTCAATATCAATTGCTTTAATGAGAAAATTTTCTCTGAAGATTTAGTCACTCTATTTAACCAATGGAGCAAAGTGAGTTTTGAAATTCAAAAAATTAGAGATTCTGAAGAAGCAGCGTCCGCAGAAAAAAAGGCATATGAAAAATTTGAAAAATTTTTAACGCCTGCAATAAATTTTGAAATACCTAAGCCTGACAAAAACCTATTTAGTAAACGCCCTAAAGTAGCACTCTTAAGGGAGCAAGGCATAAATGGTCATTACGATATGGCTGCAGCTTTAATAGAAGCAGGTTTTGAAGTAGATGATGTGCATCTGAGTGAAATAGGCTCAAAAATAAAAGATTTAAATTCCTATAGAGGTTTAGTTATTCCTGGTGGTTTTTCATATGGTGATGTTTTAGGTGCTGGTTCAGGTATGTCAAATACCATTATTTTCAATACAAAAATCAGGAAGATATTTAGTGAATTTTTGTCCAATGAGAAGAATTTTGGACTTGGTATTTGCAATGGATGTCAATTTGTCTCAGGTATTTGTGAGATTGTCCCTGGAGCAAAAAGTTGGCCAAGTTTTATGAGAAATGATTCCGATCAATATGAGTGTCGACTTGTTCAATTGAAAATTGAAAGTAGCTCTTCAATTTTTTTTAATGGGATGGAAGGGAGCGTAATACCAGTTATGGTTTCACATGGCGAGGGAAAAGCAGTATTTAATAATGATGAAGAAAATGTTGTTGCAAGATATGTTGATCCTAATCACTCTGTAACTATCCATTACCCTTTTAATCCTAATGGCTCAGCTCAAGGTGTTGCTGGGGTTTGCAATAATGATGGCAGAGTAATGATTATGATGCCTCATCCAGAAAGAACATTTCTTACCAAGCAATATTCATGGGCTCCAGATAATTGGGATACACACTCACCTTGGTTCAAAATGTTTGATAATGCTTACCAGTTTGTGAAGAAAAACTAAACTCTTGGCTTAAGAGTTTCGTTAATGACTTTGCTATCTCCATGTTCGAGAAATAATTTTAAAGTTTTAATTACAGTTGGAAATGCTAACTCCGACCAAGGTATATCATCAAATTTAAAAAGTTTAACTTCTGAACTTTCTGGAGTTGGACCAAAATCATGATTCACTACTTTGCCGGTAAAAAAAGTATATATTTGGTTGATGTGTGGGACACTTAAAACGGTAAAGAGCTTTACATCTGATACGTGAAGCTTAGCTTCTTCCATCGTTTCTCTGAGAGCTCCTTCTTCAATTGATTCACCGTTTTCTAGAAAACCTGCAGGCAATGTCCAATATCCATGTCTAGGTTCTATCGATCTTTTACAAAGAATTAATTCATTTTGATCGGTATAGGCCAACACACCTGTAACAATATTTGGATTTTGATAATGAATTTCACCACATTTGTTGCAAACAAATCTTTCGAGGTTATCGCCTTCAGGTATTTTTTTAACTAATTCAGCGGAACCGCAATTTGAGCAAAAATTCATAGAAGTTTCAATTATAATAGACATATGATTTATAGCCTAGGAGAAAAGAAGCCCAGCTTCGATGCTGACAGTGTTTGGATTGCAGATTCCGCAGACCTTATTGGAGACGTTGTTCTAAATAAAGATGTTTCTGTTTGGTTTAATGTGACGATGCGTGGTGACAACGATACTATCACTATTGGAGAGGGGACAAATATTCAAGACAATACCGTCATTCATACCGACGAGGGAATTAAAGTTAATATTGATGAAAACGTTACAGTAGGTCATAAAGTAATTATTCATGGTGCATGTATTGGAGCCAACACTGTCGTTGGTATGGGTAGTGTAGTTATGAATCATGCAAAAGTTGGTGCAAATTGCATTATTGGTGCTAATTCATTAATCACAGAAAGAAAAGAATTTCCGGATAATTCCTTGATTATGGGTTCTCCTGCCAAAATCGTGAGAGAGCTTACAGAGGAGGAAATTTCCGTTCTAGTTTTTAGTGCTAAACATTACATTGATAAATCAAAAACTTACAAAGCAGAATTAAAATCATGAAATTAGCTGAAATAAGACAAAAATTTCTTAATTACTTTGAATCAAAGAATCATGAAATTGTTAATTCAAGTGACTTAATTCCGCATGGGGATGACAGCATACTCTTTACAAATGCTGGTATGGTTCAATTCAAAGACACATTTTTAGGCTTAGAAAAAAGAAAGAAAAGTGCAACTTCCTCTCAAAAATGTCTGAGAGTTGGAGGTAAACATAATGATCTCGAGAATGTAGGTTTCACTACAAGACATCAAACGTTTTTTGAGATGCTCGGAAACTTTAGTTTTGGTGTGTATTTTAAAGAGGGTGCCATAGATTATGCGTGGGAATTTTTGACGAAAGAATTAAACATCCCTGAGGAAAAGCTTTTTATTACTGTTCACAAAAATGATCAGGAATCAGAGAAATATTGGCTTGAAAATATTGGCATAAAACAAGAAAAAATTGCTCGTCTTGGAGATGAGGACAATTTCTGGTCGATGGGGGAAACAGGACCATGTGGACCTTGTTCTGAAATTTTCTTTGATTATGGCGAAGAATTTGAAGGTGTTATGCCTGGAGAAGGTGATACTGGAGACAGATATGTGGAAATTTGGAATCTTGTCTTCATGGAATTCAATCGAAATACCAAAGGAGATTTAACTCCACTACCTAATAAGTGTGTTGACACAGGCATGGGCTTAGAAAGGATTTGTTCCGTGTTACAAAATGTTGGTTCTAACTTCGAAACAGATTTATTCAGTGAACTAAAGCACGCAATATCAAGCAACTTCAAAACACCAAATGAACAATCTTTAAATGTTGTTGCTGATCATTTGCGAGCAACATTTTTCTTAATGTCAGAAAATGTGATGCCTTCTAATGAAGGCAGAGGTTATGTTTTAAGAAGAATTATTAGAAGGGCTGTCAGACATGGTTATAAAATGGATAGAAAGTCACCTTTTTTATTTGAATGTTTAGATCATTTAGAGAATTCGATTTCTAAAGATTTCCCGAATGAATTTAAAAATTTTTCTGAAATTAAGAGCGCATTAGAAAGTGAAGAAAACTTATTTTTTAAGACACTTTCCTCGGGAATGAAAATTTTAGATAAGGAATTAGAAAAGAATCTAAAAGAAATATCTGGAGATGTTGCTTTTAAGCTTCACGATACCTACGGATTTCCGGTGGATTTAACGAAAACAATACTTGCTGAAAACAATATAACAATAAATCAAAAACAATTTGATGCATTAATGGCAGTGCAAAGGGAAGGCTCTAAAAAAAGCACGATGTTTGCTGTTAAAGATATTGTAATCGAGCCAAATTTACAATCTGAGTTCGTAGGATATACAGAGTCAAGTTGCGAGGCTACTTGTTTAGAGCTCTTTGATGAGCATGGAAATAATGTTGATAAATTGATCAGTCAAGGCTTTGCTTTGTTTTCTCAAACTCCATTTTATGCAGAGATGGGAGGTCAGGTAGGTGATACTGGCTCCATATTAAAAAAAGGTTCAGAAATAGTAGTTACAGATTGTAAAAAAGTAGGAAATTTTCATCTGCATGAAGTTTTAATTACTTCCGGTGAGCTTTGTAAAGGTGATGTAGCTAAGTTAATGATTGATCTCAACAAAAGAGAAAAAATTGATTGTAATCATTCGGCTACTCACTTGCTTCATTCCGCTTTGAGAGTTGTTTTAGGTGATAAAGTTTTTCAAAAAGGTTCATTAGTTAACGATGAGAAGCTGAGATTTGATTATTCCCATGGTGTAAAACTTACAAAATCTGAAATTGAAGAAATTGAAAATATTGTTAATTTAGAAATAGAAAAAGCTACTTCTACAGAAACTAAATTAATGAGTTATCAAGATGCCATAGATTCAGGAGCATTGGCTTTCTTTGGAGATAAATATGGAGATGAAGTAAGAGTTGTAAGTCTTGGGGGGGAATTTTCAGTAGAATTGTGTGGTGGTACGCACGTAAAGAATACTTCTGAGATAGAAGGGTTTATTATATCTAATGAAACTTCTGTATCATCAGGAGTGAGAAGATTAGAAGCTATGACAGGATCAAATTTAATAAAGAAATCAAAAGAAGCTATAAGCACTGTGAAGGAAATAACCGAAATTCTTAATGTACCTCAGGAAGATTTAGCGAAGAAAATTGCTGACATAGTCAAAGAAAACAAAAAACTAAAATCTGCTAAGAAAACAGAGAAAAGTCTGGCAGCTGAGGAATTAAAATCTTCAGAATTTGAAATTAATGATAATAAAGGCCAAATGAAACTTTATCAGAATGCTTCTTTAGAAATGTTGAGAAGATACGCTGATAAAGCGTTAAAAGAAGTTGAATTTTCCTTTTCAGTATTCATATCAAAAGATGAAGAAAAAGTATCCTATATTGTGACTGCTGACAAAAATAAAGATTTATCGGCGAAATCTATTATTAAAGAAGTAAATGAGTGTTTGGCTGGTAGTGGTGGCGGAAGAGATGATTTCGCACAAGGTGGTAGTCAAGAAGTTGACGATATTGACAATAAATTTGATCAACTTGTAGATAACTTAAAAAGCTAAGTACTAATGAAATCTGTTATCCAAAGCATACTCGCAATTATTATCTTATCTGCTTGTTCAGCAGGCCTCTCTTTAAAAAATTCAAGCAGTTTAGTACAAGTAAATGCACCAGCAGGAAATTTTTTAGGTGAGGGCGAAGAGAATTTTTACGTCTTTAAGGGCATTCCCTATGCACAACCTCCTGTTGGCGATCTAAGGTGGAAGGCTCCAAAGAATTTGTCTGCAAAGGATGAGGTTATTGACGCAACTAAATTTAAAAGTGAATGCATTCAACCGGGGACAGAAGGATTAATTCCAAACAGAAATGTTTCAGTCGGTAGCGAAGATTGTTTGTATCTAAATATTTACATTCCAAAAAATCAAACTGACTTAGATAAAAACCAATTTCCTGTCATGTTTTGGATTCATGGAGGTTCAAATATTTGGGGGTCTGGAGATTTTTATGATTTTTCAAAATTAGCAACTACTCAACAAGTTATAGTTGTCACAATTAATTATCGACTTGGTTTATTTGGCTGGTTTTCATCTGAGCATCTTAGAAATACAGCTACAGGCCTGGATAAATCCTCAAATTTTGGACAATTAGATTTAATAAAAGGACTTGAGTGGGTACAAGAAAACATTTCTGCTTTTGGTGGCGATCAGGATAATATTACGATTTTCGGTGAATCAGCAGGTGGTCATAATGTACTAACTTTGTTGGCTTCACCACTAAGTGAAGGACTATTTCATAAAGCGATTTCACAATCAGGTTATGTTTCCTCTTATACCCAAAAATTTGCCGAGGAGGAATCAGAATTATCTTCCAAGAAAATTTTTGCCGAAGACACAAAATTTTTAGTGAGCGATGCAGAGGTTGCTAATTATTTAAGAAGCCTTTCTTCTGAAGAGGTCTATCAAAAATATGTGGCTACTGCTGAAAAGTATATTTATCCAATAACGCCTATCACCATAAAAGATGGAATAGTTGTACCAAAGACAGGAATTTACAAAAGTCTTGAAACTATTGATGAAAATTTAGTGGTAGTGGCCGGAACTAATAAAGACGAAATGAATTATTGGTATGTCAGATCGGATTATTTCTATAACTCTACGGGCGGAGTAGTATTGCGTCTGAAACGTTCCGAAGAAAATCTAAAAAGTTGGATTAAGTATAGAAGTGATATTTGGCGGTTCAAAGGAGCTGAAGAGCCTTTAAGAAGAATGGCAAAGTCTAATGCAAACCTGTATTCCTACAGGTTTGATTGGGATGAGCAGAGTGACTCGTCATTCGCAGGAAATTACCAGCTTTTTGTAGGTGCAGCGCATGGTCTTGAAATACCATTTTTAACAGGAGACTTTGATTTAGGCCCTATTACTTTTTATATAAAACCTTTTATGTTCCCAGATACTTCTGAAGAGGGCAGGCTGGCTCTTAGTGATTTAATGATGACATATTGGGCTAATATTGCGAAGTACGGCAATCCTAATGAGTTTGTAAGAGGCCCTAAATGGGAAAAATTCACAGCAGAAAATAATCAACTTATCATTCTTGATAATCCTGTAGCTAATTTAGTGGAAATGAGAACAATGCCGGTTAATCCCGATAATTTATTGCGTCAAATTGAAGCAGACTCAGCATTAGAAATTAAAGAAAGATGTCTAATAGGATGGATAGCTGTAAGAGATTTCCATGAGGATAAAAGACCACAACCACCTTTTAACTACTGTAATAACTCCACTAACCCCTACTTATATAATTTAAGAAATCTTACTGAAGGCAGAGACTAAAAGCTAAATAATTTGTATCATTATCAGTCCGGAGAGGTGGCTGAGTGGTCGAAAGCGGCACCCTGCTAAGGTGTTAGACGGGTAACTGTCTCGAGGGTTCGAATCCCTCTCTCTCCGCCAATTAGGAGAAAAAATGAAAAAATCTATAATAGCTCTTTTAACCCTACCTTTATTATTAAGTTCTTATGGCGGTATGTGGGAACCATATCAAATGCCGAGTCTTAAAAAAGAACTACGTGACGCAGGTTTCTATAAAAACGTCGAAAGTATCAGCAACCCCTTCGAGTATCCAATGAATGCAATCGTTAGTTTAGGGTATTGTTCAGCAGCTTTTATTTCGCCAGAAGGGTTAATTGCAACGAATTACCATTGTGTCGAAAGAGATTTCATACAACCTAATTCATCTTTAGAGAATGATCTGTTTGAAAAAGGCTTTCTTGCGAGGTCAAAAGCAGAGGAGCTGCAAGCAGCTCCTGGACAGAAAATCTATGTGACTCTAGAAAGCAAAGATATAACAAATGAAATTCTTCAGGGCACTTCTGATGAAACTGAAAGTCTGGAAAGATTTAAAATAATCGAAAACAATAGCAAAGCAATTATAAGAGAATGTGAAACTTCTGATGAAATCGAGTGTAGGGTACGTTCTTTTTACAGCGGGGAAACCTATAAACTGGAGAAGGTATTGCAACTGAGAGATGTTAGGTTAGTTTATGCACCACCTGCACACGTCGGCGAATATGGTGGTGAAATTGACAATTGGATGTATCCAAGACATACCGGAGATTTTGCTTTGGTGAGAGCTTATGTTGGAAAAGACGGCACAAGTAAAGTCTATGCAGATGATAATATACCTTTCACTTCAGACTCCTATTTAAAAATATCTGCAAAAGGTGTTGAGGAAGACGATTTTGTCATGATTCTAGGTTATCCAGGCAGAACAAACCGATTGTTAACATTTAATCAAAGAGAGTACGATTTGAGTGAAGGTTTTCAAAATTACGTAGATTTTCTTGAAAGCAGAATAAACCTCATTGAAACACATACCAACGATGAGGACGGTTCTAGTTTAGTTTATAGAGGAACAAAAAGCGGCGCAGAAAATTATTATAAAAAGATCTCAGGTCAAATTCAGGGAGCAAAAAATTTCAACGTCCTCGAAAATGAAAGAAATAATTGGAGAGGTTTTATGCAATATGTGGAAAAGAATGCAACTGCCCAAGAGAAAGCATATCTAAATGAACTCCTAGCAATAATCGATAAGGACATTGCAACTACAGAATCTAATAGATATTTTGGTGGATCAACTTTAATTCAGTTTGCTAATTATCTTTTAAGAAATGCTGAACAAAGAAATAAACCCGATCTAGAGAGAAAATCAGGTTATCAAGATAGAGATCAAGAAGCTATCCAAAACCAAATAAAATACTTAAATAATGCTTTCAATATCAGAGTCGATAAAGAATTATTTTTAGCAAATATAAAGAAATACCGAACTTTTGATGCAGACTTACGTAGACCAATATACAGCCAAGCTTTAAATCTCGATTCTGATGAGAACACCATGCTTTTGAAAATTGATGAAATTTATTCAACAAATTATTCAACACCAGAAAAAATGCTTGAATTATATGAGATGAGTTTTGAAGAGATGATGAATCTTGAAGATCCTCTAATTGATTTCTTAAAAGTTGTGTACGAAGAAAACCTTAGTTATGAAGAAAAGGGTGAAAAAAGTGCGGCTCGCAAGCAGTTACTAAAATCAAAATTTATTAAACTTCTCAGAAATTACTATGACTCAATTGATAAGCAAATTTATGCTGATGCAAACTCTACATTAAGAGTTACTTTTGGAAATGTTTTGGGCATTTCTTTGCAGGATGCAGTTTATTATCATCCTTTTACGTCTCTTGAAGGCATAGTAAAAAAGAATACTGGTGAAGAGCCTTTCAATATTTCAAAAAAATTAGAAAATTTAATTAATTCAAAAGATTACGGTGCTTATGAAAGTAAAAAATTAGGTTCTGTGCCAGTGAATTTTTTATCTGATTTAGATATTACTAATGGAAACTCAGGTTCAGCAACAATTAATAAAAACTTTGAACTTGTAGGTTTGGCTTTTGATGGAATGTTGGAAACCATCATTTCTGATTACAGTTTTGTGCCACAGGCAAGAACAATATCAGTTGATTCAAGATATCTTTTATGGACTTTAGATAAAGTGGAAAACGCTGAAAATATACTTGAAGAAATTACAATTGTTAACTGAGAAGTTGAAAAATATTCACTTTCTACTCATAATGTCAATTATGAAATATTTACTAACATTATTTTTAATGTTCGGAATTAATTTTTCCGTATTTGCTGATGATCAGGACGTTGAGCATACTCATGAAGATGAATATGAAGATGGTTGCGATAATGATCTTGATGATGATATGGATGGAGACGTTGACGGTGACGATGAAGACTGTGCCGGCGTACTTCTTGTAGCAGATTCTGATGACGGTTTTCTTGGCGGAAACATGTCAGCATACCTAGTTTGGGGTGTTGGACTTGCATTGATTAATTCTGATTTTGGTTCTGATTCTGGAACAGCAACCGGAGATTAAAAAAATTATAAATTAAATCTAATGAGCTCATTATAGAGCTCATAAGGTTTGTTTAATTTGGAACCTGGATCTTTTGTTAAAGGCTTCCAACCATACGAATTTAAACTTTTTCTACCAAATAGATCGAAGGGTATTTTAAAAAATACACCCTTATCGAATGACCCTTCTCCATATTCATCAAATGAAACATCTGTGAACGTAGCGTAAGCACCCATCTCTGCTCCATTTTTAAACCTTTTCCAAACTTTTAAAGTACCACCTTCGTCGCCAGCTAAATATTGGCCCCAGGAAAGTTTGCTATAAAGTCCACTTTCACCAAACTTATAATATAGATTTGCATGTGCAGTAGTTTTCATATAATCCAACATTTTAAAATCATATTCATAACCCCTTTTTTTGACTCTAAAAATTTCAAAACCATAGGAAAGATTTCTATCCACTGCATGATTTAGGTACTCTATACCAAAGCCATTAAACATTTCCTCTAGAATGCCCCCAGTAATATATAAGTAAGAGTCACTAGAGAGTTTAGTGAATTTATTAATATTTAGTCTTCTAATGGCAATGCCTTCATCTATACCATTCAGATAGTCTTTAATATCCGTTCTAACTTGAGCAGGATAGGTATCTACAGGGGGAATAAAGAGCTCATCAAAATTATTATTTAAAGATACAGCTAGTTGGGAATCTATAAAAAGATCGTTAGAAAACATATATTTTGAAAGGTGTTCAAGAAATAAACCATAGTAGAGAAAACCTTCTCTAGAACCAATAAAAGTCCTAACTTTTGGTTGTAAAAATTGAAAATATCTTGGGAATTCTCCTTGCT
The DNA here is from genome assembly GCA_902619265.1 of uncultured SAR86 cluster bacterium. GTDB lineage: Bacteria > Pseudomonadota > Gammaproteobacteria > Magnimaribacterales > TMED112 > TMED112. Next base: position 84,602 of record CACNDL010000003.1, read on the forward strand.
TGTTATACACATTTCTCACAATCGTTTTAGCAGGCTGATTTGATGATTCGCCATTTAAATTTTTTATATTTGAGTTGAGATTAGAAACTTCAAAACCATTTACAAAGTTTTTAATGGTAATTTCATCTTTATTAGTCAGGCTGATATCTTGATTTAGTTCATATAGAACTGAAACTAATTTTTCAGGACTTTGATAACTAACTTGGCGCAATCCTAAAACTAGTTGGTTTTCTTCGTCATAACTGAGCTCTTCTAGAGAAATGCCATTGTTTTGTAAATTTACAATAAGTTGCGCTAGTTTCGAATCAGTATCAACCTTTTGGTAGCTGTAGGTATTAATATTTCTGGTTTTAACATTGTCGGTAAAGATAAATTTCACACCTATATAATTACCTCGTTCAAAACTTACAGAGCTTTGCACTGTATTGGAAACTTTAAAATCTATAGCAACATTTATGTTGGTTGCTGGCTCCTCGTAACCAACTAATCCAGGCGTGATTGTTGGATCGTATTCTGCTTTTAAGTTAACTTTATTATTGATTGTATAATTTAGGCCGCCAAAAAATGCTGCTTTTTCACCAGCAAAATAAGAATCAAAATTAAATTCTCCTCCTTCACCAGAAGCAAGCACCCGTTCTCCAAAGCTATCACTTATGATTTTAAATGGATTTTTAAATGTTGCAGAACCAGCTAAGTTGCCCCAACCAACTCCAAGGGTAAAATCAAAATTATTTATCTTATAACTTGATACCAAATACTCTGAGGCATAAATCCCAGTGCCAGCAAAATCATTTAATCCAACGGCTAAAGCTGGATAATCGCCTTGATCTTTAAGTTTGACTTTAACATTGAAACCTTTGTCTTTGTAAGACTGTGAATATCCATCTCCATAAGCTTTACCAGTTATATCTGAGTAATAAAAACCACCCTCCATCCAATTAAAAGGTGAAAAAGTGAATGAATATTTTCTATCTGGTTCTCCTCTATAAATCGTTAAGGCAGATACCCCTTCATCACTAAATCTTGCGCTAGGTACATTAATGAGGCCCGAAATACCATGATTATTTTTCGAGATATAATTACTATTGCTATCAGATGAGGCAAACAAAGTAAAACAGAATGTTATTAAGCAGAGAATGAGATTTTTAGTATTCACAAACAAAGTGTACCTTAATATTAGTTTTGTAATGAAAGATATGGTGAAATTAAATTTATGAAGAGATGGTTTTTCTTAATTTTTTTTCTTGCATCCTGTTCAATAAATGAAACCAAAAATACCCCACTTTTTATAGCAGCTGATTCAAGCTCATTTGTAATATTAGATAAGAATAAATTTTCTGGAGAAGGTTTTGAAATCATTAAAGGAAAAAAGAATTTTATTATTGTTGGATTACCGTACGTTGATAACGAGGAAATTCGAAATTATGGCGAATACGTCATTAAAATTTTGCCAAAATTTTTTGGTGAGTCACGTATTGAAATATCTGACAGTAATCTTGTTACACCTAAGTTATCTGATCAAGAAAGAGCATCTGCAGAGTATCTAAAAGTTAAGAAGATAGTAAAAGGTAAAACCAGCCAATTTGATAATGATTTTAAATTTATTCCTCCAGTCAACTCAGTTATCACCAGTCAATTTGGAAAACGTAGATTCATAAACGGCAATCCTAGATCTCCTCATATGGCCTTAGATATTAGAGGTAATGTAGGAAGGGAAATAGTTGCACCAAAGACGGGTAGAGTAGTTATGGCAGAACAACATTTCTATGGAGGCAATAAAATTATTCTTGATCACGGAGGTGGTCTTTTTACAGCTTATTCTCACTTAAATGAGTTTGAGGTTGAGGAAGGAGATATCGTTATGCAAGGCGACATTATTGGATATGTTGGAATGACCGGACGAGTAACTGGACCACACTTACATTGGGAGGTTTATTTAAATGAAGAACGAATTAATCCAGAACTTTTAATTGATCTTAAATATGCTCAAGATTGAAGAAAATATTTAGACCAGGATTCGTTGTCTTTTTCATAGCATTCACGATAATTTAAACGGTCATCATTTGCTTCCCAAAATTCAAAAAAATGAACTTTGATTTGATATCCACCCCAATTATCTGGTCTTGAGTGGCTGTAATCACCATTTTCAACCCTTTCTTTCATAGCTTCATATTTTTGTTTTAGTAAATCATAGGATTCTATTTTTTTGGATTGTTCCGAGACTAGGGCCGCGACATTTTTTTCTGGCTTTCTACCTTGAAAATGTTCATCAGAGAACTTTTCTTCACATTTGCTTATGGTGCCCTCAATCCTTACCTGAACTTCTATGTTCGGCCACCAAAAATTTATACAAACTTTATCGTTATCGATAAAATTCTGTGCTTTATGACTTTCATAATTACTAAAAAAAATTAAATTGTCTTCGAAGAAATATTTAAAGTTTACAAACCTAGAATGTGGTTGATTATTTTTATCTACAGAACTTATGCAACCAGCTTCAGCAAATTTATCGCCATGGTTCTCAGCCCTACCATAGTAGTCTTGAAACATTTGAAAAGGACTATCTGAGGGCAGGTTGCTAAATAACATTATTTGAGAAATCTAATTTGTAAAGCATCAGCATATTCATCTGAGAATATTCCAGAAATGACTATAAATTTCTTTTTACCTCTCAGCCTAAAATCATTTTTCAAAATATCAAAAGCTGCAGAAATTGTTTTTTCATGATCTTTTTTGAAACCAAGAAAGATATTTTCTAACGACGAGGCCATTGACAATTTATTCTGTGTCGAACGATCGTTTGTAAATGCGTACACAGGAACTCTTGGTCTTGCCGATGAGATTAAATTAGCTGTAAAACCACTTCGCGTTAAGACAACAATAGCATCAGCATTGATTCTTTTTGAGAGCTTCACAGAAGTTGAAGCTAAGGTATGCCAATCACTGACATATTTCATATTATTTTCGAAGTGAAGTGTTTCAGATCTCTCCGCATTTTTCGCGATATCACTTAAGTATTTCACACATCTGAGAGGAAAATCACCAACAGTAGTTTCAGCTGAAAGCATCAAGGCATCTGTCCCTTCGTAAACTGCATTGGCTACATCGGAAACTTCAGCCCGTGTAGGATGAGGATTAGATATCATAGATTCCAATAACTGAGTTGCTACAATACATTTCTTGCCTGATTGAAGAGCCACTCTAACCATTTTTCTCTGTACATAAGGTAGGTTCGTAATATCGGTCTCTATGCCTAAGTCACCACGAGCAACCAGCAACCCATCACTATGTTTAGTGATTGCTACAATGTTATCCATGCCTTGTTGTTCTTCAATTTTTGCAAAAATTTCAGGTTTATTCTTAACTCTTTTTAGTAGATTGGATAATTCTTTGATGTCTTTATCGGATCTGGCAAAAGATAAAGCTATAAAATCAACTCCAAGCTTAACACCTTCTTTGATATCCCTTTTATCTTTTGCAGTTATAGTTGGAAGTTTTATTTTAGCTCCAGGAAAATTAACGTGTTTTTTACCTGCTATGACTCCAGCATCTAGAGCACTACATTGAATTCGACCAGAGACAATTTTTTTAATTTTCAGATCAATCAATCCATTATCAAGTGAAATTTTTCCTCCAACTTTAAGACCTTTGATGTAACTTAGATTATCAATTAAGACTTCTTTAACCCTCTTATCTTTCAGCTTTTCACAGAGAATAACCTGATCACCTTTTTTAATGACAACATCAGTCTTGAAGTTTGATGTTCTAATTTCAGGTCCCTGTGTGTCGATCATTAATCCAATTGAAGATGTTATTTTTTTGTTTAATTTAGTGACAATTGAAGAGATATCTCTTAGATCATCCAATGATGCGTGTGACATATTGACCCTCACAACATTCATACCGTTTTGATAGAGTTTAAAAATCGTGTCTGCTGACTTAGAAGATGGGCCTATTGTTGCGATAATTTTTGTTCTTTTATGCATAAGATAATTATGGATTCTATTATAATCATATTGTGAGTAAAAGTTTTTACAACTTTATTGATAACGAAGTGTCTGAAATAGTGGCTGATAACCTTTTTAAAGACGAGAGGTTAATTTCAACACCACAACAAACTGCCATTAAATTAAGTACTGGAAAAGAGGTATTAAACTTTTGCGCCAACGATTATTTAGGCCTTGCTAATAACGATCAAATTAAAAAAGCTGCTTCAAACTCGGTTGTTGATGATGGCTTTGGTATGGCTTCAGTTAGGTTTATATGTGGCACCAATAATTTACACAGAGAATTAGAAAACAAACTAAGTAAATTTTTGGGTTTTGAAGACACAATTTTATACGTTGCTTGTTTTGATGCTAATGGCGGATTATTTGAACCACTATTCAGTAAAGAGGATGCCATTATAAGTGACGCGTTGAATCATGCCTCTATTATTGATGGCATTAGGTTATGTAAAGCGCAAAGATACAGGTATGACCACAGTGATATGGATAGTTTAGAAAACTGCTTAAAAGAAGCAGTCAAAAATAATGCTAGGCATAAAGTGATTGCTACAGATGGAGTCTTTTCAATGGATGGTACGTATGCCAAACTCGATGAAATTTGTCAATTAGCTGAACAGTATGATGCACTCGTGATGGTTGATGATTGCCATGCAACTGGTTTTGTGGGAGAACAAGGAAAAGGTACACCGGAGCATTTTGGTGTTGAGGGTAAAATAGATATATTGACTGGCACATTAGGCAAAGCTTTAGGTGGTGCTTCTGGAGGTTTTGTTTGCGCAAAAGAAAATGTCGTTAAATTACTCAAACAAAGATCAAGGCCTTATCTTTTCTCCAATGCTTTGGCACCTTCTATAGTCAAAGCTTCAATGGTTGCATTAGATATTATCGAAAATGAACCTGAAAGAAGAGAACGCATTAAGGAAAATACCCAATATTTTCGTGAAAAAATGGCAGCATTAGGTTTTAGTTTAAAGGGTAACTCTCATCCCATAACACCTGTCATGCTAGGTGATGCTGAAGTAGCTCAAAAAATGTCAAAAGAACTACTTGAGCATGGTTTATATGCAGTAGGTTTCTTTTACCCTGTTGTGCCCAAAGGCCAAGCGAGAATAAGATTGCAAATTACTAGTGAACATAACAAAGAACAACTCGACAAAGCTGTAGATATTTTTGAAAAAATAGGAAAATCTCTAGGAGTCATATGAAAGCTTTAGTAAAAACAGAAAATGCAGTCGGTTTAAAGTTGCAAGATATTGAAGTTCCTCAACTTCGTTCTGACGATATTCTTATCAAGGTTAAAAAAACAGCGATTTGTGGCACTGATTTGCATATTTGGAATTGGGATAAGTGGGCAAGCAATACAATAAAACCACCTATGACGATTGGTCATGAGTTTATGGGTGAAGTGCACGAACTAGGTGCTAATGTTAAAAATTTTAAGATTGGTGATAGGGTATCTGCTGAATCACATATTACGGGCTTAAAGAGTAGAAATGCTAAAGCAGGTAAACTTCATTTAGACCCCGACACTGTAAATATTGGTGTTGATAGAGATGGTGCCTTTGCAGAATTTATTGCAGTGCCTGGAAAAAATGTTATTAAGTTGCCAGATAATATCTCCGATGAAATAGGTGCGATTCTCGATCCTTTTGGAAATGCAGTACATGCTACTTTATCTTTCGACTTGGTTGGAGAGGATGTGCTTGTAACAGGAGCTGGACCAATTGGGATTATGTCAGCGGCAATTGCAAAATATGTAGGTGCTCGAAACGTCTTACTCACCGATATTAATGACAATAGACTTAAACTCGCAAAAGAGGTATGCGATGTTGAGACCCTCAATCCGCTAAGTGATAATTTAAAAGCCAAAATGTCAGAAATGGGACTGAAAGAGGGATTTGATGTTGGTCTAGAAATGTCGGGTTCAGAACAAGCCATTGATCAAATGATGGACGCTATGATAATGGGCGGTAACATATCTTTGCTTGGGTTGCCTTCAGATAAAATTGAATTTGATCTTTCAAAAGCAATTTTCAAAGCTTTAAATCTTAAAGCAATCTACGGTAGAGAAATTTTTGAAACTTGGTACAAAGGGATGGCATTAATAGATTCTGGATTAAATATTGAAAATATCATCACTCACAAATTTCATTACTCAGATTTCTCCCAAGCATTCGATTTGCTGAATTCTGGCAAGGCAGGCAAAGTTATTCTTGACTGGAATTAAGATCGGTAAGCCCAAAAACTAAATCTTGCATTTTTTGTACTGGAGGACATTTGTCTGTCGTTGTATTGGGACAATTAAATTTATCTTTTACTGACATGGTGGCAGGCATATTTATACTGCCATCACTTTGTTCAGAATTACTTTCACCATCACCTGCAAAAGCCTCACCAATTGCTTTTAGCCAGGAAAACGGGAGCCAAAGCAGGTAGTCCATTGGTCCCAAACTTATCACATACCCATTTTCTCTGTTATGTAAGTATTTTGTGAATTTAACAGCAACTAAATTTTCCTCTGGGATAATAAAGAGATACTGACCATTAAAGCCTTCTTTGACTAGTAGTCTCTTTTCATTAGTGATTTTTCGAATAGAAGTATGCATGCCATATAACTCACCTGGTCCTGCAGATATTGGTTGCATAGACTGCTCTAAAAATGATTCATTTATTAATTGTTGTCCTTTCCAAGTTCCTTTTTGAGCATAAAGTTGACCGAACTTAATAAAGTCTCGTGGTGTAAGATCAATACCATGAAAAGTGACGTCATTAAGAGCATGATCTTTCCACAAACCATATTCTGTAATCTCAAGTGGCCCTAGAATTTCTTTTTTTAGAACTTCATGTGGCGAGGCATCAAAAATCTGCTCAATCACCGGGCCAAGCAAGGCAGTATTCACATTATTATATTCAAATACTTCACCAGGCCGATTTACAAGTTCAACATTCAAGGCAAAATCTAGATTATTTCTTGAAAGAAACATTTCCTCATTCCACGACTCACTTCTGTATAAACCCGATTTCATCTCAAGCAGATTTCGAATAGTAATTTCACCTCTTTTATCGTTGTTCCATTCTGGAAGATAATTGCTTATAGGTTCATCTAGGTTTTCAAGTAACCCTTTTTCAATAGCAACGCCAAACAGCACAGCATAGAAAGCTTTAGCAATAGATTGTGAAGTAACAAAATCCGTTTCTCCATATCCTTTTCCGTATTGCTCAAGAACTATATTGCCATTATGTGAAACAATTAATGCTTGTGTTGCTGTGTCACTCATGATCATAGCACTCAATTCACTGAGAACGTTTTCATTGAGCTTTTCTGCAGTAAATAAATTTAAGGCTATGAATAAAGTTAATCCAAATCTAAACATCTTTTTCTAGATCAGCAATTGAATTTACAATCTCGACGTAATTTTGATAGAACTCTTTTGATTCACCATCAGCATTTGTATATGGTGTTTTTACACTGCCATCATCTAATTTTATTAGCCCAATAGACATTAAAAATCTTGAAACAACCAGTGCCCTATTTATGCTGCCAAGAAAACGAAGGTAACTTAATGCTCCCCAATCTTGGACATCACCTTCTGAAGGATAGTATTTGGTAATTCTGGCAAAAACTACATCTCTATCTTTATCTATGAAGACAAACTGGCCAAATTTTCCGCTGGTGTTGTAAATTTTGGCATCATCATCGTACTTCGAGATCCACCATTGGAGGCTATAACCTCGAGTATCACTGTGACTCCAACCCATACTCGGTGTCTTGCCCCAATAAAGTTGCAAAGATTCATCAACATAATTTTTGGATATGATTTGCTTGCCATTCCAATTTCCATCTCTGTTGAAAAGCAGCCCAAATTTGGCAAAATCCCTGGCTGACATATCTAGGCAACAATAGGTCATGGTGTTTCCAGCACTATCTTCCCAGGCTGTGTAGTCCTCTAACCCTATTTGACTAAAAATTCTTTCTTCTAATAATACTTTGGCAGTTTTTCCTGTTGCTCCTTTGAGTATCTCGCCTATCATCATTGAGTTTACATTGTTGTATTGAAAAACTTCACCAGGCATATTTTCTACACCTACTTTTTCAGCGTATTTAAGATGATCAGCTTCTAGAAACATCATTTCATGTTCGTGATCAGGAAACTCCAATCCACTAGTCATATTCAATATTTGACGAATCGTAATTTTCTGTTTCTCTGGAGTCTTATAAGAGTCAACGTAATTGGCTACAGGCTCATCCAGGCTTTTGATCTCACCTCTATCAAGTGATATTCCTACCAACGCAGCATAAAAACTTTTTGCTGTGGACCAAGATGTCCCAAATGAGCTTTCACCAAAACCCTCTGCATATTGTTCCTGTATTATGTAACCATCTTTGATTAAGACAGCACTCATTGTGGCGTCGTCATCAAAAGTCATTGTGAATAATTTATCTATTTTTTCCTGGTCAAGGCCGAATTGATCAGGTTTAGCTGTTTCCCATTCACCATCTGGAAAATACTTATCTGCAAACACAGATAATGAAATTAAAAATATGATAGCTAGCCTCATTTAAACTCCTTTTGATAGATTTCTTGGTAAAATAATACCATATGAACAGAGTGCATTTGTGATTATTTCAATGTATATTCTGAAACAAAATTTTAATGATTCTTTATAAAACCTCAGACCTAAGTTACGAGATAGATTCTCGTACTATTTTTTCAAATTTAAATTTTGAAATTTCATCGAATGCAATCTATGAAATAAGAGGTGGCAATGGTTCTGGTAAATCATCTTTGTTAAAAATTTTAAGTGGTTTGAATAAAATGGATGACGTTTATTATGATGAAAATTTAGAATCAAATATTGCATACTTAGGACACAAGAACGGGTTTGTAGAAGAAATATCCTTAAGGGATAATTTTAATATCATTGGAGCATCTATAAACGATAGCCTATTCAAAAAATTTGGTTTATCAAAACTCAAAAATCATAAATTTTTCAATTTATCATTTGGAGAGAAGAGGAAATCGGCACTAGTGAGAGTAATATCCTCGCAGAAAAACATTTGGATATTAGATGAACCATTTGCAGGCTTAGACAAAGAATCAATAAAAAATTTAAAAAAAGTATTTAATGAACATATCAAAAAAGGTGTTTGCATCATCATGGCAAACCACCAAGAAGAATTAGATGAAAGCATAAAAATTCATTTGGAGAAAAATGTATAAAGATTTAAAAAGAGAGTTTGGGTTATTTTTATTGATTCCTAAAAATATTTATTTGCCATTATCTATTTATGGGATTATTTTTTTAATCTTTATAATTCTAAATTTGGATGAGCAGCTTTCATATGTAAGTTCTTTTATAGCTGCTTTTATAACGGTTTTCATCATATCAGAGGGCTCATTTAAGGATGACTATAATTCTGGTTATCTGGAGCAAAAAATATGCGAAGGCGAAAGTCTCTCATCTTATTTGTTCGCTAAATTTTCTGTGAATCTCATCCTCATCTTCACACCAATAACATTGTTAGCTTATTTGATAAATGGTTTTGGGGAAGAAAATATCTTTGAATTAATAATCTCTTATCTTTTGATGTTAAGTACGCTACATTTTTTCTTTAATTTGGGCAGTGCTATTTCAATGAAGCGTAATAATTCCTTAAATGCATTATTGATAATTCCGCTTTTAATACCATTTATTATCCTAGTTGAAGAGATCTTCGTAAAAATAGTTCTGGAACCTAATCTGAATTTTTTAATGGCATATTTTATTTTTTCTGCAACTTTCATCAATTTTGCAGTGATACAAATTTTAAAAGTGCAAAGTAAATAGATGTATAAATACGTAGCAAAATACTTTATTCCATCCAAGGTGTTTAAATTTTGTAACCTTACTGCTTTACCAGCTTTCATCATAGGCATAATAGCTTTCTTATTATCGAGTAATTTTGTGATTTACAGTTTGCCTGCTGACATAGAACAACAAGAAATTTATAGAATATTATTTATACACGTTCCTTCAGCTATTTTATCCGAACTCATTTATTTATTTTTAGCAGTGAATGGTTTCATTTATCTTGTTTGGAGAACCAAAATTTCTGCTATATTTCTTAATTCTGCTATAAGTCTTGGTTTAATTTTTACAGCTATTGTCCTGATTTCAGGCTCAATATGGGGTAAACCGACCTGGGGCACATATTGGGTTTGGGACGCAAGAATAACTTCAACATTTATACTTTTAATTCAATACATTGGGCTTATAGCTCTAAGATCTTCTTTTAGTTCGCAACAAACTACCGACCAAATTTTAAGTATCGTTTCAATTATTGGTGCTGTGAACATTCCTATAATTAAGTTTTCAGTAGACTGGTGGAATACGTTACACCAAAATGCCAGCATAACTACTTCTGGTAGTGCTATCGATTCAGAGATGCTTATTGGTTTGCCATTAATGCTTGTCTCTTTGTTATTACTATCATTTAGTATTTTTGCGAGAAATATTCAATTTGAAATACTAACTAGAACGGGTAAAACATCTGCAATGAGGGAAATAATAAATGGATAATATTGAAACAGTTTTATTTACCTTCTTAATATCTATTTCACTGATTTTAATTTTGTCTCTTAGTTCATATATACGTTTTATGACTAAACTTAAGAATTGTCAGGAAGATTTAGATGATTAGAAAAAATAGGTTAAATAAAATATACCTGATTATTTTCTTTTTATTGTCTGTAGGTTTAATAACATTTTTTATTTTGCGGGCACTTGAGAAAAATATTGATCTATACCTTACACCAAGTGATGTAAAGGCAGCCGATTTTAATCAACCTGATGATTTTAAATTAGGTGGAATGGTCAAAGTGGGAAGTTTGGAAAAACTTGAAGGCTTAGAAATAAGTTTCATCGTGACCGATTTCGAATCAGAAATGACAGTAATTTACGAAGGTGTATTACCAAATCTTTTTAAGGAAAATAGTGGAGTAGTTGCCACTGGTTCACTGAATTCTGAGCAAAATCAGTTTATTGCTACAGAAATTTTAGCAAAGCACGACGAAAACTATATGCCCGTCAAAATCGAGGTGCAAAATTAATATTCAGCCCGATTTTTTTGGAAATATTCTTCTATCTTTTTCTGCATTTTTATGTGGACTTATTTTTGTGGCCTCCTTAAGCAAAAAACATGCAAGCTTCGGGAACAAATTAGTTCTTGCAAATTTTGCTACTTTATTAATTTGTTGTGGTTATTTAATGTTGCAGTTTTTAGAAGACAATTTTTCATTCACCTACGTTTTTGAAAATTCCAGCACACTGCTTCCAACTTTCTACAAAATCTCAGCTTTTTGGTCTGCGCATGAGGGCTCATTTCTATTGATGATTTTGTTTTTATCTGGAAGCATGTTTGTTAACAACTCTTTTTTCTCAGGACAGGATTGGATGCCCATATCAAATGCAACTCTTGCTTTTATTTTGTTCTTTTACTTAGTTTTCCAGATTTTTACCTCAAATCCATTTTTAACTTTTGACGTTTTACCGAGTAATGGCACAGATCTTAACCCACTATTACAAGACCCTTTATTGGTAATACATCCCCCGGTTCTCTTTGCTGGGTATGTTTTCTATGCCGTGACCTTTAGTTTAGTTATAGCTGGCATGTTTATTGGCTTTGATAAGAAATTATTTCAAAGTCTCAAACTTTGGGCAGGAGTATCATGGTTTACGTTAACTTTTGCAATTCTGCTTGGCTCAATTTGGGCATATTATGAATTGGGTTGGGGAGGGTACTGGTTTTGGGATCCTGTGGAAAATGTAGTTTTACTGCCTTGGCTTGCAGGGACAGCTTTTACTCACTCACTAATTTTTAGTAAAAATAAAATCTTACTTTCATGGATGGTATTCTTGGGCATAAGTACATTTCTTCTCACAATTCTTGCGTCTTTTGTGGTGAGATCAGGGATATTAAATAGCGTCCATTCATTTGCTTCAGACCCTTCCAGAGGTGTGTTTCTTCTTAGTTTATTTGGAGTTTTTGCATTTGCTTCACTCGTATTATTTTTCTCAAAAAGTGTATTTTTACAAAGTGAATGGCCAAAATTATTATCTAAACAATATCTTTTAGTCTTAAATAATGTTGTGTTGCTAGCAATCCTTTTGATTGTTTTCTTGGGTACGTTATATCCAATTGTTACAGAAGTTTTTTATGGTCAGAAATTAAGCATTGGACCTAATTACTTTTCTAGTTTAATTACTCCTTTAGTTTTAATCTTGATTACATTATTTTCAGTCGAGCAATTTCCAACTTTACTAAAAAACAATAAAAGAAATTTATTTCTTGGAGTTTTTTTAATTGCTTTAGTCGTAATAATCATTGATTTTTTGAAAATAAGCGCATTAAGCGTAGGCTTGTACTTTGTTGCCTTGATTTTATCCATTCTGCTACTCAAAGCATCAGTTGAGTTGATAACTAAAAGACAAATTTCTATTGCCCACAAAGTCTTGGGACATTTATCTGTAGTTCTTCTCACGTTTGCTGTAATAGCAAATCATGAATTTTCAGAGAGCTTAGATGTTAGGCTAAAACCAGGTGAGGAAGTTGAATTTTCTAATACTGTCGTGAGGTTAGATTCTGTTGACGTTGAAGGGGAAATGAACTTTGATACTGTTGTTGCTAACTTTTCTATCCAATCTGGGGAAACACAAAGCAACTTAAAATCTGAGAAAAGAGTCTACAAAATTGGTGGTGTTATAACTTCAGAAACTGGTATTGTTTCAACCATCCAAAAAGATTATCACATCGTGTTGGGCGATAGGTTTCAAGATGGCTCATGGTCAATCAGATATTCAATAAATTATGGAATAATGTTAATTTGGATTTCTTCAATCTTATTACTCTTATCTATGCTTTATGGGACAATAAGAAGGCATGGCTACTAGGTATTTTTTAGTTTTAATTTTAGCTCTTTTGGTAATGATGTTATCAATCTTTAGCCTGTCTCTTGTTCAGACTGATGAATTGCAAACAATTAAAACCCAAGAGGGTAAAAAATTAATTATTTCTGAAAAAATTTATGATTTAGATGGAAATCCAATACCGTTTAAGTCGCTAACAGAAGGAAAGGTTCTTTTAAATGTTTGGGCGAGCTGGTGCATCACCTGTTTAGTTGAACACCCTTTTTTGAAATCGATAACTGAGTCTAAAGATGTCAAATTGATAGGTATCAATTATAAAGATCAAAGTTTTAATGCGTTGAATTATCTAGATAAAAATGGCAATCCTTATGAATTTTCAATTTTTGATTTATCTGGGGATATTTCCTTAAAACTTGGAGTAACCGGAGCTCCAGAAACTTTTTTGGTTATTGATGGTGAGATTGTCAGTCACAGAATAGGAGAAGTTAATTTAGAGGTTTGGAATGAAAAATTTGCTCCATATTTTTAAAATTTTCTTTATTTTTGCATTGCCTATTGCTGCAGAAAATTTGTATGAAAATTTAAATGCTGATCAATTGAAGCGACTTGACTATCTATCTGAAAATATTAGGTGCCCTAAATGTTCATATGGAAATATTAATAGTTCCAACGCCCCAATATCTAAAGATTTAAAACAAGAAATAGCCAATTTAATTGCAGAGGGTTTCACAGATGACGAGATTTTTAATCTCATGGAAGAACGTTATGGAAATTATGTCATTCTGAAGACAGATATTAATGAAAATAAAAGCTTATTTCTTATTCCTTTAATGGTTTTACTTATATCCATCTTGTTAGTTACCACATATACTATTAAAAGATCTAGATGAGACTAAAAAGCTTAAAATTAGCAGGGTTTAAAAGTTTTGTAGACCCAATTGAAATTGATTTTCCAGGAATCATGTGTGGCATCGTTGGCCCTAATGGATGCGGTAAATCAAATATTATCGATGCCATAAAATGGGTAAAGGGAGAATTGTCTGCAAAAAGCCTTAGAAGTGAAAGCTTGCAAGATGTAATATTTAACGGCTCTGATTCAAGAAAACCTGTAAGCCACTGTTCTGTAGAGCTATCTTTTGATAACTCCGAGAATTTTCTTGGTGGTGAATACCTCAAATTTGATGAGGTAAGTGTTAAAAGGGAAATGGGGCGTGATGGTCAATCAACCTATTTTATTAATAACGCTGTTGCCAGAAGAAGGGACGTTCAGGATCTATTTCTAGGAACAGGTTTAGGTGGAAATAGTTATGCAATTATTGAACAAGGAATTATTTCTAGTTTGGTTGGAGCAAAACCAGAAGAATTAAGAAGTTATGTTGAAGAGGCTGCTGGTATTTCAAAATATAAAGAAAGAAAAAGAGAAACTGAATCACGAATACGAAGAACATCAGAAAACATTTCAAGACTAAAGGATTTAGAGGATGAAGTTAAGAGATCAATTAGAAGGTTAAAAGCAGAGGCTAACTTAACTTCAAGATACAAAAAACTCAGAACTAAAGAACAAGAATTTCAAAAATTTATAGTTAATGATGACCTTAAAGCTCTTTTAAATTCTATGAATGAATCGCAAAAAGAAAATGATTCTATTGATAAAGATTTAGAAAAAATTGATGGAGATAGATTAAATTTTGTTGCTAAAAGGGATGTAGCAAAAACAAAATTAATGGAGGGTTTAAAAGAACTTGAGGAAGAGCAAAGGAATTTCTTTGAAGCAGGAGCAAAGATTTCTTTAATTGAAGAAAAGGAAAGAACAGTTAATGCCAGAATTAACGAACTAATTACCGAAGAGAAGAAAAATGTAGAAAACCTTGAAGACCTTTCGAAAGAAATGCAAGGAGATGACAAAGATGCAAAAGAACTGGATTCTAAAACAATAGAAAGTATCAAAGCAGAGGCTCAGAAATTACTTACGAAAATTGAAGCCGATTTAACTTCTAGTGATGAGAAAACATTGATGGATGGTTTACAAAGCTTTTGGAAAAAGGGTTTCAAAATGGGCCAAGGCCAAAGTGGTGATGCGTCAGAAAAGATTGATTCCTTGAAATTACAATTTGTTGAAAGAAATAAACATATTATTGGTGAGATAGAAAATCTCAAAAAAGATTTAAATAAAGAAAAATCTGAATTAACTACTTTCATTGAGTTGAGAAAAAATCAAGAACTAAAAGTCATGGAGTTAAAAGCAAACCAAGATAAAGCGAATGAAGAATTAAGAGAATTTGAATCTGAAATAACAAAACTAGAAACAGAAAAAGACCGAATAGTTCATCAAAGGAATGAGAAGGAGCTTAACAAAAGAAGTATTGAGATAGAGGTAAAAGAAAAGCAGGAAAAACTTGAAAGTTACTCAGAAATTAAGGATATAGAGGGTGAGAGAGACGAAATTATTATTGACTTAGAAAAGCTTCAGAAAAGGATTATGAATTTAGGGCCTATTAACTTTGCTGCTCCAGAAACTCTTGAAGCTGAAGTTCAAAGAAAAGAAGTATTGAGTGGTCAAATTGAAGAATTAGAAATTTCATTAAATAAACTAGATGAAGCAATTAAGAAAATAGATCGCGAGTCAAATAAATCATTCCATGATTGCTTGTCTTCTGTAAATAAACATCTTGAAGATATGTTCCCGAAACTCTTTGGCGGTGGTTTTTGCAAGTTGGATCTCTTAGACAAAACTGAAGATTCGGGTTTATTGCTCATGGCCCGATTACCTGGAAAAAAGAATACAAAACTTTCACAGCTTTCAGGTGGAGAGAAAGCTCTTACTGCTTTGGCCCTCGTATTTTCATTATTCTCAATAAATCCAGCGCCGTTTTGCTTACTTGATGAGGTAGATGCACCACTAGACGATGAAAATACCGCAAGATTTATTAACTTAGTTAATGAGATGTCTGAAAAAGTACAATTTATCTTTGTAACTCATAACAAAATTTCAATGGAAAAAAGCACTCATTTATTAGGCGTAACAATGAGAGATCTGGGGGTATCGAAAGTTGTGTCAGTGGATGTAGAGCAAGCAATGGAGCTAGCACAATCTTGAATCCTCTCTATCAATATATTATCTATGCCATTTTAGCTTTAGTTATTATTGGCATAATTTCTTATAAACTTTATAAAATTTATCAAGAAAGAGGGGAAATAAAGCTTTCTAAAGAATTAGGGGAAAATTTTAAGTTTTTTAATAAAGAATCTAAAAAAGTCGATGTAGAGCAAGAAGTAAATGAAATCAGAACTCCCAAACAAGCTGAACTCAATCTAATAGACGAAAATGAAGGAAAGTTTATTGTTTTATATCTTGCAGCCCAACTTGAAAATAAACCAGAGCTCGATCTTATTAAGCAAAAATTAGCTGTTAATGATCTGATATTTAAAGATGGATATTTTGAATCCGAAGACAACTCAAATAATAGAGGTTTTAGAATAATAAATCGTGAGCAGCCAGGTGTGTTTGAAGAGAATGAGCCTATATCTTTAATGGCTATAGTTCTGCATCTCAAAGGCCAACGCAACGTGACAAAAACTTTTGATCAAATGCTTTTAATTGGAAGAAAGATTTCTGAATCGTTCGATATGAAACTATTGGATGATAATTTTAATTCTTTATCTGAGCAAACAATTAGCAATTATAGAGATACTGCTAGTAAGGTTGATTTGAAAACAGGTTCGTATGTCAGTTAAGGATGAAATCAACAAGCTTAAAAAAGAAATTGAGAGACATAATTTCTTATACCACTCAGAAAATAATCCAGAAATTAGTGACGCCGAGTATGATGCTCTTTATCAGAGATTAAAGTCATTAGAATCTGATCAGGTTGTAAGTGAAGATTCACCAACAAAAACTGTTGGAGCAAAACCATCAAAAGGTTTTGAAAAACACACACATCTGAAGCCAATGCTTTCTTTATCCAATGTTTTTAATGACGAAGAGTTCAATAAATTTGAAGAACGAATCTTAAAAAGAATTCAAGTTGATAAAGTTATCTATGCAGTTGAACTAAAGTTTGATGGCATAGGTATCTCCTTGACTTACGAAGAAGGAATTTTGACAAAAGCAGTAACAAGAGGTGATGGAGAAATAGGAGAAGTCGTAACAGAAAACATAAAAACAATTTCCAAAATCCCTCATAAAATCACTTTTAATGCGCCAAAAATTATAGAATTGCGGGGTGAAATATTCTTCAATTTAGACGATTTTGATTCAATTAATCAAAGCTTACAAAAAAGTGGAGGAAAAGCTTTTATAAATCCTAGAAATGCTGCAGCAGGTACATTAAGAAATTTAGACATTGATATTGTTAGACAAAGACCACTCAATATTTTTCTATATGCTTTAGGTGGATGCTCAGATGATTTTAATATTACAAGCCATCAAGATTTTATAGCTTTTTTAGAAAAGAATAATTTGCCAAACAATGAATTGGTAACATTTGGTGATGCGACGTCAGCATCAAATGCGGTAAAGAAAATTTTAGACTCTAGAGATAAATTAAATTATGAGATTGATGGCGCTGTTGTAAAAGTGAACGATATTAATCTTCAGGAAAAATTAGGTTTTGTCTCAAAGGCACCGAGATGGGCGGTCGCATGGAAATTCCCTGCTTCTGAAAAATTTTCTAAAGTGAATGATATTTTATTTTCTGTGGGGCGAACCGGTATAGTGACACCTTATGCGACTATCGAACCAGTTCTTATATCAGGAGCAAACATTTCAAATGTGACTTTACATAATTTAGATGAACTAAAAAGATTAGATATTAAAGTAAATGACACTGTATTAGTTAAAAGAGCAGGGGATGTTATACCTCAGATTACAAAAGTTAATTTTGATGCTAGAGATGGCTCTGAAAATCCAGTGAAGGTGCCTGAATTTTGCCCTTCATGTGGTAACAAACTAAAAGAAGAAGGCCCATTTCTTCGATGCGATGCAGGCATGAAGTGTCCTGCACAATTGTTTGGTTATTTTGAGCATTTCGTTTCAAGGAAGGCAATGAATATTGATGGTTTGGGCTACAAAATAAATACTCATTTAATAAACCTTGGTTATGTAAAAAAAGTTGCAGACCTATTCAAATTAAAACAGCACGAATCCGAATTAAAAAATCTTGAAGGTTTCGGAGAAAAATCAATTGATAATCTCTTTGCAAGTATAGATGACGCAAGAAAACCTAAGTTAGAAACATTTATAAATGCTCTTGGTATCCCTGAAGTGGGAGAAACTACCGCATCATCTTTAGCCCGACATTTTAAAGAATTTGAAAAACTCAGAAGTGCAACATTTGAAGATCTTATGCAGCTTGATAGCATTGGTAATGTAGTAGCAAAAAATATAATTGAATTTTTTATTAATGATCCAGTTGGCATAGATGAGCTTTTAGATCAGATTGAAATTGAAAATTTTGTTGCTTCAGCTGACAGCCATCTTGATGGTGTAAGAATTGTAATTACTGGATCTTTTTCAGAATTCAGCAGAGATGAATTAAAAGATATTATCAAATCTAAAGGTGGTGTCCCATCTAGCAGTGTAAGCTCAAACACAAATTATCTTCTTTATGGTGAAAAAGCTGGTTCTAAGTATAAGAAAGCTGTGGAACTTGGCGTAGAATTGGTAGACGAGACAAAAATAAAAGACTTTTTAAAAATATGAAAAAAACAATAATATTTTTTACCTTTTTAGCTGTTACTTCATGTGCAAATAGCATCCCTTCCAATCAAGATGATATTTGTGACATCTTGAATGAAAACCCTAGATGGCAAAATTCTTTGTTAAACGCTAAGCAAAAATGGAATGCTGATCCTAGTACTGTGATGGCAATAATTAGACAAGAATCTTCCTTTGATTCCAATGCAGCTCCGGATCGGGAAAAAATACTAGGTTTTATTCCTTGGAAAAGGCCAACATCAGCGAAAGGTTACTCTCAAGCAATTGAAGGCACATGGGAGGAATATCAAAAAGAAACAGGTCAAAACAGAGCCAACAGATCAAATTTTGATAGTTCAGTTGATTTTATTGGTTGGTATTTATCAAAAGCATCCTCATTAAGGATTAGAAATTATGAAGTAGACAAACTTTATTTGGCTTATCATGAAGGCTACGGAGGCTATAAGAGACGAAGCTATAAAGATAAAGATTGGCTGATCGATGTTGCTAAAAAGGTCAAATATAATGCTGTGAGGTATGAAAGACAATTAAAAAATTGCCCGCTCAAAGAAAAAAGAGGTTTTTGGGATATTTTTTAAATTCTTTTAATTAGGAAACCGTTTTCTTGAGCAGTTTTTTCTAAGTTTGGGTTAATAATTGAAAAGACACTGTACGGTTTTGATTTCAAGTTATTAGCTGCTTCAACTAAATCATCCTTCGTTACAGAGAAAATATTTTTTCTATATTCTTCGCGCATTTTTTGCGTTTTATCTTCACTTGATAACCTGTAATCTTTAAATGCTTCGCCTGCAGGGGAAGCGGGCTTGTCAATATCCGATAAAACTGAAAGTTTACTTTCTAAAATCATATTCTCATCAAAACTTCCTAAAGCCGCCCAGCTTATTGCACTCTGAAAATCTTCAATTGTTTCTAGAAACCTAGGGTCGCGGTAAGAGAAAAATTTGAATGTACCTGAGAATGGGTCATACGAGGCACCTCCTCCATAAGCACCACCTTGTTCTCTAACTCTTTTGTGAAGAAATTCGTTTCTCATCAAACTAGACAATAGAATGTACTTTGGTGATTCCTTTACATCGTAAATTGGTGCATCTAATGACATTGCCGAAAAATTCACTTGTGTATTTATTGGAAAGACAATCTTGTTAAATGTTTTATTAAAGTTGATATCAACTTTTGAATCTCCATCTTTCTTAAAATTAATGTCTCTTATCAAATTGATTTGATCTTTAGTTAATTTTTTATTTGAGACAAAAAGCAATTCACTTTTCATAGATTCTAGTTTTTTATGCATAGTCTCAACTTTTTCGATTTGTTTTTTCATTGAATCATCTTGGCTTGCTACAAATGGAGCAAATTTAGAGATTGCACTTAAACCACCCATCGATTCTTGGAGATATGAAAGCTGGTTATGTGATGAACTAGCACCTAACATTGCGAATCTGTGGCCATTTTCAACAATGGACTGTTGAAAACCCATAAAATTTTGAAACATTAACTCTCTAATTCTCTCATGAAGATCAAAATTGGTTTTATTAAATATTTCAAAAATAAGCTTAGTGGTGTCAACAGTATTTTCTGGCAGGAATTTAGCAGATAAAGTCATTTTGCCCTTAAGCTCTTGATTCTTGTCATAGAAAAAATGATTAGAGGCCGATATACCCCCAGATATTCTTGAAATTTCTTGTTGTAATTTAATGTGGTCCCTATCTCCCGCAGCAACTTTACCTAACAGAGCCGATAGGATCATTAGGCTATCTAGTTCATCTTGTGATTCAACCACTAATTCTTTGGAAACAAGATTGTAGGTAAGTCCATTCGTTGGTTGTTGATAAAAGATTGGTGAATAGCCAAATGTTGTTAATTTTTTGGTCTTCGGAAAATCGATGTTCTTAGGCACATCATTTAGTTCAAGTTTTGGCAGCACATCTTTATTTGGAACAGCATTTTGTCTATCAGCTAAATTTTTTGACTGGTTCACTAAATCGAGCTTTTCTTTGCTACTCATCGAGGACTTAATATTTTCTAAAATTTTCTTTAGTTCTCCCTCTTTTTTATTTATCAGATCTGTATCAGGTGTCATTTCAAGACTCACTTTGTGATTGTTTGAGATGAAAAATTTCTTAACAAGATCAGTTAAAAAATCTTTTTCTTTGACGTTTTCTTTTAAGGTTTTCAATGCCTCATCTACATTAGACAGCTCCAATGGATTTGCTTTATAAAGTGAACCTGGTGCCATTGATAGAAGGATCTGCAAACCATAAGGCAATGATGCTGCAGAAATCTCTCTTCTGTTCAGTTCTAGTTGATATAAAGCAGATGAAACTTGTTCTTCTGAAAAGCCTTTTTTCACAATTTCTTTAAAAGTCTTTTCTAATAATTTTTCAAATTTTGGTTGGCTGTTTGCTTCAGTTCCTTCTATTCCACATATAAATACTAGGTGTCTCATGCTGTCCTCTAAACCTAGTATTTGAGCAGGTGACTTACCAATGTCATTTGATTCCAATGCTCCATAAAGAGGCGATGAAGAGTTATCCATCAGTAACAAAGAAATTAAATGAGCTTCAAGTAATTGATCAATATCGAAGCTTTCACCCAACACCCAAGCAGCATAATTTTGGTGTCCTGATTGTTCTTGTGAGACTGGATTGAAGGATTCTGTGGCATTTACAGGTTTTGAAAATGGTTTTTGTTGTTTGACAATCTCAATATTTTTTTCGTCAACTTTTTTAAATTTTTTGGATAATTTTTTGTCGATAAATGACTGAATCTCTTTTGCATCAACATCACCCCATGTGAAATATGTTGCATTTGAAGGATGATAATATTTCTTATGAAAGTCTTTTAAATATTTGTGTGTCAAGTTGGTAATATCCTTAGGTTCTCCACCACTATTATGTCTGTAAGTAAGATCTGGAAATAAGTTTTTCGTCAAAGCTTGCCAAGTCGTATTGGTAATATTGCTCATTGATCCCTTCATTTCATTGAACACCACACCTTTGTACTCTAAATCAGTACTGCTCTTATCAAATTTGGAAAATTCAAGCCTGTGGCCTTCCTGCATAAAATCCTCTTCTTCCAATAACGGAAAATAAGCTGCATCCAAATATACGTCTAATAAGTTAAAAAAGTCTTTTTTGCTTTGAGTTGCAAATGGATAAGCAGTCCAATCGCTTGCTGTGAAAGCATTCATAAATGTACTCATTGATCTTCTCAGCATCATAAAGAATGGATCTCGAACTTTAAATTTTTCAGATCCACATAATGTGGTATGTTCTAGAATATGAGCAACTCCTGTAGAATCTTCAGGAATGGTTCTAAACATGACCATAAAGACAAGCTCTTTTGAATTATTCTTTAGATGAATATGTTCAGAATTATATTCATCGAGCAAATATCTTTCGGCTTCAAACCCTAAAGATGGATTATTTTTCTTATCTAAAAGTTTATAACTATTCATGGTTGAAAAATTTCAATTGAACTAATATATATAATTTAGGTCATAAATAAAGTATGTATAAAAAAATTTTAGCACTTCTATCATTAATAGTGATTGTTGGATGTAGTTCCAACCCTGTAAGCGTAGAAAAGGTCAGTACTTTTAATCTGCAAGACTTTGATAGTTTTGTTGTCGTAATATCCGATAAAAGCGAAGAGGTTAAAGTAAGTCCTTTTACTAATGCTGGTTTTAAGAAAGAGTTCAGTGAGCAATTACAGAATCTTGGGCTGACAGAGAATCTTGATAATCCTGATTTTAAAGCCGTGATTTCACTATCGGTAGAAAAGAAAAATAAGAGAAGAAGTGCCAGAAGATATCCGTATTACTATTACGACCCGTTTTATGATGATGCTATGTATCAAGGAGATAGATCTATCTTGAGGTTGACTCTCTATGATGTAGAAAACGGTGATCCATTATGGACTGGAATAAGATCAACTCAATACGTTGATAAAGAGCTTAGACTGAATCAAGAGCAAATCTCAAAATACGTGCAAAGTTTCTTATCCGAACTCGTAAATTAGGGCACCAGCCAAGTACTACTAAGTTTTCCTTTAGCACCCCAGACAAATTTACACCTTCTATGCCCTTGTCTTTGTAAATAAAGGAACTCTAGGGTGTGATAGGCGACTTCTATGGTACAAAAGTTAGCATATCCATCCTCGAGCTTGATATCTTTGATGTGAAAGTCATAAATTTCTGGTTTCTTAGCTTTTTGGCTTGACCCATCTTTTACTGAATAGCATTTCTTTGAGATTGCTTGAGATTCATTCCAAGCCTTTAAGCTTTTTTTATTTAGATGATTTATTGTAGACCTGCCGATTAACCTTATTTGAGTTTTTAAAGCTGGATCATATCCGATGATCGATGTTTTTGGATTATCAATGAGTTCTTGGACCTTATCAGAGCGAAAATCAGAGTGAAATCTAATTGTTCTTTGGGAAGCATTATGATCACGAAGCACCATTACCCTCGAAGAAATATTCTGATCTGCAAAAGTACTAATAATTGGAGTGTGAAACAAAGATTCTCTGTTTTTGACAGCATCTTTCAGCAAAAAATTTGCTCTTTTAAGTATTTCACTCTTATTGTTGTAGTTCATATCACCAGTCTAATCTAAGTTTATTCACAAGAGTAATTTTTGCTTTAGAATACTACTTATGAGTCAGCCTACAAGAATACCGCCAAGACGAAAATCGAAGGGCGATGGCCAATTTATGTTCAGTGCCTTACTGATAGTAATTGTTATTGCCTGTCTTTTAGGCATGTATTTCTATATTGAGGAGCAAAAAAATTCCAATAGTGAAGCTCTAGCAGCAGTTGGTGAAAAAATTGAGGTTATAGAAGGAAAACTCTCGATTACTAATGAGGATTCTGAACAAAATATGGAGACCATGACTGATCAAATAGCTTTTTTAGATAAAGAGGTGAGAAAACTTTGGGGCCACAGAAAGGGTTATCTTGATAACTTTAAAAAACAAGAAACTAAGTCTTCACAAAATGAAAAGAATTTGCGAACTCTAAAAGCAGTTTCGACTGGACTAGAGGATCAGCTGTCCTCTATTAATCAAAAAATTCAATTAGCAGAAGATTTACAATTAAAAATTACTCTGCTTACCAACGAGTTAAATAAACAAAAACAAGTAATAGAAACCAATCAGTCATCTATTGATGCTGTCGATTCTTATAGGATTCAAAATAATCAAAAAGTTGCCGATGTCTTAAATAGGCTTAATGGTTTAACAAGAGATTTGCAGGCAATTGAAACTGAACTCAAAGCAATAAAGGAGGAGGGGAGTAATGAACAGTCTCCTTAATGAAACTTTTTTTAAGATATTTTTAGTTATTTGTTTAATACCAGTAGCTATATTAGTTGGTAAAGCTTTTCTACTGCTTTCACCAATTCTTTTTTGGGTTCTAGGCTATATGGCATTTAAAAAGGGGAATCAAAACGAAACAATTATGTGGGTTATTTTTGCCGTTTTGGGTTTAATCCTAGCCTTTGTCATATAGAATAAGCAATCTACCGGGGATGTGGTGGAACTGGCAGACACGCTGGATTTAGGTTCCAGTGCCGTAAGGCGTGGGGGTTCGACTCCCTCCATCCCTACCAATTTTGTTAAAATAAAATTATGAAAGACGAAGACTTAATGAAATTAAGTGAGCATTTTTTTGAGAAGTGTCCAACAGAAGCCAGGAATTTTTTTCACCAAATCCTTGCCAAGCTGGATGAAATTGAAAAAAAGCTTGAGAATTTAGAATCTAAATAAGTTGCGAAAATTTTGTACTATTGAGCAATTCTGCCATTGATATCAAACTCTTTTAGAAAATTCCAGATTTCATCAGCAGCAATAATATCGTAATCGTTTAGATCTGTTGGCCAATCATGGGCTATTTGATCCATAAGGAAGAGCTGAACATCAACATTATTCAAACATCCATGATATCGATAAAGTGAGCCTCCATAACCATCGTCATTAAGATCAGGAATAACAAAAACGGTCTCTTGATCACAGCCATTATAGTTTTTCCAATAATCTATCATATCGGTCAGAGGAGTAGAGCGCCCATTACCATCAATGGGAACAACCGTATCATCTCTTCCATGAATGTGAACTATTGCTGTGGGTTGATTAGGGCTACAAGTTGCATAAGTATTTGGTGTCATGGAGCCACCCACAGAAGCTACTCCTGCGATTCTGTAACCTAAATTACAGGCTAAGTGATAGCTCATTTTGCCCCCATTTGATTTGCCTGTGGCATAAACTCTGCTTAAATCGATTTGATATTCCGCATAAGCCCAATCGATTAAGTTGGAGATAAAGTCTATGTCATTAGCAGGACTTTCACTCGTCCAGCCACTATCATTCCAATGGGGTTGGCCTGTGCTTGGCAGAATAGAGCCTTGCGGATAAATTACAATAAAATCATCAGTATCAGCCAAAGATTGAAATCCTGAATAACCTAAAAAATCAAGGGCTTGTCTTCTATAACCATGCAGATTGAATAACAATGGTGCGAGTGTAATAGGAGTATTTAAACCATCTGGAACATAGATATAGAACTCTCTATTAAGATCAAGATGCTGTACGGTACAGTATTTTAAATTGGGGTAGTCTGTTGTTGAACAGCTAGGAGCGTTATTCACTGGTGGAGGTGTAACTATTGGAGTTATAATTTCTTCTGAAGTTCCGCCACTTCCTCCGCCACAGCCTGCCAATAAAATAAATGACATCATTGATAATGTTTTAGATATTTTGATGATTTGTTTCATAAGAAGAGATTTGATTATAACAATCAATTTGACTGCAATTTAAATATTTACGAGGATATGAATTATGAATAAGTTTTTAAACATACTAACGTATGCAATTGGACTTCTTTTTTTATTTAACGGACTTATGTGGCTCATTAGCCCAACAGATATTGCCTCAAGTCTTGGAATGCCATTATTAACTGGTCACGGTTTAAGCACACAAATCGGAGATTTAGCCAGTTTCTTTTTAGTTGTTGGCATTTTTACATTACTGGGTGCTTATACCAAAAAAACTCATTGGTTATATGCACCTGCAGCTTTAGTGGGTTTTGCTGCAATATCACGAATTATCGCTTACCTTGCTCATGGTGCTGCTTTATCGACTGATAAAATAGCGGTCGAAGTTATTGTTATGGGTATCTTATTGTTCGTTGTGAAGAAAAGTTAGATCCAAGTTATTTAGATTTGATCTTATTATTATCATAGGACTGATGCCGACCAACCTTAAAACTTCTCAAAGATGCATGTTTTGTTTTTCGGCCGCGCACTCTTTTCTTCCATACCAAAAAAGACCCTGAATTTAATTCTTTTTGCATTAGTTTCTTAACGCCAGCTTGGTCTAAATCAAATTCTTGTTTGATGGCTTCAAAAGGAGTTCTATCCTCCCATGCCATTTCAATGATCCTGGATATTTCTTCTCGATTAAACTTAGGCATTTGATTGAAATAAAGTATTTTCTCTCATATATATAACTATATGAAGTATTTTGTAGCTGGTTCAACAGGCTTAATTGGAAAAAACCTAATTAATATTCTATCGGAAAATCATCAGGTAACAGCACTTACTCGAAGAGATTATAAATTCCCAGAGAATGTAGATCAGCTTATCTTAAATTATGAAAATAGTTTTGAGTTGCCGCAAGCCGATCACCTGTTTATATGTCTTGGTTTTCCTGTGGAATTATTAGATCTAATTGTGATGCGAGGTTCTGTAAAAAAACTATTTTATAAGGTTGATTATGACTATGTTTGTCATCTTGCTGAAAAAGCAAAATCAAATGGCATTGAAAATGTATCAGTGATTTCAGCGGTAGGAGCACACGCTAAATCCTTGAACTATTATTTAAAAATCAAAGGATTAATGGAGCAAAAACTTAAAAGTTTAAATTTTAAAAAATTGAATATTTTTCAACCAAGTCACCTACTTGGTGAACGAGATAAACCGCAAGGTCATGACGTAAAGCTTTTCGAAGATATCACTAATTTTTCTGGACAATTCCTTTTTGGACCTCTGAAAAAATTCAAAAATGTTGCAGCAGCAGACATTGCCGAATTAATGGCCAAAAAATCTAGTGACAGTAGCAACGGCGTCAATATATATACTAGACTAGATATATGATAGTACTTAGAACACCTGAAGAAAGATTTGATGGTTTAAAGGACTTTAATTTTGTACCAAATTATTTTGAAGTCTGCCACGGTGAAGACAAATTAAGAATGCATTATTTAGATGAAAATTCATCATCTAAAGAGGTAGTGCTTTTACTGCATGGAGAACCATCATGGTGTTACTTATATCGAAAGATTATTCCGTACCTAGTTGAAGCTGGGAAGAGAGTAATAGCACCTGATTTAATTGGGTTTGGAAAATCAGATAAATATAAAGATAAAGAAGCCTATACTTATGCAAATCATATTGATTGGACGTCTCAACTATTTGATCACTTAGAGTTAGATAACATAATTTTATTTGCTCAAGATTGGGGAGGATTAATTGGTTTAAGAATACTAACTGCTCAGCCAGATAAATTTTGTGGGCTTGTTGTTTCCAATTCAGGATTGCCAGTAGGAATTGGAGCAACCGAAGGCTTCAATCAATGGTTGAATTACAGTCAAACAGTTGAGGATTTTAATTCTGGAAAGATTGTTTATCAGGGAAGCATGAAGCAGCTAGATGAAGAGGAAATAGCTGCCTATAATGCGCCTTTTCCAGATGAAACTTATAAAGCAGGTGCAAGAGCATTCCCATTGCTTGTGCCAATAACTGATGCTCATGACCAAGTGAAAGAAAATATTGAAGCTTGGGAGGTTTTGAAAACTTTCACCAAACCGACTCTAGCAATTTTTGGTGAATACGATATGTCTTTTAGAGATCAAGACAAATATATCATTGAAAAAATTCCAGGAGCCAAAGGATTGAATCACAGGTGGATTGAAGCTGGACATTTTTCGCAAGAAAACCAACCTGAATTAATTGCTAAAGAAATAATAAACTTAGTTTAGAAATAGTCAGGCATTTCTCTCAAAGCTTCTTTTCCCCAAAAAATTTGGTTGTTAAGAAAGAAAGTTGGCACTCCAAATGCACCAGCACTTACGGCATCTTCAGTATTTTTTATTAGTTTTTGCTTAACTGC
Source organism: uncultured SAR86 cluster bacterium (assembly GCA_902619265.1). GTDB lineage: Bacteria > Pseudomonadota > Gammaproteobacteria > Magnimaribacterales > TMED112 > TMED112. The sequence goes on from CACNDL010000003.1 coordinate 112,397, forward strand.
TGGATCTGATGTTCTTTCAAGAATTTTTTCACCACTTAGCCCAGACTTATTTAAATGATCAATAAGAATTTCTGTATCTCCCATATTTTTTTTGTCTTCCCACATGCCTTGGGCGATAGAGTCTATATATTCAATCAAAAAATCGTCTTCCTGGGCAACTAGAGCTGCTCTTTGCATAGTAAGTGTATTAATTGGAAAATGGGGATTGAAGCAAAATTTTGTTAATTTATGTAACTCGACAAAACGTTTTATTTCTACATCAAAATAATTGAATTTATTTGGAATATCGACATTTGCGATCATGGGAGGTTGGTTATTTGATAACTTATGAATACCTCCTAACAAACATATTTCATAATCAAATTTAACCGAATACTTTTTTTCATACTCAGGTATTACTTTATGGCAAAGATAACCATTTGGACTAGCGATATCAAAAATAAATTTAATGGTAACCATATTGGGATAAGTAATTTAATATTATCTTAAGATTAAATTATAAACATAAGAGTATTTTGAAAAAAGGATCAGTAATAATTGTTGGAACTGGACCAGGTTTGGGTTCAAGCCTGGCTAGAAAATTTGCCAAAGAGGGTCATCATGTTTTTGTTGCAAGAAGGGAACGGAATGCAGCAGCATTGGATGAGCTTTGCGATGAAATAAAAAATAATGGCGGTAATGCGACAGCAATTGCAACAGATGCTCGGGATGAAGATCAGGTAATAAATTTATTTTCCAAGGTAAGTGAACATGGTCAGATTGATTGTGTAATTTTTAATATCGGCGCAAATGTTTTTTTTCCTATCAAAGATACAACTGCCAGAGTATTTAAAAAAGTTTGGGAAATGGCAACCTTTGCTGGTTTTTTAGTTGGTCGCGAATCAGCTAAGCATATGAAAAACAAAGGCACTATTATTTTCACAGGTGCTACAGCTTCACTGAGAGGAAGTTCTGGCTTCAGTGCTTTTTCATCTGCTAAATTTGGTTTAAGAGCCCTCGCTCAGTCCCTTGCAAGAGAGCTAGGACCTCAAGGAATACATGTTGTTCATACAATAATTGATGGAGCCATAGATCATCCATGGATCAAAGAAAATTTTCCAGACACCTATAAGCTTAAAGCAGTGGATGGTATTTTAAATCCTGATCAAATTGCTGAAACATATTACAATCTACATTTACAAGAAAAATCTGTGTGGACACATGAAATTGATTTACGTCCCTACATGGAGAAATTTTGAGTATGAGTAAAGAAGTAAAAGATTTTTTTTCTACCTACAGTGACTTTGTGAAAAAAGTTACAAGTGAACCAAGTCTTGATCTTGAGGCTCTTAAAACTAGCTTAAAAAATATTGACGAAAAATCTCCAATTGAGTCTGCCAGATTACTAACTGCTGCCTTAGGTTTGGGAAGTGAATCTGGAGAATTTGTAGAAATTGTTAAAAAAATGTTTCTTCAAGGTAAGCCACCGACAGAAGACAATATTTTTCATATGAAAAGAGAGCTTGGGGATATTATGTGGTACTGGGTAACAGCATGTGCTGCCTTAAAACTCGATCCTTACGAAGTAATAAGTGAAAATCAGCAAAAACTTGAAGCCAGATATGGAGAACAATTCGAAGTCCAAAGAAGTGAGGTCAGAAAAGAAGGCGATTTATAAATACGTTGTAACCTTTTTTTAAATCATTTTTACTGACTAATCTAATCTTTGTCTTTACACAATAAAACCAGCAAAAGAGAAATTTATTAAGAGAAAGTTTATAATTAACTTGGCTAGATTATGGTTTTCCATAGGAGTAAAAGTTGCAAAAGAAAATCTCTTTAAGCGATAAGTATGAAAAAAGGGAAGGTAAAATTTTCCTTACCGGCATACAAGCACTTGTTAGGCTTCCTTTAATTCAAAAAGATCTTGATACTCAAAATAATCTTAATACCGGAGGATTTATCTCAGGTTACAAAGGCTCACCTCTTGGTGGTTATGATTTAGAACTCAGTAAAGCTCAAAAATATTTAGATGAAAAAAATATATTTCATCAACCTGGTTTAAATGAAGAACTGGGAGCTACTGCAGTTTGGGGCGCTCAACAGGGTGAATTCAAACAAAGAGGAAAAAAAGATGGCGTATTTGGAATATGGTATGGGAAAGGTCCAGGCATGGATAGAACAATGGATGTATTTAAACATGCCAACGCTGCAGGCTCATCAAAATACGGTGGTGTGCTAGCCATTGCCGGTGATGATCATGCTGCAAAATCGTCGACATTGCCTCATCAATCCGATCATAACTTTATGAGTGCATTTATGCCTTATCTTTACCCTTCAGGTGTTGATGAAATTGTTAGATTCGGACTCTTAGGTATAGCTATGAGTAGATATAGTGGCTGTTGGACAGGTTTTAAAATAGTTTCTGATGTTGCAGATTCAGGAAAAAGGTATGATACAGAGTTAGAAAAATTTCCAATAGTAATTCCAGATGGAAGCTCCTTAGGAGAATATAAAGATCTTCCTAGAAACATACTTTATTCTGACACACCTAGAGAACAAGATTATAGATTGCAAAGAGCAAAAGGTTTTGCCGCACAAGAATTTGTAAGAGCAAACAATATAGATGTGTCTATGTGGAAAAGCGGTAATTCTAAAATGGGAATAATTACCGCTGGAAAATCCTACAACGATGTTAGAGAGGCATTAAGATGGTTAAATATTGACGAGAGCAAGGCAAAAGAACTTGGTATTTGTATATATAAAGTTGGTATGCCATGGCCGTTAGAGCCTCATGGAGTTAGAGAGTTTTGTGAAGGTTTAGATACTGTTTTGGTGGTTGAAGAGAAAAGAGAACTCATAGAGCATCAAGTGAAATGGCAATTATATAATTGGAAGGATAGTGTTAGACCAACAGTAATAGGCAAACAAGATGAATATGGAAATTGGTTATTACCAGCTGAGAATGATTTGCCATTACAGACAATTGTTGAAGCAATTTCTACAAGACTTCATAAAATATCAGGTGACTCTGAGCTTTTGAAAAATCTTGAGTGGTTCAAGAATAGAGCTAAAGAACAAAATAACTTAGAGGCACCAATAATAAGAAAACCTTTCTTCTGTTCAGGATGTCCTCATAACTCGTCTCTGAAAGTCCCTGAGGGCAAAAGAGCATTAGGTGGAATTGGATGCCATTACATGGCAGTTGATTCAATTGAAAGTACAGAATTTTTTACTCAAATGGGTGGTGAAGGAACGCCTTGGATTGGAATAGCTCCTTTTTCTCATGAAAAACATGTATTCGCAAACTTAGGTGACGGCACATATAAACACTCCGGCATTTTGGCTATAAGGGCATCGCTAGACGCAAATGTAAATATAACTTACAAAATTCTTTACAACGATGCAGTTGCAATGACAGGAGGACAAGAGATTGGTTCCAACTGGGATGTTGAAGGCATAGTAAAACAAGTTCTAGCCGAAGGAGTAAAAAAAGTTTCAATCCTGTCCGAGGACCCTAAAAGATATAACCATTTGGTTAAAAATGAAGTTAAAAGCCTTCACAGAGATGCAATCATTATCGAACAAGAGGAGTTGAGCAAATATGAAGGAGTTAGTATTTTAATTTTTGATCAGACTTGTGCTGCGGAAAAGAGGAGAAGAAGAAAAAGGGGTTTGATGGAAGACCCAAAAAAAAGAGTAGTAATAAATAAAGATGTTTGTGAGGGTTGTGGCGATTGTTCTGTTCAATCAAATTGTGTTTCTATTGAGCCTTTAGAAACTGAATTAGGAAGAAAAAGGAAAATAAACCAGTCCAACTGCAATAAAGACTACTCTTGTATTAAAGGATTTTGCCCATCTTTTGTCACAGTGGATGCAGAGATCAAAAACAATACTGGATTTAAAGATCTTGGAGAATTGCCTGAGCCACAATTCAAAACTAATCAGGACGTAAATAATATTATGTTGACTGGAATAGGTGGTACTGGCGTTTTAACTATATCTGCAATACTGGCATATGCAGCACATTACGAGGGAAAAGATGCATCAGTATTAGATATGACTGGATTAGCACAAAAAGGTGGAGCAGTATGGTCGCACATTAAAATTTTTGAAAAAAATAACAAACCTTACAGTCAAAAAATTGCACCAGGAGCTGCTAATGTCTTGCTTGCTTGTGATGGTGTGGTTGGAACTAAACCCGAAATTCAAGAAGTCATTTCTAAAGAAAAAACTATAGCAGTTTTAAATAGCAACACTATACCCGTAGCAGACTTCATCACCCAAAGAGATATAGATTTTAAAAATAATGATGTTTTTCAAATGCTTGAGAATACTACAAATAAAATTATCTCCAGCGTTCCAGCAATTAACATTTCGGAAAAACTATCAGGCGATGCGATAGGAACGAATATGTTGATGTTAGGAAGTGCTTATCAAAATGGTTTGATTCCATTAAAGGCTGAAAATATTTTTAAAGCAATTGAGTTAAATGGTATTGGGATTGAAAGAAATATATATAACTTTAACTTAGGGAGACTTTATACAATCAATCCAAACCATGAAATATTCTCATTTTTAGCTGAAAATGAGGTCTTAAATTTAAATTCAATTGAACTTTTCGAAGACAGATTAAAACGCATAGAAAATTATGATCAAAGAGTCGTAGATGATTTCATAAAAGATAAAAATACTATAGACCAGATACTGTCCGAGGAAGCTGATACTGAAAATATTACAAAAGAGGCAATTAAAGAGCTTTATAGAGTTTATGCGATTAAAGATGAGTATGAAGTAGCTAGAATGCATCTTGAAAGCACCTCAAAAATTTTAGATAACACTTTTACAGCTTGGAATAACTTAAAGTTTTATTTATCTCCACCAATAATCTCTTTTATTAAAGATAAAAGAACTCAAAGACCGATAAAGATAGCAATACCTGGATATATAGCTTTACCAATTTTTAAGATACTTAAGTCTATGAAATTTTTAAGAGGTACAATTTTTGATCCGCTCAATTTAACCGAAGATAGAAGACGAGATAAAGAGCACAAAGCAGTTTTTAGAAATAAACTCGCTGAAATAAATAATCTAATTACTGGGGTAAAAAGTAATAAATTATTGGAATTGATTGAAGCTTCAAAAGAAGTCAAAGGATATGGACCTGTCAGAGCAGAATCATATGAAATTTTTAAGTCCAGAATAAATTTCACGAGTAAAAAAGGTTTAAGGGTTTTAAGCAATATTTTCAGGTTTGAGACTAGAAATAATATCCAAGCAAAAAAGCATAAAGCTCGAAAAGAAAATAGGGCAGAATGATAAAAGTATCAGATAATTATTATGTTTCTCCTCAGATTAGTGAAGAGGATCTAGATTATTTCAAAAATGAGGGATTCAGTTTGGTAGTTTGTAATAGACCAAACGGCGAAGAAGATTCTCAAATTGATTTTGAGATTATTCAAAAGCGTTGTGAGTCAATTGGCTTAACTTTCATAAATTTACCTATGGTTCCTGGTAACTTAGAATCTGAATTAATACTTCAAACAAAAAAAATTCTAGATAAAAATCAAAAAACTTTAGCTTATTGCAGAACTGGAACAAGATGTATAAATCTTTGGGCTTGTGCAAATGTATTTGAAGCTGACGTTGATGAAACTATTGAAAATGCTACAAAGGCTGGATATGACTTAGATCATCTAAGGCCTTTACTTATATCTATAAACTCTACTGCTTCTTAAAAAGTAGAAAAAACCAAACTATAGGTATTACTAACAGACACCCAAAGGTAATATTTAAAGCAAGCATTAGTGGAAAATCTACTATTGCACCAAGGAAGTCTGACAAGGAGTTTCCGATTAAAGCACCATACAAAGCTCCATTTACACCAGAACCTTTAAAATATTTATCAATATCTATACCTAAAACAGTAGCAAATGCTAGAACACCATTATCAATCAGACCATAGATTATCCCATCAGGCATTAGAAAATTTTCCTTTTCATATTTTTCAAAGTTACATATAAAAATACGAAATAAACAACTTCAAAAGCAGTGAAACCTATTAGAAATGCTGATGTAAACTCACCATAAATTAAAGTTATGATTCTTCCCAGCAGAATACCAGTTATTAAAAAAAGCAATATCTTAAAAAATATTTCTTCATGCTGGGGTTTAAATACTGCGTAAAGTGCAAAAAGACCAACTAAAAAATTTATACCACCATAAACGGATCTGATTTCAGCTGACCCAAGATTTGAAGTTAAGCTCAAACCTACATCATCTACATAAGAAGCTGGATCAAATAAAGCCCAGCCGCCTAGCCAGCCATACATTATTGCAGTGAACAGTAAAAAAATTTTATTAATCATTACTCATTATTTTTAGTTAATAAGTCTATATTACCACCTGTTGCCATAACATTGTCAGTGAAAGTTTTTTCAGTAACAAAACTATGTAAATAATTTGGTCCACCAGCTTTAGGGCCGGTACCACTTAGCCCTTGGCCACCAAAAGGCTGCACACCGACAACTGCACCAACAATGTCTCTATTTAAATAGAAGTTACCTACATTAGCTTTATCAAAAATCTGTTTCGCCTTATCAAGAATTCTTGAATGCACACCCATTGTTAACCCAAAACCAGTCGCATTAATTTCATTAATTAAGTTATCGAGATCAGACGTTTTATAACTAATGAAATGCAGTACTGGTCCAAATTTTTCGCCATCAATTTCTTTAATTGAATCAATTTTGAAGGCTATTGGATTCATAAAAAATGATTGCTTATCAAATTTTTCCTTTGTTTCAATGAATTCTTTCCCTTGTTTTTTTAATTTAGCAACATGATCTTGTAATTTTGATATCGAAGTTTTGTTTATAATTGGTCCAATATCAGTACATGGTTTCTGAGGGTCTCCAACTTTGATTTCTTGCATAGCTTCATTTAAATATTCCCAGTATTCTTGAGCAATATCTTCTTGAACAAATACAACTCTCAAAGCACTACATCTTTGTCCTGAACTATAGAAAGCTGACCTTATCACATCATCTATAACTTGCTCTTTTAATGAAGACGAATCTACGAACATCGCATTTTGCCCACCTGTTTCAGCAATAAGAGATTTAATTGGTCCTTCTGATTTTGCCAGATTAAGATTTATGGATTTAGCAGCTATAGTTGAACCGGTAAATGCCACACCATTTAACTCATTAAGTTTTGTTAATTCATTACCTATTTCTTTTCCACCAATAACTAATTGCAGTACAGATTCAGGCACACCACTTTCATGAAAAAGTTTTACTATTTGAAAAGCAATTAATGAAGTATCTTCTGCAGGTTTTGCTAACACCTTATTTCCAGAAACTAACGCAGCAGCAATTTGCCCAATAAAGATTGCCATAGGGAAATTCCAAGGGCTGATGCACAAGAAATTTCCCTTTGGAGCAACCGATAAAAAGTTTTTTTCTCCAGATGGACTTTCTAGCTCCACAGGTGTAAAAATCTTAGATGCTTGTAGACAATAGTAATTAATAAAATCTACTGATTCTCTTATTTCTGCATCACAGTCTTTCAGGCTTTTACCTGCTTCCTTTACTAATAAGGCATAAAATAGATTTGCATTGTCTTGGAGCAAAATTGCAGCTTTCTTTAAAACTTCTATTCGACTTTTAACTGAAGATTTTCTCCAATCATCACCATTATTAAAATTAATTTTGCTTAGATTATCTTTTGAAAGATAAGATACTCTTCCAATTTTTTTTGATTGATCGCTAGGTGAAAATTTATCTTCATATGTATCTATTACTTCTTCACCATGAAGTAATGAGCAAGCATAGAAATCATGATTATCAAATGCTGCTATGTTTTTTGTTAGATTTTCTATCTCCATTAAGTCCCCAAAATCAAAACCTTGCGAATTCTCTCTATCGGAGAAAATTTTATTAGGTCTCGGAACCTGCTTTAAGAAATTTTTTCCGGAAAGGTTTTTAGTTGCTATCTCTATTGGATTTTTAACAACTTCTTTTACTGGAATATCTTTGGATAGGTATTTGTTTACGAAAGAACTATTAGCTCCGTTTTCTAATAGTCTTCTGACCAGGTAAGGTAGTAGTTCTTTTTTGGAACCAACCGGCGCATAAACTCTTGTCAAAGGAAATTCTGAATAAACTTTTTGAGCATTTCTATATGTAAGGTCACCCATCCCGAATATTCTTTGAAATTCAAACTGATCTTCTCGACCTTGATAAAGATGCATAATTCCTGCAATTGTATGAGCATTATGTGTAGCAAAATACGGGCGTAGATTCTTTGTATCAGAAATTATTTTTGCAGTTGAAAGGTAATTTAAATCTGTAAAAGATTTAGACGTAAAAACTGGCAAATCTGCTGCACCCTTGACCTGATGAATTTTTATCTCTTGGTCCCAATAAGCGCCTTTAACCAATCTCATCATCATGCCGTTTCTATTTGCACCAAGTTCATCAATAAATTTAACAACTACCGGAGCTCTTTTACCGTAAGCTTGTATTGCTAAACCTAAACCACTCCAATCTTTTAAGTCTTTTCGTTTAGCCAGATTCTCAATAAGGTGAAGACTAAGTTCTAATCTATCCTGTTCTTCAGCATCAATAGTTAAAGCTATATCATGTGCAGCAGACTGAACGCAAAGCTGATACACCCTTTCTAATAGCTCATCCATCACTCTATCTTTTTTTGTTGCTTCGTATCTTGGATGAATAGCTGAAAGTTTTATGGAAATTTCGTGAAAAGATTTTGAAAGTAAGGCATTTTTTTCACCAACCTTTCTTATTGCTTCTTCATAAGCATTGAAGAAAAAATCTACATCAGATTGGGTCCTTGCAGCTTCACCAAGCATATCAAATGAACAAGGTACTTTAGGCTGATCAAATTTATTCAACGCGTCATCAATATCAATACCCGATACAAACTCTTCACTTAAGATTTCCATACCTTTTTTAATGGCTTCCCTTAGGATTGGATCACCCAATCTTGAAGTTAAACCTTGGAACCAGCTAATTGGGTTTGCACTAATATTTTTATCTAACTCAACGACTTGTTCAGCTAGGAATAAACCAAAAGTTGTAGCATTTACAAATAAGGATGGAGAGCTATTGAAGTGATCCAGCCATTTTTTTCCACCTATTTTTTCTTCAATAATTTCATCACAAGTTTCATTGTCTGGAATCCTTAGGAGTGACTCCGCCAGACACATTAAAGCTATGCCTTCTTGATTGCTTAAACCATATTCTAGAAAAAAATTATCTAATCTAGTCTTATTTCTGTCTTGACGACATCTATTTACTATTTCTTCAGCATTTTGAGATATTATTTTTTCGCTGATCCATTGATGATCATTGATGAGATCAGAAACAAGATTTGTTTCATCTCGATATTTAAGCTTCTGTAATTCTTTGAAATAGCTATCCGTACTCATTTTGTTTGGGTATTTTAACTCTTATTGAAAGGTTTTAGAATGACCTTTTTAATGCCATCTGGACTTCGCTTCAGCGAAAGAATCTTTAATTAATTCCCTCAGCCACATACAACCTGGATCTTTGTCATTTAAAACGTGCCAAGCTAGGAAAAACTGTGATGGTGCAACTTCAAAAGGTAAAGTTTTATATGCTAAATCATGTTTGTTTGCAAAAGATTTCGTGCACGTTAAAACCATGTCAGTGCTATTCAAGACCTCAGGTGTTATCAGATAGTGTTGCGCTCTAAGAATTACTTTTCTATCTAATTGCAATTTAGCTAGAGCATTATCGACTAATGCGCCACCTCTTTTTCTACCAGATATATGAATATGATCTAAATCTAAATATTGTTCAATTGATAAATTTTTCTCTTTGGCAAGTTCATGATCTTTACGAAAACCACAGACAAATTCATCCTCAAAAATTAATTCCTTTTTGATGTCTGAGTCAGATGGTGGAAAAGGGTCAACTGCAAAGCATACTTCATTTGCAGCCAATGCATGTTGCAGATCATCTCTTCGAGTGTAGTAACTACTCAAGCTCACCTTTGGGGCTTGTTTATGCACTTTGTCCATGAGGATTGGTAAAACTCTTCCCTCACTAATATCATTTAGCGAAAGTTTAAATGTTCTGCTTGATTCTGCAGGATCAAAAGCATCTGGCGTTTCTAAACTTTTTTGTAAAATTGAAAGCGCTTCTCGAACATGAATAATAATATTCTCTGTTTTAGCTGTAGGCTGAACACCTTGTCCAACTCTGATAAATAATTGATCATCAAAATAATCTCTTAGCTTTGATAATGCACTACTGACTGCGGGTTGAGTTATACCAACAATCTCACCAGCTTTAGTTAAACTCCCTTCTGTATAAATTGCATTGAAAACTACCAGAAGGTTTAAATCGAGATTATTTAATTTCATAAATGGCTTATAATTATAGAACACTATTATAAATAATACTTATAGTATTTTAGAAGCCTTTATTATGAAATTTGATAGCACAGAAAAAATAGATTTTTATTTACCGAAAGTACAAAGCTTCATAGATGAAGTTGTTATGCCTGTTGAAATGGATATTCTCAAACAGGATATTCCAGTTAATAAAAGATGGGAACCCCATCCAGAAATTGAAGATTTAAAGAAAGAAGCTCGAGATAGAGGCTTATGGAATTTATTTTTACCTGATAGTGATTATGGTGCTGGATTAACGAATTATGAATATGCACATCTTGCTGAAGCTATGGGAAGAACACATTTTGCTTCTGAGGCTATGAATTGTAGTGCACCTGACACTGGTAATATGGAAGTGCTTGTTCGTTATGGTTCTAAAGAACAACAAGATCAATGGTTAAAGCCTTTATTGAATGGTGAAATACGTTCAGCATTCGGGATGACCGAACCTCAAGTTGCGTCGTCTGATGCAACAAATATGGAAGCAACTGCTGAATTAGTTGATGGGCACTGGGTTATCAATGGCGAAAAATGGTGGACATCAGGAGCAGGAGATCCACGTTGCAAGATCATTATTTTTATGTGTGTCACAAACCCGGAAAATGAAAGACATCAAAGACATTCAATGATACTAATTCCCATGGATACTCCTGGTGTAGAAGTAAAAAGAATGATGCATGTTTTTGGATATGACGATGCACCTCATGGCCACGCTCATATGAAATTCACCAATGTCAAAGTTCCATATGAAAATGTAATTTTAGGTGAGGGTAGGGGTTTTGAAATTGCCCAAGGAAGATTAGGTCCTGGCAGAATACATCATTGTATGAGGTCTATCGGAGCTGCTGAAGTTGCTTTTGAATTAATGTGTAAACGTTCTATGGAGAGAAAAGCTTTTGGTCGAGAATTAGCTCGATTAGGAGGAAACTTCGACGTGATAGCTGACTCAAGAATGGAAATTAATCAGGCCAGATTATTAACTTTAGACGCGGCTTGGAAAATGGATAAATATGGTAATAAAGTTGCCGCAAGTGAAATAGCACAAATAAAAGTGGCTGCACCAATAATGGCATGTAATGTTATTGATAGGGCTATTCAAATGCATGGTGGTGCTGGTGTAAGCCAAGATTTCCCTCTTGCTAGTATGTACGCGCATATGAGAACTCTAAGACTTGCAGATGGACCCGATGAGGTTCACAGAAGGAGTATTGCTAGATTGGAATTAGCCAAATTAATGCAAGAAGATAAATGAAATTCGAAAACAAAGTCTTTCCAAATGATGAGCAATTAAATGGCTTTGCCGATAATCTTGAAAAAGGACCAATCAAATTACTTAATCTCATAAAGCTAAAAAAATACGCTGAATATAATGACGGTCGAGAAACAAACCTTACCGGTCTAGAGGCATACACGCTTTACGGTAAAGAGACCCAAGAGCATTTAAAAAAAGTTGGAGCTAAGGTGGTCTTTATGGGTCCTGTTTCAAGACTTAACATTGGTGAAGTTGAAGAGTTATGGGATCTTGTTGCAATTGCAGAATACCCTGATCGCGGAGCATTTCTTAAGATGATAAATGATCCTGCATATCAAAAAACTAGTGAGCACAGAGAAGCAGCGATAGAAGGTCAGCTTAATATTGAAATTTTGTGAATAGATTTCTGCCTAAAGAAGCTGATAATAATTTTCAGGGTCCTAAAATAGCCTTTTATTTTTTTCTTCTATTTATGGTAGTGAATACTGTAAGAAGTTTCATTCATTTTTTAGCTGAAGATGCTGGTTTAAACTCAATTGCCAATATCATAATTTTTGAGGGAGACCCTGATCCAAATAAAATTATTTATTTATTTGGTGCTCTTTGGGGAGAGATGCAATTACTGCTTTGTTTGCTGAGTTGGATTGTAATATTTAGGTACAAAAGCCTAATACCACTGATGTACTTTATTTGGCTGATGGAGTGGATTTTGAGGGCAACAGTTATTCGATTCAATCATGGATTAGATGCTTTGTATACTACAGGCCCAACTCCTGGATATGATTATGCTCCTATTGCAATTGGTGTATTATTAGTTTTTTTTGTAATATCCCTTAGAGTTAAATCTAAATGAAACTTTTTAAATACATACTAATTTTTCTAGTTATAGCTCTAGTATCGGTTTATTTTCTTCTTCAAAATCATTCTATACAAAATAGGTTGTTTGAAAACACAGTGAGAGGACTATTTCAAGCAGATGAGATCTTTATGAGTGATGCCCTTTCTGTTGCGGTTTGTGGTTCAAGGGCTCCATTACCAAGTCCTAATCGAGCAGAGACTTGTCTGCTTGTGCAGGCTGGCACTTCAAAATTTATTATAGATACTGGTAGAGGTAGTGCTGACAATCTTCAAAGATGGCGAGTGGATTACTCTGATTTAGAGGCTGTAATTTTAAGTCATCTACACTCTGATCACATCAGTGATTTGCATGAAGTTCAATTTCAATCTTGGTTGGGAGGTAGAAAAACCCCACTTTCTGTAATCGGGCCTGTTGGAACAGCATCAACAGCTCAAGGATTTGAGCAGGCTTTTGAATTAGATTCTATTTATAGAAGTGAGCACCATGGAGCAATATTACCAATTGAGGCATATGGTTATGATGTCGTTGAGTTTGACGGAGATAGTGCTTTAATCTTCCAAAATGAAGATACCAGTATAACTGCTTTTAAGGTTGATCACTTTCCAGTTGATCCTTCATATGCTTTTAAAATTGAATACAAAGATAGATCAATAGTTTTAAGTGGTGACACAATTTCATTGGAAGTTATGACAGAGTACTCTAAAGGCGTTGATGTACTTTTTCATGACGCTTTGGCTCTGCCTTTGATACAAGAAATGGAAAGAATTTCCAAAGAACTTGGCAATGATATTGTTTCAAAGGTTTTATTCGATATCCAAGACTACCATGCTAATACTATTGAAGTAGCGGATATAGCAAAAAAAGCAGAAGTAGATTTACTTGTTTTTTATCATCTGATTCCTGCACCTGTAAACTACATTAGTGAACAGATGTTCTTAAGAGGCGTTGATGAAATTTTCAGTAATTATCATGTCTCAGAAGACGGTACTTTGGTTTCCCTACCTGCAGGGAGTGATGAAATTTTTATTGATTTAATAGATTAGCCGTTATAGGTTACTCGAATAATTGAGTCAGCTTGATCGTCAGAAATCAACATGCTGCCATCTTTTAGAATTAATGGTGTGACTGGTCTACCCCATGATGTTTCATTAGACATCCATCCATCTATAAAAACATCGGCTGATAAAACATTTCCTTCTTCCATTTTCATGAATAGCAATCGATAACCAACTTTCTCTGAACGATTCCAAGACCCATGCTGGGCAACAAATGCACCATTTCTGTAATATTCGGGAAAACTTTCGCCAGCATAAAATTTAATCCCCAAAGGGGCAGTATGTGCTTGGAATTCCCAAACAGGTTGTGAAAAGACAAAATCTTTTGGTGCTTCAAATCCAGTATCTGGGATATTCTTTCCATGGACAAATGGAAAACCAAAGTGATCCCCTGCATTTACCACCCTATTAAGTTCACAAGGTGGTATATCGTCTCCCATCCAATCTCTCCCATTGTCTGTAAAATACATTTCTTTAGTTTCAGGGTGCCAATCAAAGCCAACGCTGTTGCGAACCCCATCTGCATGTATACTTAAAATATTATTATCTAGCTTCAAGATTGTTCCGTATCTTGGGTCATCTTCATCACACACATTGCACGGAACACCTTCAGAAATATAAAGTGCACCATCAGGGCCAAAATCAATCCATTTCCACCCGTGCCATGCTTTTTTGACTGGATTCCACATAGTTTTTCTAGGGAGGTCAGAAAAGAAAATCTCAGTGGTGATTTGTTCATTTGATACAAGTTTGCTTTCGATATTTTTTACGATATGAATGGTATCTGTCTCTGCTATGTATAAATCCCCATTTTTTAATGCAACACCAGTAGGCATATCTAATTCTGTAAGTATGATTGAAACTTTATTGGAGTTATTTTTATCTATGGCGTATACATTGCCGGCGCTTTTAGTGCCTACGAATATGAAATTATTTCCTTCGACCATTTGTCTTGCATCATCTATTTCAGATACAAATTCTTGAATTTTAAAACCTTCAGGAGCTTGTAATTTTGAGATATCTGACCAAGCAAAAAATCCTAGTATTAGATTTAAAATAAGTAAGTTTTTTTTGTCTAAATATGTCATTTTGTGATAGTCTAAATGCCCATTGATTTTAATGCTTTACGCAACATATATGGTAATAGAAAAGCTATTAACAAGGTGAAAATATGAACAAACTACTACAACTACTTTTTGTGACTTCTTTAATAAATGCATATCCAGATATACCGGATGAATTAACAGGAGAAATGTTAAAAGAAATGCCTGCTGAGGTATTAGATGAATTTCTCGATGAGCTTAGGGAAACAGATGAAGATTCTGTGACCATAGACAGTTTTTTAGCAGATGGAAAATTCAAAACCCACGAGGGTTTTCTAACAATTCACCAAAGAGAAGGTGAGATTGAAAGAAGTGATAATGAATTTTACATTGAATTAAAAGATGGACAACTTGATGCAGAATTTATTTACTTTGCGTACGTTTTGAATGCACCTCAAGCTGCTGGTGTTAGAGGAGGAGCGATTGGTCAAGGAGCTGTATTGGAGTTCAGAAAATTCAAAACAGGCCTAGCTTTGTATAAGAAAAATACTTACTTCTCAAATGAAACAGTGAATAACATTGGTAAATCAGATTTAACTAATATTTTAGAAGCTTTTGTGATGAATTTTGATATTGTTGCAGAACAAGATGGCAGAATTGTTATTGAAGCTGATGATTTATTCATGGAAGAAACGCTAAATAACGTGTCACCAAATCTTCCACCAGAATATAGAAATTTTGTTGCCTTAAATTTAGGTAGATTAGATTCAGATAAAACTTTTGTTGAACAAGTCAGAAATTATCCAAAAAATACTGCAGTGGAAGTGAATTTTGGTTTCGAAAATAGTAACCCTAACCAAAGAAGAGCTGTTTATGCGGTTTCAGATGCAAGATATACCTCTATCTCAGCAAGACATCTATTTGTAGAAATGCCCGACGATCAATTTGAACCAAGAGTTGCTGACCAAAGAGTAGGTTATTTTTCTCAGAGAGTAACAGATATGTCTACTTACGATAATTATCCACAAAGGGATCTAATTAATAAATGGAGATTAATTAAAAAAGATCCAACAGCTGAATTATCAGAGCCAGTAGAACCTATTGTTTTTTGGGTCGATAAAGCAACACCGGAAGAAATTAAACCTATGGTTGTTAAAGGTATAGAAGTTTGGAATTTGGCTTATGAAAGAGCGGGCTTCAAGAATGCTGTAGTTGCTAAAGTTCAGCCTGATGATTCAGAATGGGATGCAGGTGATATTCAATATAACGTAGTGAGATGGTCTTCATCTCCTGAGCCAGGTTTTTCTGGTTATGGTCCTAGCATTGGTAATCCAAGAACTGGTGAATTAATAGCTGCAGATATAGTCCAAGAATTTAACGCAATTAAAAGAGGCTATAACTATAGAAAACTTTGGGGCTGGACTCCTGAAAATGATCCTCTTGAGCAGTGGATCATAAGCCTGACTATGCATGAAGTAGGCCATACTATCGGATTGCGACATAACTTCAGTGCAAGCTATCTATACGGCCCAAGAGAAGTGCATGACAAAAGCATCACTGGTAATACCACAATTGCTTCAATCATGGATTACGACCCAATCAATATTGCTCCTCCAGGCTTGGAGCAAGGAAATTACTTTCCGACAGAACCGGGTGAATACGATAGATGGGCTATTGAGTTTGCCTATAAACCAAACTTAACAGATGAAGAGAGAGCAGAGTTGTTAGCGTTATCGGTATTGCCTGCATACAGATATGGTACTGATGGTGACGCAATGGGTACGCCAGGTAGAAACATTGACCCTAGAACGAGAAGGGGCGATATGTCTAATGATGTTGTGACATATACAGCCGATAGATTTATTACATTAGATAATAAAATAGCTGAACTTCCGGAAATTTATGCAGATGAGGGTGAAACTAAAAACGATTTTACCAATTCTTTCTATAGTCTTGTAAGTGACAAAGGTAGATTTATGGATATTGTTGCTGGCCAAGTAGGCGGCGTTTACGTTACCAGACTTGTTAATGGGCAAGATGAGGTAAATGCTTATGAACCTGTCCCTTATGAAAAGCAAAAAGCAGCAATGAATTTGATCACTACAAAATTCTTTGCCAACGGTGTTTGGACTTTTGATCCAAAAATTCTTAAAAATTTACAAAGAGAAAAAAGAGCTACAAGTTATTCTAGCGGTGGGAATGAAGACCCACAATTACACGATATGGTATTAGGGATGCAGGGAAGAGTATTGGCATCACTATTGCATCCAAACGTTATGACTAGGCTAGTAGATTCAGGTCAATACGGTAATACCTACATGCCAGCTGAGGTTCTACAAGATCTGTTTGATGGCATTTTTGTCAAAGGAGAAACACCTGATACTTTCAAAAGAAATCTACAATCGGTTTATGTGGATGGCTTAATCAGTGTATTTGCTGAGGATAGTAGATATGACGATATAGCTAAAGCCTCTGTTTTTAGTTCCCTTGTTGATATACAAAAATTCACCAAAGGCACATCTAGAGACCCTGGAGTGAAAGCGCATTATCAATATTTAAACTGGAAAGTTTCTAACTTTCTAGATGGTAAGGTATTTAATCTTCTAGAAGAGGAGTAGTAACTTAGACCCGTAGCTCAGTTGGCTAGAGCGCTGCCTTGACATGGCAGAGGTCGTTGGTTCAAGTCCAATCGGGTCTACCAATTTTTCAATTTAATAAGATTTGAGCTGCTGCTCTAGACATTCTAGAGTTGCTATGGGCAACCCCGTTTACGATTTGAAAACTCCAATTAAATTCCAGTTTATTTTGATCGACAATCTTTTGGGTGTAACTAAAAAAGTTATTTGCTCGCTGAAATCTATTAGCACCTTGATTATTAGCTCCATTTGACTGATTTACAGAGGATGTAATATCTGTATCAGCGGACCCTATCAGCACATGAAAGTCCATTTGTAAAAAGTCTCTTACGTTAGATGAGTTAAAGTTAATTGGAGGATTAGAGAGACCATAAGGGAAGTTTGAGCCATCTAAGAAGGTATACCATCCTGCATTTGCAGCCACAGCAGTCTTAACCTTGGGTTTATCTGACATAAGTAGATAGCGGTGAACAAACTGAGCACCAGCTGAATGTCCGTAAATATTATACAATTCTTGCGATAGTGAAAACTTCGACTTTATAAAATCGAAAAGTATATCAATCGAATTATTAAGGTATAAATTTTTATCAGTACGTATTCTTCCGCTTGAAGTAGACATTTGTAGGGTATTAAAGCTAATAAATGAAGTTCTCTTAAAATGAGGAGCAAAAATAGCTATATTTTGACCCTTAGCTAACTTTATCCAGGTATTCAGATAGTCATCTGCATTTCTAGAATTACCATGTATCACAAATAGAATTTTTGTGTTGTTATCAATTGTATTAGGAAGATGATAAAAAACGTCTAAATCTGGTTTATTCCAGGAAGTAAAAGTAAATTTATCTAATTTAGCAGCATATAGATTAGTTGTAATAGAAAAAATAAATATAAAAATAGAAAAATTGAAAAAATTTAACCTCATAATCATATTTTAACAAGCTTAAGAAAAATAATGTATATAAATAGATATTGAACACTTTAGATCTATAAAAGCATGATTAAAAATGGGTTTTATAGCTTTTTTATAAATATTTTGAACATTTTAGTAGTAAATTATCAGTTAAATTATAATTTTGAACATTATAAAGGTAATATTTGAACACTTATTATAGTTTTGAACACAATAATTTAGAAATTTGAACACTGTTTGCATGCTAAAAATTAATCCCTACAAGTCTTTGTATACACAATCTATTTGCTTAATTAAAAAGTTATGCAATTTTAAAATTTTTACTATTAAATTATTATATTCACTTCAGAAATATATATATTTTTATATAATCTAAATCATGCTTAGGGCTTTAAGGACATTCTTACTATTACTTCTAATCAATAATTACTTACTTGCTTCAAGTGAATATGGATGGGTTCAAGACATTGTTGGTATAGATGAAAGTAGATTTAACTACGAGGATGGTTCTGATGCTGATTTGGAGCTTTATCTTAAAAACAGCTTTTTTTCATCTGTTAAACTTTCACCTGATGGAAAACATTTAGCATTTCAAAGTAAAAGTGATGAGTTTACTGAAGGCATTCTAGTTGCTAAAACAGATGATTTTTTAGACCCAAATAAAGGATTAGAAAAGGCAACAGTTGCAAAAGCTGCTATGAAAAGCAGTTCTGATAAAGTGTTAGGTGTTCCAGCTTTATATTTATGTGATTTTAACTGGGTATCAAATTCCATAATTTTAGTTGAGGTGTGTGGTAAACAATTTGATAGGCTCCAAGGCGAAATTTTTTCAAGTTTAGGCATATTTAAACTTTTCAACATTAAGACAAAAGAATTTAAGAATTTTATTTATCCTTTGGAACCGCCACCAAGAAAAGGTAGCTCAACTTTTGCAGATAGATATAAACCTGTTACTTTTATCTCTGCGTATGATGACGAAGGCGTTCTTATGTCTGTTGCAGAAAACAAAAGAGGTTTTAGATATGCATATTTAAGAAAAATACCATTTGATAAAAGAGGCACAAAACCAAATGGAGAAGATATTTATGTTTCTCAAAAGCCGTGTCAGTACAAAGTCATGAACAAAACAAATAACTTTTGCAATACACCTTTCATTTACATACTTGGAAAAGATAAGAAGCCTGCATTAACTTTCTCTAGTGACGCTGATTCAGTCTATGCTCACTATACTGATAAAAACACAACAAAAATTGATATTGATTTAGAGGACTACACTCCATTTGGGCTTAAAGGAGATCTTCTATACTTGACTGAGACGAGTGGCATTGGTGCGCATGGTATAAGTGTTCTGAATCTAAAAAATAAGAAAATCACAAGCATTATTCCTGAGGATTGTCACTCTCTTATTAATTCAATGACCTCTTTAAATGATCCTATTCCATATGCAGCAGGTATGGAATGTGATGGCAAAAAAGAAATCATTTATTTTGATCAAAATAAAAGAGATGCACAAATACTTAGTCAATTGGCTCCAGCCTTCCCAGATAAAACTATTTCATTAGGAAACTGGACTGACTCCAATGACAGAGCATTACTTATTGTTCAGGATTCTTCAGTAGTTAATGAAGTCTTTTTATTAGATCTAAAAAAAGGTTCTCTAAGACCAGTTGGAAGAACTTCAAATGTTCCAAAAGATAAATTACATAAAATGGTTTCAAAAAAGTTTAAAACCCGAGATGGTGCAGATATTTATGGATATCTAACACTTCCAAAAGGAAATGTACAAAGATTAATTGTCTATATTCATGGCGGTCCATACGGTATTAGAGACTTTGATTCTTATGATTTCTCAGAACAGTACTTAGCCTCAAAAGGAGCTGCAATATTAAAAGTAAACTTCAGAGGTTCTGGTGGTTACGGTAAGGATTTCATTGAGGACTCTTACAATGAGTGGGGAGGCACACTTTTAAATGACATTGCAGATGCAACTAAATCAGTTCAGAAGGAGCTTGGTATAGGAAGAGAAAAGACATGTGCTTTTGGAGCAAGTTATGGAGGCTATGCAGCGGTAGCTATGGCCTATAAACACAGTGAATTATACGAGTGCGTTGCAGGAGGAATGGGAGTTTATGATCTAAAAATTCTCAGGGATGGTACTGATGGAAATGTTTATACATATAACGATGATTATGAAGAGATGGCTGAGGATTTTTGGGGTAACGACGAAGCTCGACACATTGATTTTTCGCCCGTATTTAACGGAAATAAAATGAAGTCAAGAATTCTAATGTGGCATGGTTTGCAAGATCCTATATCTCCGATATTACATATGGAAAAGATGAAAGAAGAATTAGATAATAACAACATTCCTTATCAAGCATTTACCATGTCAAAACTTGGACATACTTTTGGACAAAAAGACGACATAAAAGCACATCTTCCAGTTCTGAAGGATTTTCTATTTAACGAACTTTAAGAAAAAATTTTATTTAATTTCTCTTTATCAGATTGATAATATTTTCCAGCAAAGTAATAAAGTGGTGGACCCAAGATTAGAAACATTAAACTAAATCCAACTAGTAAATTGGTATAAGGGTCTTCATAACCTTGAGCTACAGCATAGTCAGCCATTATGCCAAACACTATTGATCCAATTGCGATGCCCAACAGATTTAAACAGAGTAAGTTAAAGGCTACAACTGTACCTTTAATTGATGAAGGAACAAGCTCTTGAATAACTGCAAATATAGGACCATAAAAACACCCGAGACTAAATGCAGAGGAACAAATACCAACCCAAAAAAGAAAGTTATCTGTCTCAAGGTATCTGGTAAAAGCTAGAGGTATAAGCAATACAGTTAATATTAAAAGAAACCAGGTTCTTGGTAGATTATATGTTTTCAATGCCCAATCACTGGCAATGCCCCCAAACAAACTGCCAAGCACACCAAACACTACAAAGATCCATCCATTTATTTGGCCAAAAGTATTTGGATTAAAACCTTTATCGGCCACTGCCCATATAACTTCAAATTGTGCAGCACCAAGCACAAGGTGGTAAAGGGTGCCTGCTGTTATAGTCAAGACAAGTGATTTTGATGTTGAAAGTGCTTTATATAGCAATGCAATTATTTCAAAAAATGTTTTTGACTCGGGTTTGGTGGAAATATTTTTTCGAGGTGAGTCTTTCACAAAAAGCATTAAGAAACCGAGAAAAAGTCCTATGAACCCAAGTAAATAAAAACATCCTCTCCATCCAATCATAGGCTCAAGGTAGCCAGCAATAAGTAAACTGATACCCACACCCACTGGTACACCTAAGTAGTAAAAACCTGCGGCAAAACCAAGTCTTTTTTGCTCATATCTATCCGACAAAATTGACATTGTGGTAGGAGTAATCGTTGACTCTCCAACACCAATAAATAGTCTTGGTGCTGCTAAAGTGAAAAAGTTTTTGGCGAATCCTGAAATTGCAGTAAAAGCACTCCATAAGATAACCCCTATGCCTATAATCTTGGTCCTGTTGTATCTATCTGCAAGTGTTCCAACAAATAACCCAGCTACGGTATAAAAGAAAATGAAAACTATGCCAGTTAAGAGGCCAATTTCTGTATCGGAAAGGTCTAAATCACTTTTTAAAAATGGGGCAAAACTGGAAATGAATTGTCGATCGACAAAATTTATCACATTCAACAAAGTGACAAATAACAGAAAACTTGTATTACGTAAGTTAATAATCTACCCCCTCTGATATTATGTACTTATTTTAGAGATAATACCTTTTTAAACGCCTCTCTTTCAAAAAGATTTTCAGACCATCTTTTAATATTTGGTTTTAGTGCTTGATGTATCTCCAGGTTGCTGGCTAAATGAATTGCATAACTTACACAAATATCAGCTATCGTAAATCTATTTGAACAAAGGTACTCTTTTCCCTCTAAAGAACTCTCAAGCAACTTCAACCTAGATACAAACCATCTACTGTATCCTTCAACTGCTCCATCTGCGACTCCTGGTTCTTGAAATTTGTATCTTAAAACCACTGTCTGTGGGAAGGTAAGAGTTGCATCTGAATGAAACAACCAGTTTAAGTAATTTGGGTAATCCTTTTCGTCTGGTTGAACACTTAAATCTGTTGGGCCATATTTTTCAACAATGTATTGGCACATCGCAACTGACTCAGTCATCTTTACATCTCCATCAACAAGATAGGGCACAGTTCCAAGCATATTGGTTTCTAAATATTCTTTTTGGAATACTCTAGGAGGGAAGGGCATCATTTCAAGTTCATACTCGAGGCCCATTTCTTCTGCAGTCCAAATAGGTCTTACAGCTCTTGAACTTTGTGTACCATAAATTTTCATTTATCTAAAAATTTTAATATAAATCTAAAACACTTAAAGAACTTTCTTGATAAGTAATTATTTCACCATTAGTGTTTTTTAATAAAGCAGCGCCTGCATGATCAATGCCTTGAAAAAAAAGCTCTTCATTTGAAGATGCAATTTTAATTTTGCTATTCATATGGACACAATTCGCAAGCCAATCAGACTGCCAGTTTTCATCAGAATAATTTTCTAGTTTTGAGACTTCCCAAGCCAACTCTCGAACAAACGCCAATTTTTTCTCTTCATCATTTAAATTTTCATCTAAATCACCCCAATGCGGTTCATTTGGATTTACTTTTAAATTAATACCTATTCCTAAAACAACTAGAAATTTATCCTCAAAATTTTCTGTTTCCACAAGAATACCGCCGATTTTCTTGGACTCGTATATCAGGTCATTTGGCCACTTTAGCTTTACATATTTGCCAAATATTTTTTCTATAGCGATTGTAGTTTTCAGACCGGCTAACAAACTCAGAGCTGGGTGTGGTTTTCCGCAAAAGAAGCCATATGAGAATGAGATGTTTCCTTTGGGACTTTCCCATCTTTTTTGATTTCTGCCTCTGCCTTCGGTCTGTTTATCTGCAGTAATTAGAGTTGTTTTAAGCTCTTTCTTACATTCAATTCTACAAAGATCGTTAGTTGACCCAACAACTTCAAAATGTAAGTGCTGATAATTTTCAGGCATTCTTATCTTTTAATTGATAAGGAACGTAGAGTAAATAAGTTAGTAGCCAAGCTACAGGTATTAATGCAACTATATGCATTGGTGCATCAGGCATAAAATTCATAATATTATCGCCAGCAGGTTTTTCTAAAATGTACCAATAATTCGTATCTAGTAAGAAATTCACGCCATACATGGCAGGCAAGAATATAAAACTGGTAAACAACATAATGGTGAAATAATCTTTTAAATATGGCCTCTCTTTGGTCAATATTAGAACCACGGAAACGCCCAACAATATTAAAGTATGGCCATACATATGGTTTAAATAATCAAATGTTGGAAAGCCAGTAAGAGTGTCTGGCGTAAGAACAGACATACCGGCACCAGCTATTCCCCAGAAATAAGCAAATAAAAAGAATATTCGATGGCCGCCTAGCAAGTATATTGAAATACACCACGTTGAAAATGCACACATATGCAGGGGCAGCGAATCTTTTACTAGCTCATCAAAATATGCAACCTTGAAAAAAGGATCAATAATTTCATGTGAAATCATAAGAAAAGCTAAAAAATATTTAACGTTTCTGATTGTTTTTTCGCTGCTACCAATAAAAATTCTTGGCAGATAAACGACTAAAGCAATACATAATGCAGCAAAGATGATATGTGACGGATCTAGAATGTTAAATGGTTCAGGTTGCATCTTGTTTAATTAAATCGGCTGCCTTTTCAGCAATCATAATAGCAGGTGCATTTGTATTTCCACCAATTAAAGTTGGCATTATTGAAGCATCAACTACTCTTAAATTTTTAACACCTTTAACTTTAAGATCGCTATCGACAACAGCCATGTCGTCATTCCCCATTTTACATGTCCCCACTGGATGGTAAATAGTATCAGATCTTGCTCTGATAGCTGACTCGATAGCTTTATCGTCATCAATATTTATTGGATTTCTTACATTATTAAACTGCGCAAGTGGTTCGGTGTTCATTATTTCCATCATCTTACGATATCCCTTTATCATTACTTCCATATCTTCATCATCTGATAGATAGTTTGGATCTATAAGAGGATCATCGTCGGGGTTTGTTGAAGCAATCTTTACTGTTCCGACTGACTTGGGTCTTAACAGACAAACATGACAACTAAACCCATTGCCCCACATTTCCGTCCTGCCATGATCTTCAACCATTCCAACTGTAAAATGTAGTTGTAAATCTGGCACTTCTAGATTTTCATCGCTTTTGATGAATGCGCCGCCCTCAGCAAGGTTAGAAGTCCACATTCCTTTGCTTGCTAAAACAAACTTAATCAATTCAAAGGGAGCTCTCATAGTAAATTTTAAAGACTTAAATGGTTTTGCAAATAATTCCCAACTATCAACTCTATGCGAAGTAATATAATCGATATGATCCTGCAAATTCTCACCAACCCCTTTGAGATCTAAAAGACATTCAATATTATGTGATTGCAAAAAACTTTCATTTCCAATACCTGATCTTTGCAAGATAGTTGGAGAGCCATAAGCACCACCACACAACAATATTTCTTTTTTTGCATGCAATTCGTTTACTTTATTTTTGGTTGTGCATTTAACTGAAACAGCTGTTAAATTTTTGAAGTTTATTTTGTCGACAACAGTATCTGTCATAATCGTTAAATTTTTTCTCTGTTTTGCCGGATTTAAATAGGCCACTGCTGCACTACATCTTTTTCCATTTTTTTGAGTTACTTGGTATACGCCCACACCTTCTTGATCACTACCATTAAAGTCATTATTAGTTTTATGATGTTTGCTTCCTGCCTCAACAAAATATCTAGTGAATGGATTATCGTGCCTTAGTTGCGCAACGTTAAGTGGACCATTTTGACCATGATATTGATCATCCAATGCTTCATTGTGCTCTGACTTAACAAAGTACGGTAAAACATCATCATAAGACCAACCATCATTTCCCAGATCAGCCCAATGGTCATAATCCCACTTATGACCTCTGATATATACCATGCCATTTACAGAACTAGATCCTCCTAGCGTTCTTCCTCTTGGCTGAAACCCTTTTCTTTTTTCTTGATAACTTTGAGGTATTGGATGCGAGCCACCCAAAGAATCTACTGCATTTGCAGCCCCTTCAGTCACCGTTACTTCATTAAATCCTTTTTGTGGGACTGTATCATATTGGTAGGCATATTCAGATTCTTGAAGAAAGGCAAACATGGCAGGTATCTGAATAAATGGTGTTTTATCTGGAGGGCCTGTCTCCAGCAAACAAACAGACACATTTGGATTCTCTGTTAATCTATTGGCCAAAACACAGCCTGCAGATCCACCACCTACAATGATGTAGTCAAATTCACTCATGCCTTCTTAGTTTTATCCCAAATTAAGAAAGGTAAGTAAGTTATAAAGAAAACTACTAAGGCTAGAGGTGCTACACCCAACATATGATATGGAGGAGCTGGCATGAGGTCCATCAAAGATTCTCCCTCAGGAGTATTCATTAAATACCAATAATTAGCTTCTCCGCCAATAACTAAGTTAACGATTAAAATTGGTACCAAGAGCAATATAGTGATGACTGCCATCTTCCAGAAATTCTGAAGGTACGGTCTATGTTTAAGAACAGCTAAAGCAAAAAATATACCCAAAATTATTTGGCCATGACCATAAAAGAACATAAAGAACTCAATGTCAGGCCATGCTTCTGTAAGATCAGGAGTAAGGAGGGCCATAGTTGCTCCACCTACGCCCCAATAAAAGGGTAATTCAAAAAACATTTGATTCTTCTTTTTTTGTAAGAGAAAAATACCAATTAATACAGCACTAAAATTACACATATGCAATGGTAAGTAAGTTTCCCAAGGTTTATCAAAGCCATAAATATAGATAAAAGGTTTAGTCACCTCAAAAACTAAAAGTGAAATACCTATTAATTTAGCAAAGATATCTTGTACTTTATTACTGAGAAAATTCCCTATTACACAAAGCGCAGCAATTATCAAAAAACTGTAAGTTAGAGCTTGAGTGTGTTGCTCTCCAAAAAGAATAAACGGTTCTGACATAGATCCCCCTCAAAAAAACCTAACTCTAATAATACAACTTGAGTTGATAGATACAAAATATAATTTAAGATGAGATTAAATAAAAAAATGTCAAACGATTGCCTGCTTTTAAACGGAAATGGAAAACCAGTAAGTTATTTTCCTTTATCTACTATTGACTGGAAAACAGCTATAAGATTATTGTTCACGAAAAATGTGATTGTCATTAAAAGTCATGAAAAATGGTCAGTTAGATCACCTTCTGTAGAAGTTGAAGTGCCGAGCATAATAATGTTGAGGAGGTTCCATAAATTTCAAAACTATGTGAAATTTTCTAGGTCCAATGTTTTTTTAAGAGATATGTATCGATGTCAATATTGCGGCAATATTTTCGATTTAAAACAACTTACATTAGACCATGTTATTCCAAGATCAAAAGGGGGTCTTACTAATTGGGAAAATATTGTTACTTGTTGCAAAGGATGTAATACCGCTAAGGGTTCGAAAATTATTAAACCTATTAATGAACCAAAGAAACCTAGTTTTGCCCATTTATTGAATGGGCATAAACTAAATAAAAATGACTTTCCAGATCAAGCGTGGGCTGATTATATTTTTTAGTATTTTACTGAGCACCCATAAGGTCTTGTCTTAGCTTCTTTAACTTCTTCCCCTGATAGCAACTGTGCTACAGCATTTCTAACGTAATTCTTTGCTTTGCTTAAATCCGTAGAAAAAAGTGCCCCTGTATTGCCTAAGTTGTCAATAGCACCCTGATATCTAACTTTACCTGTTTCATCGATTACAAACATATGAGGAGTTGTCTTTGCGCTGAACATTCTTCCAACTGAGCCTTCTACATCAAGTAAAACATGAGCAGGGTATGCACTTCTTTTCTTGGTAAGTTCTTTAGCCTGGTCTTTTGTGACATGACCTTGTTTACCTTGAGCAGAAGATACTATGGATAACCAAACAATATCTTGATCACTCATTTCTTTTTGCAAATTTTGCATGTTACCAGTGTCATAGTGTCGCTTTACAAATGGACAATCATGATTAGTCCATTCCAGCACGACTTTTTTCCCTTTAAATTCTTCAAGTGATACAGTTTGATCATCTTGATTCAATAGATTAAATAACGGTGCATCTTCACCATTTTTCACTGAAGTTGCGCCTATTAGACTCAACAACATTAAGCTTAATATCTTAAATTTCATCAACTACCTCCATTAAATAATTTTCAGTTAATATTTCATTAAGAACCATAGGTTCGTCAAGTTTTTTATTCCAATAAATATATAAAGGAATACCCGATCGGTTATATTTTTCTATCTGACCTGCAATTTCTGAGTTTCTATTCGTCCAGTCAGCTTTGAGATATGTAATATTTTTCTCTTCAAATTTTTTAAAAACTTCATCGCTAAAAGCAACTGCTTCGTTCACTTTGCAAGTAATGCACCATGCAGCTGTAAAATTGATAAAGTATGCTTGTTCATTCAACCGCAATTCATTTTCTTTTTCAATCGACCAACTAATTGATTCATCGCCATTAATCACCTCAACATCTTTAAAATCCCATTCACTCAATTGGTAAACCCAAAGAAGTCCAATTATTCCTGATATGTAAACAGCAAATTTAATTCTTGTGATAACCAGCCAAGAAGCGAAAGCTAATAAAAACCAACCTATGAGAACGAACAAAATTGAATTTGCATCAACCTGATTTGCAAGTACCCATAATAACCATATGGCTGCAGCGAACATCATTAAACCAAAGAATTGCTTTAGAGATTCCATCCACTTGCCAGGTTTTGGTAAGAAATCTACAAGAGATGGAAATAGTGCAATCAAGAAATATGGTAATGCAAAGCCTAAAGCTAAAAACAAAAACACTAAGTAAGAAAAAATATCAGGCTGAATAAGAGCAAAACCAAGAGCAGCTCCCATAAAGGGTGCCGTACATGGTGATGCAACGACAACAGCTAGTGTTCCGGTGAGGAATGAATTAAATGGTCCAGTACCATCTGTATGTTTTTCTAATTTTCCTAAACTTCCTCCGACACTTAAATCTGTAATGAGGTAGACACCTATTCCAAAGATTAACATAGATAAAATAGTAACTATAAATGGGCTTTGTAACTGATAACCCCAACCAATCATTTCTCCTGCATTTTTTAAGGA
>CACNDL010000004.1 GCA_902619265.1 uncultured SAR86 cluster bacterium
TGCAAGAATAATTCCCTTCATTTGTTAATCACTCCAATTCTTTTAAGAGGGTTTATTTCTAATAGTGGATCCCACCAATCTTCGTTTTCCAGGTACCATAAAACTGTTCTTTCAAGGCCAGTTTCAAAATTATATTTTGGAGACCAGTTAAGTTGGTTTTTTAACTTAGAAGAGTCAATTGCATATCTCGCATCATGGCCTGGTCGATCCTCAACAAATTTAATGAGATCTTTAAATTTTGAAATACTTCTTTTCTTATCAGGTATGAAGATTTCTAGTATTTCACAGATCTTATTTACAAGCTCAATATTAGTGATTTCATTGTTTCCCCCAATAACATATGTTTCTCCTATAATCCCTTTATTCGATATCTCAATTAGGGCATTGGTATGATCTTCAACATATAACCAATCTCTAATTTGCATCCCATTACCATATATTGGAATCTCCTGATTTTTGATTGCTTTAAGTATCGTTAAGGGCACGAGTTTTTCTGGATACTGGTAGGGTCCATAGTTGTTAGAGCAATTTGTAGTAATCGTTGGAAGCCCATAAGTTCTATTCCATGCTCTCACAAGATGATCACTCGATGCTTTCGATGCGGAATATGGAGAGTTAGGCTCATATTTTGAGCATTCTGTAAAGAATTCATCTTTGTTTCTTAGATCACCATATACTTCATCTGTTGAAATATGAATAAATTTAAAATTATTTTTATGCTGCATACTACCGAGCCAATTATTCCTGGTAACTTCAAGAAGATTTAAAGTTCCCAAGACATTTGTTTCTATGAATATATTTGGATTATCTATTGATCTATCTACGTGAGTTTCAGCTGCTAAGTTAAACACCATTTCAATTCTATTCTCCTCAAATATTTTTTCGATGCTGCTTCTATTGCGCAAATCTGCTTTGATAAATTTGTATCTTTCTGAGGTTGCAATTTCATTGCATGATTGCTCATTCCCTGCATAAGAAAGATTGTCAAAGTTAATTACTTTATAAGAAGTATTATTTATAAGATCCCTTATTAATGCTGAACCTATAAAACCAGCACCACCAGTGACCAAAACACATTCATTTTTCATATATTTTCTTTATACCATTCAATTGATCTTGCAAGACCTTCTTCAATTTTAAAATTAGGTTTATAGCCAATTTCTTTAACTGCTTTTGCAACTGATGCTTGGGAGTGCCTTACATCACCCTCTCTAAAGCCTCTATAAATTGGTTGTTTCAAAACTTTAACACCTTGCAGCATTACCAATTTCTTTATGATTTTATAAAGCTCATTAAGTGTTGTTCGTCCACCCACCGATACATTAAATACTCTGCTTCTGTCACTATTTGCATTAACTGCACACATAATATTCATTTGTATAACATCTTCGATAAAACAAAAATCTCTACTTGTTTCTCCATCACCATTAATAAAAATTTCTCTGTCATTTAACATTGATGATATCCATAATGGAATTACAGCAGCATATGCACCACTTGGATCTTGTCTTTGGCCATAGACATTAAAATATCTAAGACCTGTCGAGCAGAAGCCATATGTATTCTGATAGACACTTGCATATTGCTCATTTACTAATTTTGTATTTGCATATGGAGATAATGGTTTTCCAATTTTTTCTTCATACTTCGGTAATGTTTCAAGATCACCATAAACAGAACTGCTTGAAGCATAAATAAAATTTTTTACTTTATTAGATTTAGATGCATCAAGCATATTTAAGAAGCCTGAAACATTTACTTCATTTGAAGTATGAGGGTCATTTATTGAACGAGGAATAGAGCCAAGTGCTGCTTGATGCAGAACATAATCAGTTTTTTGTGTGATACTCAAGCAATCTTTAATATTTCTGATATCTCCCTCAACAAAAGTAAAATTACTACAAAGTTCATCAGAGATAGATGACGTGATTTGCTCAAGATTTTTTCTCTTACCGGTTGAAAAATTATCTAAGCCTATTACTTTCTGATTTATAGTTAGTAGTTTTTCAACAATATTTGATCCAATAAATCCAGCAGCGCCTGTCACAGCCCAGACTTTAGGGTTATCTTTTAACTCATTGCATATTTCTTCATAATCTTTCATTTTATAACCTCATATCAACTTGATCAGAATTTAAAATGTTTTTTAGATCAAAGATTATATGATTTGATTTACATATTTTTTTAGCATCTTCGATAGACATTTTTGTGAAATTATCGTGAGGCACAGCAAAAATGAGACCGTCGTAAGTTTCTTCTCCAAGATCTTGAATTAAATCTATACCATATAAATCTTTTGCTTCCGATATTGAGCAGATTGGATCACTTACTTTTACATCTAAACCTTTTAATTTCAAGCTAGATACTATATCTATGATTTTTGTATTTCTTAAGTCAGGACAATTTTCTTTAAAGGTTAATCCCATGACTAAAACTTTTGCTTTTGATACATTAATATTTTTTTTATCCAATGCTTCAATAAATTTTTCTGCAACATATTCGCTCATTCCATCGTTTATCTTTCTTCCGGCTAGAATTATTTCCGGATTGTATCCTACCTGCTGAGCTTTATGAGTAAGATAATATGGGTCTACTCCAATGCAATGGCCACCAACTAAGCCTGGTTTAAATGGTATAAAGTTCCATTTAGTTTCTGCAGCTCTGAGCACTTCACTAGTGTCTATGTCTAGAATATTAAAAATTTTGGACAGCTCATTTATTAAAGCTATATTTACATCTCTTTGAGTGTTTTCAATTACTTTAGCTGCCTCTGCAACTTTGATACTTGAAGCTTTGTATGTGCCTGCAGTTATTATTGAGCCATAAAGATCATCGATAAATAAAGCAGCTTTCTTGCTTGAGCCAGAAGTAATTTTCAGTATTTTTGTAATTGTATGAACTTTATCACCCGGGTTAATCCTTTCTGGCGAATATCCAACAAAAAAATCGTCATTTAATTTTAATTTTGAAATTTCTTCTAGTAATGGGACACATACTTCTTCTGTCGTTCCAGGATAAACTGTTGACTCATAAATTATGAAGCTACCGTTCTTTACATACTTAGAAACAGTTTTTGTAGCCTCAACAATTGGTGAAAGATTTGGCTCTTTATCATCATTTATAGGTGTCGGAACAGTTACGATAAATACATTACAGTGAGATAAGTCACTTTCATTGTATGAAAAATTCATTGATGATTTTTTTAATTCATCATTTTCGACTTCATTAGTATTATCTTTCCCTGAAATGAGTTGCTTTATTCTTTTTGAATTTACATCAAATCCTATGACTTCATACTTTTTTGAAAATTCAATAGCGAGAGGAAGCCCCACATAACCAAGACCAATAACACCTATTTTAATTTTTTCTTTAGGTATCATGCTTGTTTTGGTCTCCTAAGATTTTGTTAATTTTTTGATATTCCTTATATTTAATAGTCAAAAAATTTCTAGCAAGTTTAGCTTTTTCGGATATTCCTTTTGGGGTAAGCACATATAAGTAACCAAACTTGTTATCAGAATTAATAAAGTTTTTAGTTTTTACTAGGCCCTTATCTATCAGTTTGTTTAAAGCATAATTTACTGCTCCCAAGCTAATATTAGCTTTTTTTGCAAGATTTCTCTGAGATATGCTTGGATTCCTTTCAATCTCATCAAGAATATATAAATGTTCTTCTTTATCTTTCTTACTCATAATAAATCTGTTTTCAGCATTATGCGTTCAATGGTTGAACAGTGTACAGTTTTTAGACAAAAAAGTGAATAAATAAGTTTAGATTAATGGTGCCCAGGGCCGGACTTGAACCGGCACGAAGTTTCCTTCGAGGGATTTTAAGTCCCTTGTGTCTACCAATTTCACCACCTGGGCGTAACAAGCATCAAATTTTATCATCGAACGAAACATTTTGCTCAGATTCGCGTTCATCAAGGCCTTTATATCTAGACCTAATTCTATTATTTTTTTTGATTACAGATTTTAAAACTGAAAGATCGATATTTAAACTTTCTCCAAGTTTAGCTAATGCCAAGCTATCTTTTGGGAAACATGCTCCTCCGAAACCTTTTTTTCCATCATGGCCAGGAACATTCATGTGGCTAATACCCAACCTGTTATCACTAGATATAATTTTTATTATTGACTCCCAAGAATCGTTTACATTAAGCTTTTGATAAACCTCATAAAGCTCATTAAAAAATATTACTTTTGAAGCTAAAAAAGTATTTATTGCATATTTAATCAATGAGGCAGTTTCTGTATCAGTAAATATATGATCTTTTGTGACGCAACGCGAATGATCATAGTATGCTTGAGAGACCACTTTTGATATATTTTTTTTACCCCCAAATATCAAAAATTTAGAATTGATAAAATCTTCATTAGCATGCTTTTCCCTGAGAAATTCGGGATTATAGATAAGGTTTTGATCTAATTTTTTTAATTCATTTAGTATTGATGGTAATACAGTACTCTTTACAACTTTGATGCTTGATGAGCATTTGCAGACTAATTCTTTTACAACACTTTTTAAAATCGATGCATCTTGATCACCATCATTGCCCATTGGAGTTGGAACACATATGAAAATTATATCTGGCATAAATTTACTGAGGTCCGAGATAGTAGTGTTTAACTTTGGATCAACTATGAATCTTTCAACATTTTTATGAAAGCCCCAGTCAGTAGCCTTACCAACGAAACCATGTCCAACAATGCCTAATTTTAGTTGTTTATTTTCTTTCATATTTTTTACACCATTCCAAGAATTTTTTCATACCAATATCAATGGATGTTTCTGGCTTATATCCTAATATTTTTTTTGCTTTAGTAATATCTGCGTGAGTATATTTTGACTCATTATTTGTATGTGCATGGATAACAGCAGCTTTCAAAGATAATTGCTTTTCAATTTCCTTAAGGAGATCAACTACCATAACTGGAGAATCATTACCAAGATTAAATATTTCATTTTTAAATTTAGTTTTTTCTTCAGTTATCAATTTAAAGCTACTTATAACTCCAGAAATAATATCGTCTATGTATGTCATATCTCGAGCCATTGTTCCATAATTATTCAGTATTATTTTTTCATTATTCATTAATGATCTTGCGAAGGAATAATATGCCATATCAGGTCTGCCAAAAGGACCATAAACAGAAAAAAACCTCAACCCTATGATTGAAATATCCTCTTTATAAGCTAAATATGATGCATATTTTTCATTTTCTAATTTTGACTTTCCATATAAGCTCTTAGGTCGAAGTAGAGTATGACTTTCTTTGAACTTTTCTTCTCCATCATCTGAATAAACAGAGCTACTTGAAGCATAAATAATTTTTTTGATGTTTCTTTCAATGCAAAAATTGCAAAATTTTATAAAACCCTCTTCATTTGTTTCTCTATAAAGATACTCTTTAGATTTATCAACCCTCACTCCAGGTTGAGCGGCTAGATTAATAGCTAAATCAAATTTAACATTTGGCAGCTTAATATTTCGAATGTTTTGCTCAAAAAAGAAATAATTATCCTTAACTGTCTTTTGATATCTTTCCTTTTTTAATGAGATGTCATAATTATTAGAATAACTATCAATTCCATATACTTCATGGTTTTTTAATAATTTGTTAATAAGGTGAAAGCCAATGAAACCTGACGCTCCTGTAATAAGAATTCTCATAACTATAAAATTAAATTAAATTTACATTAAGTAAACAACTGATTTCAAAGTTTACTTTTCATGTCAATTTATTTTGAAATACTTATTATTAAATCAATGTATATAATGAACACAGGATATTTTAAATTTTACTTTTTAGATTAATGAGCTTTAGGAAATTATGTCATACAAATTTTTAATAGCTGTTGAAAATTTTCGTAGAGAATAATGAGTGGATTTAAGAATCTTATTGGGGGAACATTTATTTTGGGATCCTCAAGATTTATTGAATTTTTTTTTAGCCTTTTAAGAACAAAGGTAAGTGCAGTTTTCTTGGGATTAACTGGAATAGGAATTTTAAACCAAACTAACTTCCTCTCAAATAAATTAGGTGCTCTCACATTATTAAGCATGAATGAGGGCCTTGTTAAACAGATAGCTGAAAACTCTTCATCAAAGAAGACAGTTAACCTAATTCATTCCTCTTTAAAGATTTATATCAAATTAAGTATTCTATTTATGGCAATAGCAACCTTGATCCTTAGTCTTTTTGCAGAGGGTATAACAATGTATGTTTTTGGAGACAATAAGTATGGTTATGCTTTTTGGGTATGTTTGCTATCTTTGCCAATTCTTATATTTAATAGCATTCCCTATTCCATATTACTCGCTTTTCAAAACGTAAAGCTTATCGCAAAACTTAGGATAATATCCTCAATTACAACATTGCTTTTGAGCATATCTCTAATATATTTTTTCGGTCTTAAAGGAGCAGTATTTTCAATTCTTCTGTCTCACGCTTTTAATCTAATTATTCATTATTATTTTGCAAGAAAAGCTTACTTCTCAGAAATTAATATTACTTCAGGCACAATTCTGCACGCAAAAAATGACTCTAAATTACAAAAGGAACTCATAACATTCTCAGGGTTTGGTTTAACTATAGGGACTTATGTAATTTTGAGTGAACTTGTATGCAGAGCTATAGTTATTAACCAGTTAGGTATTGATACTTTTGGTTTATATAGTCCTGCAATTCTTTTTGGCACTTTTCTAACTGGGTTCATGGCGCCTGCTTTAACAACTTATCTTTATTCAAGCCTTTGCAAAGCAGATGGAAATAATGAAATCACTGAACTTTTGAATGATGGGCTAAGAGTTGGGACATTTGTCTTAGTTGTTTTTTTCACTATTTCTGCTTCTTTCAGCGAACAACTTATATATTTAGTTTTTTCAAAAGATTTTATACCTGCAGCGAAATATGTTCCTTATCATGTGTTAGGTGTATCTTTTTATATATGGTTTGCAATTCTTGCAAAATCTCTCCCAGCAACTGGAAAAGTCAAGGATCATGGTTTTTTTAGGTTTTTTTACTTAACTTTAGATATATTAATAACTTATTTTCTTGTTTTAGAATTTGGTCTATGGGGATGGACAGCTAAATATATATTTAGCCCTTTGCTATTCTTTTTTATATATTTTCTTTACTGTAAATTTAATTTTAATCTCAGAATCAAAAGAGAGAACCTTTTATTGATGAGTTATTTCTTATTAACGGTTTCTGCAGTAATCGCAATAAATAAATTTATGGCCGATATGTTAATTTTAAAAATGTTATCAGTATTAATTATTTTAGTTATATTGATTGTATTTCTTTCTAGAGAAGAGAGGGTATTTATTAATAATTCTATTAAAAGGAGAATAGTGCAATAATCAATAACTTATTTTCAAAATAATCATGATCTACAAAAAATTTAAAGATAAATATTTCCAACTATTCGTTAAAGGTGCTCTAAATGGTGTTTTTGAAAATGATCTAGATCTCATTAAAAAGTCTGTTAATAAGCATTTAGTTATCGTTTGTTCTCCTAAGTCTGGGAGTACCTGGTTAACTCGATCGCTACAGGAAATAACAAGTTTTAAAAGACTTGATCTTATCGCAAGCTTTGAGCGCAGGGAACAAGAAATTGATTTTTATCATTTGTTGCAACAAAAACCATCTGGAGAAATATTATCACCTCATATTCATCTCAAATATAGTGAATTTTCGGAAAATTTATTCATGTCTATTGGCTCAAAGATTATCTTACAAGTACGAGATATTTTTGATTCTGTAATAAGCCTTGTTGATCATGTTGATAAAGAAGGTGTTAAATTTCCAAGCGCATTTATTGATCATGAGTCATGGATTAGTTTTTCAAGATTTGAAAAAATTGAGTTCATAATTGATATGGCAATTCCTTGGTATATATCCTTTTATGCTGGATGGTATAATTCAAAAATTTTTCAATCGGGAGGAGTTTATCTAATCACATATGAAGAATTGTTAAAAAGTACTGCAGAAGAAATAAAGAATATCCTTGATTGGGCAGACATAAAAAAGGATAAAAGTGAAATTATTCTAGCCCTTAAGAACACTTCAAAAATAAATACTAGAAAAAATGTTGGCCGAGCAGGTCGTGGATCGGAAATACCAGTACCACTGAAAAAAAAGATAATTAAAATGGCTGCTTATCATCCAAATGTTGACTTTGGGCCCTTAGGAATTGGTTTAGATTAGATCATCCGATTGGGATCTAAGACCCCTTGCTAAAAAGTTTGGATTAAGAAGATTAGATTTATTATATTTTAGGTTTTGTTTTTTTACAGATATAAGCTCACCGCCGGCTTCTTGTAAAATTAAATCAGCTGCAGCGGTATCCCATTCCATCGTTGGCCCATATCTAGGATAAAAATCTGCAATGCCTTCGGCAACCTTACATATTTTCAATGAGCTACCATACTGCAACACATTAATATCATATCTTTTTGAAAGCTTAACAATAAAAGCTTCAGTTTCTTTATTTAAATGAGATTTACTAGCTACAATGTTTATTTTTTCTTCAATTGATTGATTTGAATGTATCTGTACTCCATTTTTATATGCTCCCTTATCCTTTTCAGCGTAAAATAATTCATTTCTTCCAGGTACATATACAATTGAAAAAATCGGATATTCATCAAAGCATAGTGCTACATTTAACGTGTAATCGTTACTTTTATTTAGGAATTCTTTCGTCCCATCAATAGGATCAACTAGCCAAAACCAGTTCCAGCTTTCTCTTTCAATGTAATCAATATTCTTATTCTCTTCAGAGATTATATTTTGGTAATCTGTTTTCTTTATGAATTCATTTAAACTTTTATTTACTAAATTATCTGCTTCTGTAAGTGGTGATCCATCTTCTTTTAGTTCATATCTAATCTTTCGTTTTTTTATATTCTCAGCCTCTTTGCCAAGATCTTTCAAAAGACTAAATAAATAATTTTTTTCTTTTGTACTAATCATCAGCTACGACCTATTTTTATGTAACGGAACCATATTCTTTCGTGAATGTAATATAAAACCATTTTTGTAAGAATTTCGAAAGTTGCGATTCCTGCTGCCCAATCGACTTTCCCTGTTATTAACAGAGAAATAATGAAAGTATCAGTGGTAGCTATTACACGCCAGGAAATAGTTTTATAGAGATGTCTTAATTTAAGGTTGTTTTCTTTTTCAGAGTTTGCCTTCATCTCGCATTTTTTTTCTTATGTTTGTTGCGCTTATATTATGTATTTCATCTTCAAAGACTTCTTCTTCAAAGACATAACCAACACCTCTTCCATATGTGATATTTACTATGTTTGGCACAAGCATAATTTCGTATTCTTTCCCTCTTCTAAAACCATCTTTTGCTAATCCATTTTCAATATTTTTGCACACAGTTTCCCAGTCAAATGGGTTATCATCTTGACCAGCACCCCCTGATGCCCCTTGAACATCTCTTACTTGTATTGCTACTTGACCTGTCTTTGCAACACATCTTTTAAAAAGTGCCTGGTGGCCATCATGCCATGGCTGCCATCTTCCAAGCATCTGTACAGTTGGTTTTTTCCAATCAAACATTTTTTAACTCCTTTAAAATAATTTTTGGCGTGTCCTCTTTCCACTCAGTTATATGAAAGTTTACTTTTTTGGGTGGTTCAAAAATTTTATTTGTGTCATCAAATCTACCTTTTTCAATTGTATCCATCCAAATGATTATATCTGGATTAAATATCTCTCTTGTTCTTTCTGTAGGACAGACAAAATCGCATATTACATATCTTCCATGAGACTTTTCAAACTCTGCAAAGGTATTCATGCGCTGGCTTTGTCTTGATCTTCCTTCATCAGAAAAATCCCAATCCCCAGCCATTTCTCTAACATTGTCTGCGTTATACCAAGCACACTTCATAATTTCTTTTAATTTTTTTGCTAGATAAGTTTTTCCACTGCCGGGAAGACCCATAATTAGTATTTTCATTATTTTATAAAATGTGTAGAGCTATTATAGATAATTCTAATTCAATTGCTATAAATCCCTTTTAATTGGAGGCTGAGAACGGAATCGAACCGATGTACACGGAGTTGCAGTCCGCTGCATAACCACTCTGCCACTCAGCCAGAAATTTATTATCTCATTAAATTAGAATTAATTTTCTTTAATGCTTACTTTTTGAAAACTTTTTTTGCTGCCCTAAGAATTATTGGAGGACATACATCTTTAACAAATGCATTAAAGTTAAAGGGGTTCTCAAACTTCTCATTTTCTCTTTCTCTAAATAAAGTACTATGTTTAGATTTATTGCTAAGCACCTCATTAGCTGGCCTTCCCCTGGAAAAATAATAATATGCTAAAGATTTTCTACTTCTATCTTCTGGACACATTAATGCGTCAGGGTGTCCATGATAAGTAAACGATGTCGTCGTAAATATTACGCATTTATTAAAATTTGGAAGAATTGATTGAACAGGACTTCCCATTGAATCATTAAAAAGCTCAAGTCTCCCTCCCCAAGACTCATCCCAATCTTTATTTAAGTATATTAATAAATTTAATCTTCTGTCTAAATCTAAACTTGGATGCTTATTAAAATCTGCGTGAACCTTTAGAAGACCTCCTTTTTTAATTTCATGGTAACCTCCTCCTGCAAGGTAAGGGTCTGAAATCAAAGGCTCTTTGATACCAGTTAGCGTGTTAAGCCAATTAAGCATTAAATCTGATTGCATGTAACTATTTAACTCTAGTGCACTTTTACTAATATGACGCATTCCTTTACTAGCAAGTTTAATTTCTTTTTCATTCTCAAATTGAATTTTAGAGTCTTTTAGTTTTGATAAATCTGGAAACTCATCCTCAACTCTAGATAATAAGTCGCCAATGAAAAAGTCTTCCATAACAATGTGAGGAAATGGATCAGCTTTTAAGTAATCTTTTTTGTGCTTTTCAGCATCAAGCCATTTTTTATTTATAATATCTGATAATTCCATTTTTAAATATAAGTATATAAAAATTACATAGTTTTAGTTATTTATTGATTCTAATAATTATAAGAATCTCCTTTGAAAGGGCCATTCTCCTTAACGGAAATATATTCTTGTTGATGTTTTGTTAACTTTGTTAATGTACCTCCAAATCCTTGAACCATAAGAGCTGCAACTTCCTCATCAAGCTTCTTTGGAAGAACTTTAACATAAAGCTCTTTTTCTTCTGGTCTTTTTGAAGCATAACCATCTTTAAATAATGCTATTTGTGCTAAAACTTGGTTACAAAATGATCCATCCATAACTCTGCTTGGATGTCCAGTAGCTAATGCTAAATTAACAAGCCTTCCTTCACCTAATAATAATAAATAGTCCTCATCAGATCTTTTAACTTTATGGACACCCGGCTTAACTTCATACCATTCAAAAGTTTTAAGATGCTTGATATCTATTTCATTGTCAAAATGGCCAATATTGCATATGACACAGCCTGACTTTAAAGCATCAAGCATAAATTTATCTAGAACATTAATATTACCTGTTGTTGTAACAACTAAATCATATTTTTTTAGTAATTCTTTATTAAGTTTTGTTCCATCACTAGTAACTTCACCTTTCTGATAAGCTGAAACTACAGAAAAACCGTCAAAACACGCCTGCATAGCGCATATTGGGTCCACTTCTGTAATATCAACAATCATTTTTTGCTGGGCGAGAGAGTCTGCAGAGCCTTTGCCAACATCTCCGTATCCTATTACAAGCGCTTTTTTACCGGCTAACAGCATGTCTGTGCCTCTTTTTATCGCGTCATCAAGACCATGCCTACAGCCGTACTTATTATCATTTTTGGATTTAGTCAAAGAATCATTAACGTTGATTGCTGGCACCTTAAGCTCTCCAACTTCGAGCATTTCTTTAAGCCTCTTAACACCTGTTGTTGTTTCTTCAGAAATACCATGAATTTTTTCTAGCATATCAGGATATTCCTTGTGAACTTTGACAGTTAAATCGCCTCCATCGTCTAGAATCATATTGGCATTCCATGGTTTGCCATCTTTATTAATTGTTTGATCAAGACACCACTCATATTCTTCTTCTGTTTCACCTTTCCAAGCAAAAACTGGAATTCCTTTTGCAGCAATAGCTGCAGCAGCATGGTCTTGGGTAGAAAAAATATTGCATGATGACCATCTCACTTCTGCACCTAAGTCAATTAGTGTTTCTATAAGAACTGCTGTTTGAATAGTCATGTGAATACAACCCATAATCTTTGCACCTTTAAGAGGCTGCTCGTCACGATAATTTTCTCTCAATTGCATAAGAGCTGGCATTTCATCTTGTGCGAGTAAAATTTCTTGTCTTCCAAATTCTGCTAACGAAATATCTTTTACTTTATAATCATTCATCTTTATTGCCTTCATAAAACTCTAATCTTTCAATATCATCTTCAGAGGTCTCATCACCATATTGAATCTCAATTATTCTACATTCTTCAGTGTAAGGATTATATATTTGATGCCAATCTTCTTTGCCTACTTTGAATACATCATGCAAATCTAGTTTTTCAACATGCTTATCTTTTTGTTTAGCCCTCTGATACTTAACATCACATCTGCCTTTAGAAACAAACCAAATCTCATCTCTATTAAAATGTCTTTGCAAACTCATACCTTTTCCGGCATGAATTATTAACTCTTTTAATTTAATTTTTTCATTCTTGTAAAGATTAAAAAATTTTCCCCAAACCCTATCTTCAGCTTCGCCAAGCCAATTTTTAAGAATCCAACTGCTTGAATTCTTTTTATCGTCACCACCAACTCCAAATTCAAATTCTATATTTTCAACAATCATTTCTGGTATATTAGTTTTATCTCGATCGCCACCATTACAAAAAATTATTTGGTTTTCAGGATAAGAAAGCTTGATTTGTTCTAATGCATTACAACAACTTCCATCACTATCATCAAAATCTATAACCTCATTAACTGCTTTCAGATTTTCTAAAATTTCTTTTCTTTCATTAAAAGACATAAATGGTTGTCCTTTTTTTTCTGTTAGCCAATTATCAGAATTTAAAGCTACTATCAGGTGATCTCCAAGTAAGCTAGCCGTATTGATATATGCAAGATGACCAGAATGTAAAGGATCAAAACCTCCACTTACAACGATAATTTTCATAGTTTTTTTGCTTTTTCCCACTCAAAACCAATATTTTCTCTGCCAAAGTGTCCATAAGAAGCAGTTTTTAAGTAAATTGGGGTTAAGAGGTCTAAGTTTTTAATCAGGCCAGATGGTGATAGATCAAAGTTTTCATTAACAATTTTATTGATTTTATCTAAACCTAATTTTTCAGATTCAAATGTGTTGATATAAATTGATACAGGTTCAGAAATGCCAATGGCGTAAGATGCTTGTACTTCACAATAATCGCAAAGATCATTCTTTACTAATGACTTAGCTACTTGCCTAAGCCCATAAGCAGCTGAGCGATCAACTTTTGTTGGGTCTTTGCCTGAAAAACCTCCACCACCATGTCTAGCCATACCACCATAGGTATCTACAATAACTTTTCTTCCAGTTAAGCCACAGTCACCAACTGGACCTCCTATAACAAAACGGCCAGCAGGGTTAATTAAATATTTAGTTTTATTGTCTAGAAGTTTTTTAGGTAAACATGAATCAATAATTTGTGTTTTAACGATTTCTCTTAAGTCCTCCAAATCCAGATCATCACTATGCTGTGTTGATAGAACAATTGAATCAATTCGTTTTGGTTGATAATTTGAATCGTATTCTATAGAAACTTGAGATTTTGCGTCTGGTCTTAATCCAAGGCCCTTAGATTTTCTTATTTCTGAGTGTTTGAGCACTAATTTATGAGCTAAAGCAATTGGTAATGGCATAAGTTCTGGGGTCTCTTTGCAGGCATAGCCAAACATCAAACCCTGATCTCCTGAGCCTAAAACCGCATCTCCTGAGATACCAGCATCAATATCTTTGCTCTGCTCAGATATTAGATTTTGAAATTCAAAGCTAGCGCTAGTAAATCCAAGATCATCTTCGATATACCCTATATCTTTAACTACATTTCTCGCTACAGTTTCATAATCTACATTAGCGATAGACGTAATCTCTCCAGCAACAACAACTGTATTATTTTTTATAAGAGTCTCACAAGCTACTCGAGAGTTTGGATCTGATTTAAGACATTCATCTAATATTGCATCAGAAATTTGATCACAAATTTTGTCAGGATGCCCTTCTGAAACTGATTCAGACGTGAAGATATAAGACATTACAAGCCCTCAATATTGATACCATCAATTTGTAAAGATTCTTTAATTAATGGATTCATGACAGCTTCAGTTTCTTCATCAGTTATATTATTTTCAAGAGCTTGGAATTTAAATCTATATCCAACCTTTAAAAGGTTTTGTTTTTTATTTTCAAATAAATCAAAGACAAAACAGTCTACCATCAATTCAGATGATTCTTTGTACTTTTTAATAAGTGTGGCAAGCTGCTCAAGATTTTCATGGTTATCAAGGCTGAACGATAGATCACGGTAAGAGGCAGGATAGTCTGAAATTCTGCTTTGCTTCTTGGTAGGCAATTTCAAATTGTTGGTGGCTATTTCAAAACTGAATACAGGTGTTTTCGTTTTAGAGCCAACGAATTCTTTAGATAGCTTACCAATTCGTCCAATATGTTCGTCATTACAATAGACTTTTTCATATAGATCATAGTTTTGAGACTGATCCAGTTCAAAATTTAGTTCCCTACCCAAGATCTCTGAAAAAATTGTTTTAATTAGCCCTTTCAAATAAGAATAATCTAGCTGGGCATTAAATTCTTTGAAATTTTTATTGGTTTTACCACTAACAATAACAGCTAACTTATTCTCATTACCATCTTTAGTGTAAATATCGGAAAATTCAAATAACTTTATTGAATCTTTTTGTCTGTTTTGATTGAAGACCACATTTTCTTTGATTGATTTCGTTATGCAAACCCTCATCTTTGATCTTTGCTTATCTAGCGGGTTATCCACTGAAATAGCAGAATCATCTTGATTATCGTTGAAAGGAAAATTTACTACTTCAAAAAAACCATTATTTACAAGGTAATCTCGACATAGTTCCTCAAAGTTTGCTTCTATTCTCTTCGCTTTAACAGGCAAGGCTAATGCTTCCGGGGCAATATTGTCATAGCCAATCATTCTGGCAATCTCTTCTGCAAGGTCATTTAGTTGATCAACATCTGATCTATGTGATGGAACCTCAACTTTATCATCTGTCATGAAGTAGAGAGAGTTTAGATAGTTTTTTTGTTCTTTTTCAGTAAGCTCTGTGCCAATTATCTTATTTAATCTTTCAGAATCGAACTCTACTTCAGTTCTGTCCACTTTTCTTTGCTCTGTTTTTAATGCAAGTGATTTAATCTTTGCATGATCAGCTACTACAGCAATAAACCTTCTTAAAACTTGTTCTTGCGCAAGAAAATCAACCCCTCTCTCAAATTTGTAGGATGCCTCTGAGTTAAGATTATATTGACGAGCTTTACCAAGAATCACCTCAGGTTCGAAATAGGCACATTCAACTAAAACTTTCGTTGTGTCTTCACTGCATGAAGTACTTTCGTCACCCATGGTACCAGCTAAATCAACGGCAACATCGTTGATAGTAAAAACTAAATTTTCACCATTAAGTTCTATTTCAGAACCCAGAAGTGTTTTAAATTTTTCTTGTTTATTTCTTTTCTCGAGTACCAAAGGACCATCAATCTTCGTAGCGTCATAGCAATGAGTTGGCTGGCCAGTTTCATAGGCAAGATAGTTTGAAATATCGGTAAACAAATTGTTTTTATTCAGCTTTAGGTCTTGAAAGTAATTCTCCAGGTAAGGTGCATAATCTTTAATCTTTCCCTCAATTTCAATTTCAACAAAACTGATATTTGGACATAGATCTTCTGCTTTATTCTCAAATACTAAACTTGATTCTGGTATTCCAGCATCATAGACCTCTTTTTCCAAAGCAGCTTTATAGAAATGGTTCAAATCTCTGGCAATACCTTTGAGCGATAAACAATCACCTCTATTAGGTGTGATTTCTAAGTCCAGGACTTCTCCCTCTATCTCATGCTCATGGCCCAATTGAAATAATTTATCGGAAAGCTCTTCAAGAGATGGTTTTTTTTCCAAGAAATTGAGCAAATGTGAA
The DNA here is from genome assembly GCA_902619265.1 of uncultured SAR86 cluster bacterium. Lineage (GTDB taxonomy): Bacteria > Pseudomonadota > Gammaproteobacteria > Magnimaribacterales > TMED112 > TMED112. Next base: position 16,203 of record CACNDL010000004.1, read on the forward strand.
TAAACTATTTTCATTTAAATTGCCTCAAGAAATCTAAGTTGGATTTGTAAAAATCTCTTATATCAGACACACCGTACTTGAGCATAGCAATCCTTTCAATGCCTAGACCAAAAGCTAAGCCTGAATATTTTTTAGAATCAACTTTGCAATTTTCTAAAACTTTTGGATTAACTACACCACAACCAAGTATTTCTAACCATTTATCACCAAATAAGACATCTACCTCTGCAGATGGTTCAGTAAACGGAAAGTAAGATGGTCTGAATCTTAATTTTGCTTCCTCACCGAATAATGAGTGGCAAATTTTATAGATAAGGTCCTTTAAATGGGCAAAACTTACATCCTCATCAATAAATATGCCTTCAATCTGATGAAACATAGGAAGATGAGTCGCATCATCATCTTTTCTATAAACTTTGCCTGGTGATATAAACGCCATTGGACCTTGCTCCTCTAGCATGCATCTTACTTGAACTGGTGAAGTATGCGTTCGAAGAACGCTTTTCATACCATCCACATAAAAGGTGTCGTGCATTTCTCTAGCAGGGTGAGTTGCAGGAATATTCAGCATATCGAAGTTGTATTCTTCGCTTTCAATTTCAGGGCCCTCAGCAACTTCAAAGCCAAAAGATGTAAGCAATTTTACTAATTCAAACTTTACTTGATTAATGGGGTGAACTGCCCCGATCTCTCGATCTAGACTAGGTAAGAATATCTCTTTTGGTTTTGACATTAATCTATAGCAGTTTTCACAACTTTCTCAAAAGCTGCTTTATCCTGTATAGCTAACTCTGACAGCATCTTTCTGTCAAGTTCTATGCCTTTTTTGTTCATGCCAGCGATGAACTTAGAATAGGTATGCCCAAGATTTCTAACTTCTGCATTAATCCTAGTAATCCATAATCTTCTGAAATCTCTTTTTCTATTTTTTCTATCCCTATAGGCATATTGCAGGGATTTAATTAATGATTGTTTGGCCGTTTTGAATAAACGAGAACGAGCGCCATAATGGCCTTTTGTTCTAGCTAGAACAGCTTTATGTTTTTTAGCGGCTAAATTTCCTTTTGTTGTTCTTGGCATTTTATGCTTCCAATAGTTTATTCACTACTTTAAGGTTTGCACCTTCAAGATGTGATGTCCCTCTAGCGTGTCTTTTCTTTTTTGTCTTATGCTTAGACAAAATATGGTTTCTGCCAGCGGACCTCATCTTCAGGCCTGAACCAGTTACTTTAAATCTCTTTTTTGCACCGGAGTGATTCTTTAATTTACTCATTTTACCTTCTTAGGTGTCAGTAGCGCGCTATAAGTTCTATTTTCAAACTTTGGTTCCACTAACACAGATGCAATATCTTCCGTTTCTTTAATGATGCTGTCAAGTAAAGTTTTACCAAAACTCGTGTTCCCAAGCTCTCTTCCACGGAAGGTAACCGAGATTTTAACGTTAGCTTTTTTCTCAATAAAGCCCATAATCTTTTTTAGTTTCGTATTAATATCGCCTGTATCAATATTAGGACGCATCTTAATTTCTTTTTGTTCTATCTTTTTCTGTTGTTTTTTTGCCGCAGATTGTTTTTTCTTTTGATCAAATTTGTGTTTGCCATAATCCAGAATTTTCGCCACACAAGGTTCCTTATCGAAGGTGATTTGCAACAAGTCCAAGCCCTTATCCTGAGCAATTTTTAAGGCATCATCTTTACTGTAAACGCCAAGTTTTTCTCCGTTATTATCGATCACTGTTAATTTTTGTGCTTTAACGTATTTGTTAACAGGTGCCTGGGGTGGTCTTCTTCTTTGTCTTTGTGGTCTCAAATTATTATGGGTTGTAAAGATTTAATGTGCATAGAATTAGCACTGCTGATAAGTCTTAAGTAATGTCATAGAATGCAAATATTATACGATTTATGGATTTAATCAAGAGTTTGTATCCCACAAAGATTCCGGCACTTTCATAGTTTTAATTTCTATGGCATTGCCACTTGGATCACGAATAAAAAATGTTTCTTGTTCACGATAACCTCCTTTAAATCTTAAAAAAGGTGCATCCAGGAAATTATATTCATCGCTATTGTGAATTCTTTTCTTAACTTCCTGAAAATCGTCATTTGAAAGATGTATACCAAAATGTGGCACACAAACATCAGCCATATCTACGTGATGTCTGTGACTATGAGTTAATTCATCTTCACCAGCATTATGTAGAGTAAGTTCATTGCCCCAGAAATTAATGTCTTGCCATTTACCTTTTTCACAATTACCTTCCTCGCAACCTAAAAAATCACAATAAAATTCTTTTGATTCTTCAATTGATCTGACTGGAATAGCTAGGTGAAATCTTGAACTCATCAACTAATTATAAAACTCTTTTGTAAGACTTTGAATCTCCTTAGCCAAATCTATTTTTATACTCAAGTCTTTTGAAATTTGTTGTAGGCTCAGTTTTGCAATAGGTTCTATTGAATTGTATTTAGCATAGATTCGTTCAACTATTTTTGGTCCGACACCATTAATATCAAAAAGAAAATGTTTCTTCATATCCTTGCGTTTTTTGCTTCTAAAATTCTTAAGCGCAAATCTATGTGCCTCATCCCTAATATCTAAAAATAGTTTTGAGATATCTTCTGAATTACGAAATTCATAATCACCAACATTGGTATGTAAGGTTTCAAGACCGTATTTTCTCTTAACGCCTTTAGATACTGATACACATTGAATGTCTATATCTAATCTTTCTGATATGTAATTCAAGTGGGTCTTGCCACCGTCAATTAAAATTAGATCTACTTCAGGTATTGATTTTAGATATTTATTAATTCCAAATAACAATGAGTCTAAATCGGACTCAGAAATTGTAATGGGCACTCGAAAAAATCGGTATTTGCTTTTATTGAACGAATTTTCTGAGAAATTTACACATGAGACTGTTTTTATATCTCCACTAACGCCACTAACGTCAAATCCTACGATAGTTGGCTCCTCGATTGTATTAAGATTTCTGCGCAGAAAATCTAAAGATTGAGCATATTTTTGATATTTCGTAGCTTGGTTTAATAGACCTTCATTAGCATTTTTGTTAGCAAGCTCAATCCACTCAGCTTTTTTTCCTTTCTGTGGTTTAAGAAATTTTACATTTCCAAATATATCATTCTCATCAACTTTAAATTCTGTGATGATCTTACTAACAGAGGGGTATTTTTGAATCAAACTTGGAATAAATTCTAATAAAGCGTCGTAATCGTTTTTTTGAAGATGGTTTTTAAAAATGAATTTTTGTAAATTAACAAACCTGTCTGATTCGACTTGTATTACTGCAACTGAAATAAGTTTTTCATTTGTTCGAATACCAACTACTCTTGTATTGCTACCTTTTGAAAAAATAATTTGTTTTTGATTGATTTTGTTTAATTGCTCTAGTCTGTCTCTTATAGCTGCTGCTTGTTCAAATTTTTCAAGATTAGCTGCTTGCACCATTTCTTCCTTCATTTTCTTTTCTAGATGTTTGAAATTGCCCTTAAGAATTGTTTTGGTATCTTCAATGTCTTTTCTATACTCTGTTTTATTAATTTCACCGACACAGGGTGCAGTACACCGACCAATTTGATACTCCATGCATGGCCTTGATCTATTTTTAAAGTAGTTATCGCTACAAGTTCGTATCTTAAAAACTTTTTGAATTTGATTTACAGCTATTCGTGTTGCATAAGCACTTGTGTATGGACCATAAAGACCTTCGTGACCTTTCAGAACTCTTTTAGTTTCAATTTTGGGGAAGTCATGATTTTCGTCTAGGTGAATGAAAGGATAACTTTTATCGTCCCTTAATAAGATATTGAATCTTGGTTTTTCTGATTTAATCAGGTTTTGTTCCAAAAGTAATGCGTCAACCTCATTATTTGTTGTAACAAAATCTAATTTGTTTGCCAAAGACACCAGTCTTTTCGTTTTATACGTTTGTGTGCCAGAAAAATAACTTCTAGCTCTTTTTTTAAGATTTTTTGCCTTACCGATATATAAGACTTCATCGTTATTGAAAAACTTATATATGCCTGGCTCTTCGGGAAATTTGGCGGTTAAGGCTTTTAGATCTTTATTCAATTTCTTTCTTCGTATTTAATTTACCTAATTCAACCCCCCATTGATCGAATGGATTAATGTTCCAAAACATACTCATTAATATGGTTTTATTTTCCCAAATTGCAATTAACTCTCCTAGAGATTCTGGTGATATATTTTTTAAAAGTACTGTTGTATATCTCTTAGGTAAAACTCTCTTTTGTAAGTCAGATTCGTTTAGTGTGCCATCTCTAAGAGATTTAGTTTGTCCTTTGAATTGTTTGAAATTCAAATCGTCATTTTCTGAAGCAATAAAGTAGCTATTGGTTTCCCTATTTCCTTGAAATAAATGCTGAAAAAAGGAGTGTTGAGATCTTGGGCCATACCCACCCCAAATAATTGATCCAGTATTAAAATCCAATAGTTCATTTGTATCTCTATCCACTGATTTTCCGAGGGACTCCATTTCAAGCTGTTGGGCATAGGCATAGAAATTTCTCAACTTATAGTCGTAATTAAGGATTAATGTCGTATCAAAATTTAATAAATTATTGAAAACGATATCTTGTATAGCTAATGAAAGCGCTGGATTTAACCCAGGCTTCTGTGAACTTAAAATATCTATACTAATTGCACCAGATAAGAATTTTTCAAAAGCGGTTCGACCATTGGATAAAAAGAATCCTATGTTTATTCCAGTCCATATTGAAAATCTGCCACCAGTACCAACGTCAAAATCTAGAATGTTGTTTGCATTGATTCCATAGTCAATTGCTGATTTTCTCGATGCCGTTACAGCAAATGTGTTGTTAAGATATTTATTTTTAGTAATTACTTCATAACTTCTTAAAGTTTCAAGAGTTGAAAAAGATTTTGAAGCAATGACTAAGCCGTATTCAGACAAATCTAAATTTTTAAACTTTTCAAACTCTGCTGGGTCACTGCCTGTAACAAAATTAATTTCGATTTCATCATTTGAAAAAACATCGTGCATAAGTTTTGGTCCTAGGTATGAACCTCCAATACCAAAAATTATTATTTTTTTAAAATTGGTTTTAATTAATTTCGCTAAAACTTCAATTTCATCTAAACTTTTTGAATATAAATCTGATTCTGGGTCCCTATATTTAAAGTGTGTGACTGCTCTATTTTCAGTATTATTTAGTCTGGCTCCAGACTTGAGATCCTGAAATTTTTTTGTAAATTCATGTTTTTCAGCGTAATTTTCAAAATAATTAAAAGTTGCTTCGTTGATTAATGTTGTGGATTGGTCAATTGACAAAAAGCCTGTTGAAAACTTTCGTTTACATACTCCACGAGTTTGTTCAGCAGAAATATTATTTAATAAATCTTGAAACTTCACGAGTAATCCTTTATGGCTTCTTCAATGTCTTTTGCCTGTGTAATCGGTCTACCAACTACAATGTAATCGGCACCTTTAGAATATGCTTCACCCGATGTCATTACTCTTTTTTGATCATCGAATGTGTGTTGATTTCTTATACCTGGCACAACTTTTATCAATGAAGTGTCTTTAATGAATTCAAGCTCTTGTGAACTACATACAATTCCATCAATTTTCGTCTCCATTGCAACATTGATTAAGTTATCAAATTGTTTTTTGAAATCATTGTTATAAAGTTCTCTGGTATCACTATCATCAAGACTTGTGAGCAAACTAACACCAAGAATCTTTGTATCTCCCTTAGATTCATTCGCAGCTTGAATCATATCTCGACCACCTTGAAGATGTATTGTTGTTAGTTTGACATTATATTGAGATATTTCTTCAACCGATTTTTTGACAGTATTTGGTATATCATGCAATTTCAAATCTAAAAATATCTCAAAACCCTTATGAGACAAAAATTCTAAAACCTTTGGTCCTTCTGATATAAATAGCTGTAAACCTACTTTGGCAATACATTTTTGAGGATCAAGCTTAGAAATGAAATTAGACACTTCATCGATGTTTTTAAAATCGAGGGCAATAATTAGTCTTTTGTTCGACATAACTTGAATTGTATTTAAAAGATTTGATATTTACTAGGAAACAAGGGTAAGAGAGATTCTCTCTCTTTCAGAATCCATGCCACTAATAGAAACTGTAACTTCTTCACCAGCTTTATATAAATCTTGTATTGTTTGAGAGCCTACTTCGATCTCTGAGTGGTGTATTAATCCATCAATACCACCATCTAATTCAACAAACACACCAAAATCGGTCACTGATTTAATTTTAAGTTTCTCAAGAATATCACCATTGTTATGTTTATCTTCAAACTCTTTCCATGGATTTTCTGTGGTATGTTTTCTACTCAACGAAACTTTCCTTTCTTCAAGATCAATTTCCATAACTTTCACATCAATTTTATCGCCTTTCTCTAGAATTGAAGCTGGGTTGATGTTTTTATTTTTCCAATCAAGATCGGTGATGTGTACTAGTCCTTCGATATCATCATCAAGTTTAACGAAGCATCCATAATCTGTAGTTAAAGCAACTTCTCCGTTCACAACTTGGCCAACATGATACTTACTTTCAATATCTTTCCAAGGATCCTCAGAAAGTTGTTTTAGACCTAAAGAAACTCTCATTTTTTCTTCGTCAAAGGAGAGAACCATGAATTCCATTTTATCACCAACTTTAAGTACTTCTTTTGGATGCATTACTCTTTTCCAAGATAAATCGGTAATATGAAGTAGGCCGTCTAAACCGCCCAGATCAACAAAAGCACCATAGTCTGTCAGGTTTTTGATGGTGCCCTCAATTTTTTCGCCTTCTTTGATGATTCCTAGCAATCTTTCTCTCTCTTCAGAATTTTGTTCTTGCAATACTGCTTTTCTGGAAAGAACAATGTTTGATCTTTTCTTATCGAATTTCATTACTTTGAAATCAAGAGTTTGGCCTGTTAAGTCTGGATAATCCTTACCTCCTTTTGGATCTATAAGAGAGCCAGGTAAGAATGCTTTGACGACATCAACGAATACTGTAAAGCCACCCTTAACTTTATTAACGACTTTACCTTCGACGTAGACACCGTCATTATGGGCTGTTTCCAACTTATCCCAAGTTTCTTGTTTTCTTGCTTTATCTCGAGAAAGTCTGATCTCACCGTATCCATCATCGAGTGCATCAAGCATGACTTCGACCTCATCGCCTACCTCAACAACTAATTTACTTGCGTGATCTTGAAATTCTTCAATGGATACAAGCCCGTCAGATTTGAAACCAATGTCTAATGTGACCCACTTCTTACCAATTTCTACAACATTGGCTTTAACCAATGATCCTTGCACAAGATTAAACTCGCTAAAACTTTTATCTAGCAAATTTTGTAATGTGTTATCAGTATTTTTCATCAATCAATTTTTTTATCAAATTTGTAATTTCTCCAACAGTCTTCTCTGAACTGTCAATGAAGATTGAATCCTCAGTTTGTTTTAATGGTGATTGAGTTCTTTTAGTGTCTCTATCATCCCTGAGCACAATCTCATTTTTGAGTTCGGAAATATTAACCTTTTGTCCAGCATTTCTCAACTGATTTGCTCTTCTCATTACTCTTTCTTCTAAATTTGCGGTTAAAAAAATTTTTACGAGTGAATCTGGAAAAAGTTTAGATGACATATCACGTCCTTCAGCGACTAAACCCGGTGCTTTTCGATAGGTTTTTTGAATCATGGTTAATTTATCTCTTACCGCAGATAATTGAGATAGCTCTGATGAAAGTTTTGTTATTGCAGGACCTCTTATTTCATCAGTGATACTCTTATTTCGGTATGAAATAGTTTCATGTTCGAGATCATATTCGTGATCTATATTGTTTATCTCTTGCGTTATATCTGAGACCCCTATTGAATGCAGAAAAGCATAACATCTATATATCAGACCACTATCTAAGTAATTCCAATTTAAATCAATTGCTAAGGCTTTTGAGATAGTTCCTTTACCAGAACCAGAGGGTCCATCAATTGTAACTATTGGTACCATGCTTTTATCACCTCAAAGAAACCTGGAAATGAAGTTTCCACTGATTCAGTTTCATCAAAATTAATTTTTTTACCTGTTACTAGCGCTGCAATCACAAAACTCATAATAATCCTATGATCGCCACCTGTCTCTAAATCTACACTATCATTATCATAATTTTTCGACGGGATGATTTCAAAACCGTCTTCAAATTCTGTTAGACCAATATTTGGATTAAACTTTTTCATGTTATCCAGCAATAAACTAATCCTGTCAGATTCTTTATATCTCAGTTCTTTAGCATCTCTAATTGTAGTTTTCCCCTCAGCAAACATTGCCAAAATTGCAATCAAAGGTATTTCATCTATTAAATTAGGAATACTTTGTCCTGAAATTGAAACTCCTTTTAAATTTGTATCAAGCTTGGCGGTTAGGTCTGCTCTAGGTTCATTGGATATTGTGCAAGCATTATGTAACTCAATTTTTGCGCCCATCTCCTCTAAAACATTTAGAAAAGCTGTTCTGGTTTTATTCACTCCGACACCTTCTAGAGGAATATCTTTGTTTGTGAGAATATTTGCGGCAATAAGGTATGCTGCGGAAGAAAAATCTTTGGGAACATCGATGAATTTCTTTGTTATTTCTTTGGTGCCATCAAAGATTATTTTATTTCCCTCTTTGAAAATTTCTGCATCACATTCTTTCAATAAACGCTCTGTGTGATCTCTGGAAGGTATATTTTCGATTATTTCAATTTTAGTTTTTGATGAAAGAGCTGCTAATAGCAAACATGATTTAATTTGAGCACTTGGTATTTCTAATTCATATACAAAATTCGATTGTAATTTTGATTCAGCTATTTCAATTGGTGGGTATTTATCTTCTCTCAAAAAAATTTTTGCACCCCAATTATTTAGCGGATCAGAAATTCTTCTCATTGGTCTTTTAGAAAGTGATTTGTCACCTATTAAAGTACATTTTTTTCCTGATCCAGCAATATATCCCGTCAAAAGACGAATACCTGTACCTGAGTTACCTAAATTAAGCGTAAGATTTTTACTGTATTGAGCAAATTGTTTTGCAGCCTCAAGGGTATTTTTTACGTCTTCTCCAATGAACCTTTCATCGAAATCTAAATTTAAAACAGCGCATCTTTGAGCAATAGATTTGTCTTTGGGCAGTTCAATCACAATAGTTTTTTCTTAAGCTTTTCTTTTATATATTCAAGATTTTCTTTATTATCCAAAAATATTTCACGCCAAAGATGTTCATCTGCTTCTGATAGCCTCAGTATTTCTTTGAGGCTATCGCCCGAGAATCTTTTGTAGTCAATATTTTCTTCATCAAGTATTTCTCTGTATATAAAACTAAACAAATGAGGAAAATGGCTGAGAAAAGCGTAATTCTTATTATGTTCTGAAAAATTCATTACAGTGGTGTTTGCCCCCAGTGAGCTCCAAAATGATCTTAATTCAGATAACTTTTCTTGATAAGGTGTATCAATAATAATTACTTCTTTTCCCTTAAATAAATCTGGTTCAGCATCTACAGGTCCAACTTTATGACTTCCACAAATAGGATGTGATGAAATAAAATTTGGAGGCAGATCTGCTTCTTGCAAAAAGTTTTTAGAACTTGAAATATCAGTAATAAGGCTTTCAGGAAATTTGGAAGAAAAATATGAGATATGCTCAAGAACATCTTTTTGTCTTGTACAAATAATTATTAAATCAAACTCTCCTTTGATATCTGAAACATCTGAAAATATATTTTTATAGATATTAAGGTTTTTTAAAGTTGTAAGATAAGCTTCATGTGTTTCAAAACATGTAACATTATGGTTTTCTAAGGCATGAGCCATTGAAGTACCCATAAAACCTGAACCTGCTATTAATATTTCTTTACTCATTATTTTTTTGAGCGTTAAGTGATGTTTTCATAATCTCGACGAATATAGACTTTAAATCCTCTTTTGGATATAGGAGTGAAAGTTCTTCAATCTTTTTTAGGATTTCTTCTTCTCTAGAATCATCATGCATATTTTTATCTAAGTTTTTTTTAACTTTTCCTATTTGAAGTGAAAGATTTAGTCTAGATTCAAGTAAAGCAATAATTTCTGAGTCAATTGCGTCTATTTCTTCTCTAATAAATAAAAGTGCTTTTTCATCATCCATAATTTTTCTCAAAATTTTCCATAAAATCTTTCAGAGCAGAAACTGATTCCATTTTCATTGAATTGTAAATGCTAGCTCGCATTCCACCAACTGTTCGATGGCCTTTCAAATATCTTAGATCAGCTTTTTCAGCTTCATCTAAAAAAACTTTTTCTAGCTCGCTATTTACAATAGTGAATACCACATTATTAATAGATCTTTGTTCTGGATTTACTGGGTTCAGATAAAAATCTGATTTATCGATTAGATCGTATAACATGGCTGTTTTAGCTATGCTTTGTTTTTCCATTTCAGCTACGCCGCCGTTTTCCAAATACCAATCAAACATTTTTCCGGCCACATACCAACCGAATGTATTAGGTGTATTAAGCATGGATCCTTCATTAGCATGCGCATCATACTTAAGAATATTTGGTAAATCAGGGTTAGATTTTTCCATGAGTTCTTTTTTTGCAATTACTAAGGTTATCCCTGAAGGACCAAAATTCTTTTGTGCACAAGCGTAAATGAAGTCATATTTTGTGACATCGATATCCTCAGAAAATAAACATGAAGACATATCAACAAAAGAGTACGGAGAAAACTTAGGTTCTTGTGTAATTCTAATACCTTGAATGGTTTCATTTTTACAGTAATGAACAAGAGCAGAATTTTCCTTGATATTCCAATCAGAAATAAGGTCAATGTTCGTATAGTTATTTTCTTTAGATGATGTGCATATATTTACATTACAAATCTTTGAAGCTTCTTTTATTGCCTTGGCAGACCATGAGCCAACGTCTGCAAAGTTAGATATTTCACCTAAATGAGCAAAGTTCATTGGAATGAGTGAAAACTGTAAGGTTGCTCCACCTTGCATAAAAATTACATCGTAGTCGACAGGTATGGAAAGCAATTTTCTAACTGAAATTTCAGCCTTGTTAGCTACTTCTTTAAAAACTTGATCACGATGACTGATTTCAATTATAGAAGATCCAATACCTTCATAATCGTACAACTCAGATTCAACTGCTTCTAATATTTCAACGGGCAATGTGGCTGGACCAGCACTGAAATTATGAACTCTCTTCTTCATCAAGACTTTCTTTGAAGCCTACTGCATCAACAAGCATCTCTGCCTCTCTGGTTGTAACTACCTTCACTCCTTGTGTGTTTCTGCCGATTACACTTATTTGATCAACTTTTGTTCTAATCATGGTGCCTTTGTTTCCTATAAGCATAACTTCGTCTCCGTCTAAAACTTGAACTGCAGCTACCATTTTTCCATTTCTAGTTGAGGTATTCAGAGCAATAACGCCTTTCCCGCCTCTTTTTTGTCCACTAAATTCTGAAATATTAGTCCTTTTACCGTATCCGTTTTCACTTAGAGTAAGCAGCTTTGCATCTGGTATGACTTTAATCATTGAAATTACTCTGTCGGTTTTACCGATATTCATGCCTTTCACACCTCTGGTAGATCGACCCATTGCTCTAACATCAGATTCTTTGAATCTTATAGCTTTTCCTGTTTCAGATGCTAGACAAACCTCATCTTTGCCATCTGTAATTATAGTGCCGATTAATTTGTCACCTTCATCAAGATTGATTGCTCTTAAACCTGGCGCATATCTCTTTTGAAATGCGGTCAGAGCAGTTTTCTTTACTACTCCATTCTTGGTAGCCATTATTATGAAATGACCTTCCTTGTATTCATCTACTGGCAAGAAAGAAGTAACTTTTTCATCTTCTTCAAGAGGTAGGACATTTGAAATAGGTCTGCCTTTTGCAGTTCTAGACATTACAGGCAACTTATAAATCTCCAGCCAATGTACTTTACCCTTAGTTGTGAAACATAAAACTTGAACGTGCGTGTTAAGAACCAAGACCTGTTTTATAAAGTCTTCCTCTCTTAAAGCAGAAGCAGTTTTTCCAACGCCACCTCTCCTTTGTGATCTATATTCCGCTAACTGTTGGGTTTTAACAAAACCGTTATTAGAAATTGTGAATACTCTTTCTTCTTCTGGTATTAAGTCAGCGTCATCAATCGTTAATCTTCTTTCAATGATTTCTGTTCTTCTTTCATCTCCAAAATTTTCTTTGATTTCATTAAGTTCTTCTTTTACAACTTCAACCAATCTGGATTTGTTCGAAAGAATTTCTTGCAGTTCTTTTATTTGTTTTACAAGCTCTTCGTATTCTTCGTTTAATTTGTCAGTTTCAAGTGCTGTAAGTCTGCTTAATCTTAATTCTAAGATTGCTTTTGCCTGCACAAGGGAAAGCTTATATTCCTTTCCATTTAAACCAAAACCTTCCTCTAATCCTTCGGGTTTACAAATATCAGGATCAGCAACTTTGTCTAATAGCGGTTTGATAGTTGATGCTGACCAATTTCTTTCGCAAAGTTTATCAGCAGCAACTTTGGAATTTTCTGATTTTTTTATTATTTCGATTACTTCATCAATATTAGCAATTGCAACGATTAGACCTTCAACAATGTGTCCCCTTTCCTTCGCTTGACGAAGCTCATAAAGAGACCTATTAGTAATAACATCTTTCCTATGATCTAAGAAGATATTAAGTAGCTGTTGTAAATTGCATAATTGTGGTTTGCCATCAACAAGAACAACATTATTAATACCAAAAACTTGCTCCAACTGAGAATGTTTTATGAGATTATTTAAAACCACTTCTGGGACTTCACCTTTTTTTAGCTCCACAACTACCCTCATTCCATCTTTATCTGATTCATCCCTAATTTCACCTATGCCTTCAAGTTTCTTTTCCTTGACGAGTTCAGCAATTCTTTCAAGCATTCTTGCCTTATTAACCATAAATGGTATCTCGGTAATAATTATTGCTTCTTTCCCACCTTTCATTTCCTCGATAGCAGTCTTACCTCTTACATAAACTTTTCCTTGGCCTGTTCTGTAAGCTTGTTCAATGCCATCTATGCCTGTTACTATTCCACCTAGTGGAAAATCTGGTCCTTTAACAATTTTTATTAAGTCATCAACTGAAGCATCAGGATTATCTAAAATATGCAAACAGGCATCCAATACTTCGGTCAGATTATGTGGCGGAATATTAGTTGCCATACCAACTGCTATGCCTGAAGAACCGTTTATCAACAAATTAGGAATTCTAGTTGGCAGAACATCAGGAATGTCTTCAGTCCCGTCGTAATTTGGAGAGTAACTTACTGTTTCTTTTTCAATGTCTGCAAGTATTTGATCAGTAATTTTTTGCATTCTGATTTCTGTGTATCTCATCGCTGCAGCTGAATCACCATCAATGCTACCAAAGTTCCCTTGTCCTTGTATTAGTGGATACCTGAGAGAAAAGTCCTGTGTCATTCTTACTATGGCGTCATAAACTGCAGTATCACCGTGTGGATGATATTTACCAATCACATCTCCTACGACTCTCGCTGACTTTTTATTAGGTTTATTGTAGGTGTTGGACAGTTTGTGCATGGCAAACAAAATTCGTCTGTGAACTGGTTTCATGCCATCTCGAGCATCAGGTAAAGCTCGCCCAACTATGACACTCATAGCGTAGTCCAAATAGGACTTTTTTAACTCTTCTTTAATGTCAACAGAAAGGACTTCTTTAGCAAACTCTTGCACGTACCTATTTTATCATAGGGATCTCAACTAATCTTTAAATTCAGCGACTAATTTAGAAATACTTTCCTTCGCATCGCCAAAAAGCATTCGAGAATTTTCTTTGAAAAATAATGGGTTCTGAACCCCTGCAAAACCTGAAGCCATTGACCTTTTCAAGACCATTACCGTTTTAGCTCTATGTACTTCAAGAATAGGCATACCATAGATTGGGCTACCTGGCTCTTCGGTTGCTGATGGGTTTACTACATCGTTTGCTCCAATCACAATTGCAATATCAACAGTTTCCATTGTTGGATTTATATCTTTTGGTTCAAGAAGATTGTCATATGAAACATTAGCCTCAGCCAAAAGTACATTCATATGTCCCGGCATTCTGCCTGCTACAGGATGAATGCCATAAGAAACTTCACAACCATTTTCCTCCAGCAAATCACCTAATTCTTTTACAACATGTTGAGCTTGAGCAACTGCCATACCATAACCAGGTACTATTAGTGCTGATCTTGCTGCTTCAACAACAAGATATGCATCCTCAGCAGAGATTGGTTTAATTTCTCCATCAATTTCTGCAGCACTTGAACCTGAACTTTCATAACCTACAAAAAAGATGTTGTATAAGGTTCTATTCATTGATTTGGCCATAATTAGCGTCAGGACTAATCCTGAAGCACCAACTAAACAACCAGCAACTATCAAAGCAGTGTTTGTTAACAAAACACCAGCAGAGGCTGCTGCTATACCTGAGAATGAGTTAAGCAAGGAAATAACAACTGGCATATCTCCTCCTCCAATTGGTAGAACGAAGGCTAATCCTGCAAACAAGGATATGATAAGAAGAGCTATAAATATTTTTTGTATCAGGGCTAAATCTATGAATTCATAGCCCAGACCTCCAGCTATTACTTGAATAACTGCGATGATTACGAATAAAAAGCTAAATATTAAAAACCATCTTGAAGCTTTATTAAGAAAATTATTATTCCCTTTTAAGATTTCCGAGAGCTTGAAAAATGCAACGACGCTGCCGCTGAAAGTAATGCCACCAATAAGCACAGTCATAAAAGATAAAACCATTATTAAACTAATTGCAGAAAGATTATTGAATTCTGACCAAGCTAAAAAGAAAGAAGATAAACCACCAAACCCATTAAATAGTGCAACCATCTCAGGGATTGAAGTCATTTTTACTTTCAAAGCAAAAGCAGAACCAATTAAAGCGCCAAGCAGCACGGCTGAAAGCACAAGTACTGGATTTACGATTTCAATGACAGTGACAAGCACTGCAAAAAGCATCCCTATGGAACTCACAACGTTGCCTCTCGCAGCAGTACTCTCATTAGAGAGCATTTTTAAACCATAGATGAATAATATAGCTGAGAATATATATCCAAGCTGTTGCAGTAAATTTAAATCAAGTTCCATCATTTCTTTTTAAACATTCTCAACATTCGATTTGTAACTAGGTAGCCACCGAAAACATTAATTGAAGCAAAAGTAATTGCTGAAAAGGCCAGGATCATCTGTAAGTTGCTGCCTGTATCAAGACTTAACGCGCCGACTAAAGTGATGCCACTAATTGCATTTGCTCCAGACATTAAAGGAGTATGTAGAGTGCTTGGGATTTTAGAAATCAATTCCAAACCTAGAAAAATTGCTAAAATTAAAATAAAAAATAATAAAAGTATAATTTCCATTATTTAAACGCTCCATTTAGTATTTCGCCATCATGAACAAGCAATGCAGATTTTATAATTTCATCTTCAAGGTCTAATTCAATACACTTTTTCTCTGTGCAATAGAAATCAGATATAAAATTTGTAAAGTTATTACTTAAGGCATATGATGCATGATCTGAAACCATAGATGGTAAATTTGAAAAGCCCATTACTTTCACACCATTTATTACATTTATTTCGTCCAGAATAGAGCCCTCAACGTTGCCTCCACTTTCAACAGCCATATCAAAAATTACACTACCTGGCTTCATTTTTTTAATAGTTTTATCATCGATCAGTTTTGGGGCTGGTCTTCCAAAAAGTTGTGCAGTTGTAATCACAATGTCTGATCTTGCACAAACTTCACTTTGTAGATCTTTCTGCAGTTGAATTTGTTCTTTAGTGAGTTCATTTGCGTAGCCTTGTTCGGTTTGGCCGGTATCCCCCAAATCTATTTTTACGAACTTAGCTCCCAATGATTTAACTTGTTCTTCAACAACTGGCCTGGTATCAAATGCTTCAACTTTTGCACCTAGCCTTTTTGCAGTTGCAATTGCTTGCAAACCTGCCACTCCAACTCCAATTACAAAAACTGTAGCTGGTTTCAATGTCCCTGCTGCTGTCATCATCATTGGTAAAGCCGACTTTAACTCTTTAGCTGATTCAATGACTGCAACATATCCAGCTAAATTGGATTGGCTACTTAACACATCCATTTTTTGTGCTCTAGTAATTCTTGGTATGAACTCCATACTTACTGCTGAAATATTATTTAGTTGAAACCCAGAAAATTGCTCCTTATTTGAAAAAGGTTCCATTAGGCCGAGAAATAGAGCTTTGTCTTTCATTGCTGTAATCTCATCGACTGAAATTGGTGACGTTGACATAAGTACGTCTGATTTGGATAGACATGCTTCCCGACTAACTGACTTCGCACCAAGGCTTGTTAAAACTTCATCATTTACATCTATACCTTCACCGAGACCACTTTCAAATATAATATCTATACCCATATCTAAAATTGGCTTTATCGTGTTTGGATGTAAACTCGATCTAAGATCTTTTTGGTTTTTTGGTGTGACGGCCCCTAAAATCATAAAATATTTAATGTCTAAAGATATACTTTAACTTATGGAAAATTTTGATCAATTAGAATTAGAAAAATTCTCAAAGCTTGCTGACCAGTGGTGGGATCCAAATGGAAAATTCAAACCGCTGCATTTAATAAATCCATTACGAACAAGTTACATTGAAGACAAGGTAGACATAAAAAATCTAGAAATTTTAGATATTGGTTGTGGCGGTGGTATTCTTGCTGAACTTTTGGCACAAAAAGGAGCAAATGTAACAGCTATTGATTTAGCTGATGGCCCATTAAACGTAGCCAAAATAAGACAAAAAAAATCCAAGCTTGATATAAATTACAGAAAAATAAGTACGACTGAAATAGTAAAAGAGAAAAAAACATTTGATGTAATTACATGTTTAGAAATGTTAGAGCATGTTCCAGACCCAGCAGAGGTTGTAAAAGAATGTGCCCAACTTTGTAAACCAGGTGGAAATTTATTCTTTTCAACGATCAATAGAAATTTAAAGTCTTTTATTTTTGCAATTTTAGGTGCTGAATATATTCTTAATATTCTTCCTCAAGGAACACATGAATTTGAGAAACTTATTAAGCCTTCTGAAATGAAAGATTATATTGACCGAGCAAGTTTAGATTTTGAAGAGGTTAAAGGTATGTCATATCTACCATTTTTGGATATTGTTCGCCTTACTGACGATCCTTCAGTTAATTATATTATTCATGCAACCAAAAAATAACGCTGTATTATTTGATCTTGATGGCACATTGATCAATTCAGGTCTTTCGTTTTTAAAAATTGTTAATGAATTAAAGGAAAATGAATCCCAAGCTCCTGTTAATTTTGAAATTGTGAGAGAATTTTCCTCTCGAGGTGCTTCGCTAGTTTTAAGAAATGCTTTCCCAGACGCCAGTGATGAAAAAATTGACGCGTTAAAATCAAAATTTTTAGAAAGATATACTCAAATAATGACAACTGACATTCATTTGTATAACGGTGTTGGAGAATTATTGAATTATTTAAATGAAAATAGCATCTCCTGGGGAATTGTTACGAATAAATCGGCTAAGTATACTCTTCCTATTATTGAGACACTAAACTGGCATAAAGAAACTAGTGTAATTATTTGTCCAGAAGATGTTCATCAAACAAAACCTGATCCTGAGGGAATTCTTAAAGCACTAAATTCATTGAATGCCAGCATTGAAACATCTTTTTATGTTGGAGACCATGAAAGAGATATACAAACTGCAAAAAATGCTAATGTTAAATCTATTGCTTGCACTTATGGGTATTTTCAGTCTGATCCGCTGAAATGGGGTGCAGACTATATTATTGATTCGCCAAATGAAATAAAAAATATATTATGAAACATGTTCCTTCTATAAGCTTTTCTGAAGACTCTCTTTCTAATAAAAATATCCTTATTACAGGAGCTGGTTCAGGAATTGGCAGGGCTGTAGCTAAAATTGCTGCTAAGAATCAAGCAAATCTAATATTGCTCTCCAAAGACATAAAAAAACTTTATTCACTGCAGGATGAAATTTGCGATGAGGGTGGGAATGAGCCCTTAATAGTTGAATTTGATTTTTTGAAAGCCAGTGAAAAAGATTACAAGAAATTGGCTGACAGCTTATATGAAAATTATGAAAAATTAGATGGTTTAGTGCATATAGCTGGGGTTCTGGGATATTTGTCGCCAGTAATAAACACCTCATTTAATCAACTTAAAACAGTAATGCAGGTAAATTTTGAAAGTAATTTTTTACTGACTCAGTTATCGTTGCCTCTATTGCTCAAAGCCAAAAAACCATCTGTTGTTTTCACATCATCCGGAGTTGGAAGAAAAGCTCGAGCATTTTGGACAAGTTACTCTATTTCTAAATTTGCCGTTGAAGGTCTTATGCAAAGTCTTGCAGATGAGTACGAGAAAGATCTGAGAGTTAATTCCTACAATCCTGGTCCAACAAGGACGCAAATGAGGGCTCAGGCTTTTCCAGCTGAAGACCCAAACACTTTAAGAACACCTGATGAAATTGCTGTGGATTATTTATGGTTATTGTCAGATGAATGTCAGGAAACAGGTATTATGTATAACTATCATGAATGAACTAATTACTGCTTTAAAGAGAGGTATCGTCGTAATCAGTTTTAAAAAAATTGATTCAGGTGAAATAAGGGTTATGCCCTCCACACTCAATGAAGAGTTAATGCCTGAAGGTGTTAAAATTATGAATATTTCTGCAGAAAGCGAAACAATAATGGTTTGGTCGCTCGATAAAAATGCTTGGAGGGATATAAGAGTCAACACAATAACTGAATGGAGAGTTGAGAATGAATAATTTACTTAAAATATTTGCAGCGTTATTTTTTTCTGTTTCTTTATATGCTGAAACTGTGTCAGTGATGACATTTAATGTTGAAAATCTTTTTGATAATAAAAATGATGCTTATAAAACAGATGAAACTTATCTTGAATTTTCAAAAAAACAAACACCTTTACATATAAAAAACTGTGAAAAAATTTCTACAAAAAGATGGAGAGACGATTGCTTGTATATTGATTGGACAGATGAGGTGATTGAACATAAATTAAATTCCATTGCTTCAGTTATTTTATCTTATGGATCTAATGGTCCAGATATAATTGGCTTACAAGAAGTAGAGAATAAAAGAATTCTAAAACAACTATTCAAAAAACTAGAAGAAGCTGGATATAAGCATAGTGTCCTTCTCGAGGGTAGTGATAATAGAGGCATAGATACAGCTTTTATATCAAAATATAAAATCATTAAATCAAAATTACATAAGATTCAATTTAGTGGCGGCACGAAACAACAAATTGGTGATACAAGAGAAATCCACGAAAGTGTTTTTTCTGTCAAAGATAAAAAAATAACTGTTTTCAATGTACACTTTCCTGCGCCCTATAATCCAGTTTTTATGAGAAAAGATGCCTTTTCAACATTAGAAAAACTAGCCTCAGCTACTGAAGGTCCTGTCTTAGCTTTAGGTGATTTTAACGTCACTAAAACTGAGGATGATAAAGAAGGTACTTTTAAAAATGCCAATAAGGATTGGTATGTATCTCATAGGGATCAATGTTCAGAATGCAACGGAACAAGCTACTGGTTCACAGGCAAATCGTGGAGTTTTCTCGATGTAATTATGATAAGAAAAAATAGAGAAACAAATTTTGTTACAGATGGAGTAAGTATTGTGAATCATCCGCTTCAAACAAGGAAAGATGGAACACCCATCAGGTACGATGCAAAAAATTTAATTGGAGTATCAGATCATTTTCCTGTTGTCGGAATAATCAAACTCAATTAATTTCTAGAATATTTTTTAACTTTGAAACTTCTTTTTTGGAAAACTTTTTCCATCCACCAGGTTTTAAATTATCAGGCAATAAAATTGGCCCAAACCTTAGCCTTATCAATCTATTAACATCTAATTTTTGTGTTTTCCAAAGCTTTCTAACTTCTCTATTTTTTCCACTAAATAAACAGACATAGAACCAATGATTTTTTGATTTTGAAGTTTTCTTAACTGCTACGATATCAGAGAATTGAGCTAGCTCATTATTTACCTTTACTCCTTTGAGTAAATTTTCAATCTTTTTGTCTGATACATCACCGTAGACCCTGCATAAATATTCCCTATCAATATTGCTGCTTGGATGTGCTAAGAGATTTACTAGATTTCCATCGTTAGAAAAAATTAAAAGTCCGGATGTATTTACATCAAGCCGCCCAACCATAATCCACTTGCCTTTTTTTCTTGCTGGCAACCCCTGAAAAACACTATCATTCTTATCTGTTGGAATATTTGAACATACCTGACCAATGGGTTTGTGATATATAAGCACCTCAGTTTCAGGGTTCAACTCAACAACCAGATCCTCGCCATCAATATTTAAAATATCGTCATTTTGAACAAATGTATCTTTTTTAACTTTTTTAGAATTTAGTGTAACTTGTTGTGTCTTTAGAAATTCATTTACATTACGACGAGATGCAAAACCCAAATTTGCCAGGTATTTTTCAAGCTTTTCTTTATTGTTTTGGAGCTTCTTGCTCAATTGCATCTTCCTGAAGACTTAATTCCGGCGAAATATTTTCTATTTCAGGTAAATCAGGTAAAACCGGAAGATCATCTAATGTTTTCATAGAAAAATCATCCAAGAATTTTTGCGTAGTTATAAAAAGAGCTGGTCTTCCAGGCACATCTCTGTAACCTTTTATTTTAATCCAACCTTGATCCATCAAAACTTTAATCACGTTGGTTGCTACGTTCACTCCTCTTATATCCTCAATGTCTCCTCTTGTAACTGGCTGCATGTATGTGATTATTGAGAGTGTCTCCAATGTAGCTCTAGAAAGTCTTAATGGCTTCACTTCCCATAGCTTGGCAATATCTTTTGAATAATCTTGATTCAATTGGATTCTGTAACCGCTTGAAACTTCAACTAAATCATAAGGCTTATCTGCATAATCTTCTTTAAGAGATACAACTGCACTTAAAACTTCAGATTCTTCCTCAGCAGATTGAGTTTCTAATAACTCTACAATGTCTTTCACAGATAAAGCTCTGTTTGCTGCTAGCAATAATGCCTCTGTTCTTTTTTTAATATCCATTAATGAACTACCTCTTCTGACCCCTTAAAGTAAATCTCTCCAAACTGCTCTGCTTGTACGATTTCAATGTAACCTTTTCTGTTTAATTCCAAAGCAGCAGACAAAATAACTGAAACTGCCAGTTTAGATTCACCTTTAAGAATAAGCTCTGGCAAAGATATAAAATCTCTCTCTTTCAAACTATCCAATAAGAGTTTCATTTTTGATTCAAGAGTTATATTTTCGAGTTTGATTTTATGACTTGATAATCTCACCATTTCATCAAGCATTGATCTAAGCGCAAATGTTAAATCATTTTTATCATAATTATTCTTTGGTTTAGGTAGTTCAAATTCTGGCAACTTTCCTGCCGCAGGGAATATATCTCTATCTATTCTTGGCATTTCATCTAACTTAAAAGATACTTCTTTAAATCTTTTATATTCTTGCAGCCTTCTAAGAAGTTCTGCTTTCGGATCCCCGTCTTCCTCTTCATTTTCTTCTTCTCGTGGTAATAGAATTCTAGATTTGATTTCAGCTAAATACGCAGCCATTGCTAAATAATCCCCTGCCAACTCATACTCAAAATCTTCCATCATTTCAATATAGGCAATATATTGATCTGTAATTTCAATTAAATTAACTTCTAAAATATCTAAATTTTTGCGTTGTATGAGGTACAACAAAAAATCCATCGGCCCGGAAAAAACATCTAACAGCAAAAGCAGTGCTTTTGGAGGTACATAGAGGTTTTCTGGTAACTGATCTACCGTACTACCTTTAACTTTTGGTAATGCTATTTCCTGAACGGCTTCCATACACTAGATATTGTATATAAAAAAGAAAATAAATACTAAATATTGTGTTTATTAATAAAAAAATTATTTCTTGCTAAATGTTTGATTTTTAAAGAGAAACTTTAGCTTCGATGATGTAAAATTTACAGCTCTGTTTAAATAATATGATGTATATAACTGACAACAGTAGAATTCTCTCAAGAGAGGAACTTTCTACACCTGAAGAAATAACTAATGAAATACCATTAGATAAGGAATCTTCAAAATTAATTTTTGGAGCAAGAAGAAGTATTAGCCAAATATTACATAGGCAGGATGATAGGGTTATAGTAGTTGTTGGCCCTTGTTCAATACATGATCCAAAGGCTGCTTTAGAATATGCAAAACTTTTAAAAGATTTCTCTTCATCCGTTGAGAATGAACTTATGGTGGTTATGAGGGTTTATTTCGAAAAGCCTAGAACCACAATTGGTTGGAAAGGCCTCATCAATGATCCTAGGCTTGATAATTCTTTCAAAATTAACGAAGGCCTCAGAATTTCTAGAAAGTTATTAAAGGATATTGCTGATTTAGGCATGCCAACTGGAACAGAATTTTTAGATTTAATTTCACCTCAATATGTCTCAGACCTTGTTTGCTGGGGAGCAATTGGAGCACGAACAGCAGAAAGTCAGGTTCACAGAGAATTAACATCTGGGCTCTCATGTCCAATGGGTATCAAAAATTCTACTAAAGGAGATATTCAGATAGCAATTGACGCAATTAAATCAGCACAATATCAACATGTCTTTCTAGGAACAACCAAAAAAGGAAAAGTAGCAATATTTAAAACATCAGGAAATGATGATACTCACATTATTTTACGAGGAGGCCTCGAACCAAATTATCATGCGTCAGATATTGAAAATTGTCGTGCTGACCTAGAAAAAAATGAGGTCAACGCCAATATTATGGTCGATTTTAGCCATGGGAATAGTCAAAAAAATCATGAAAATCAAAAAAAGGTATCTGCTTCTATATGTGATCAAATTGCAAGTGGTAACAAAGACATTATAGGTGTAATGATTGAAAGTCATTTAAAAGAAGGTAATCAGAAAATTTCTGAAAATATGGAATATGGTAAAAGTATTACTGACGCTTGTGTAGACTGGGAAGAAACTAAGAAATTACTGAATGATTTAGCACAAGCAGTTAAAGCCCGAAGATAGAAATATATGGAATTTAAATTCAAGCGTGAGATAGCAGAAACATTAGGTCTGAATACTGCAGTTCTGTTGGAGTACATAACAAATTCTGAGTTGCAAAAATGTAAAATTGAATTTCTGCTGAAAGAATTGAGTTTTTGGGACGAGAATGAGTTAATGAGTTTACTAATTGACTTAAATGTCAGGGGCCTAATTGACCTGGATACAGAAAAAAAATTAGTTTCACTCACAAAAGGGCAGCCAAAAACAAAACTTCAAACTCCAAAGAAAATTAAAAGATCAAACATTGCTTCTGATTGGAGTCCTACGGACGACGTTCTTGAAATATTAGTGCGGTCTGGTATGGAAGAATCATTCATAAAGGAACTTATTCCTGAATTTGTTATTTATTGGTCAGAAAGACCTGATGTTTTAATTTCTTATAATTCAAAATTTATCGAACATGCAAGATTAAAGTGGGCGCAATTTAATGCTGAAGTAGATACGAAAAAATCTCCTACTGTTATTGATAATTCTTGGACACCATCTGACGATTGCATGGACATAATTAAAATGACAGGTATAGATATAGAGTTTGCAGAAAAATATTTACCTGAATTCATACTTTATTGGAAAGAAGATGGCAGAGCTTTTACATCTTGGGACATTAAATTTCTAGATTTCATAAAGAAAAAATGGAATTTTAATGTTGAAGATTCATCTAATGGACATAAAGAAGAATTTGACTTTTTTGATCCTTATAAGGAGACTGTAGGATCTCCAGACAAAAGTAATAGTGATACTTTAGCTAATTTGAGAGAGAAATATAAAATTTAAATGAACAAGAAAAATTTAAGAGCTTCAGGTGTAATACTTTTTTTTACAGTTATATGGATGATTTCTGGTTATTTTGCGCAAACAGAGCCGGAAGAATACGTAGCACCAGTTTCTAAAGAAGTTGTTCTAGTAAATAACTCAAAAGCAGTCGACTATAGACTGCCAGTCACTGTGAAAGCTGAATCCCAAGCTTTTTCAAAAGTAGATGTTAAATCTCAAACTTCAGAAAAAGTTGTTGAAGTTGGTTTTGCTGATGGTGATTATGCCAAGAAAGATGATGTAATTTGCAAACTTGACTCAGGCCAAAGAGAGGCTAACTTTAAGAAAAGTAAAATTGATTACGATTCTTCTATTGAGCTAAAGAAAAAAGGATTAATTTCAGAATCAGCTTTAGTAACAACTGAAACAGTATTCGAGAGTGCAAAAATAGAATTAGAAAGAACTGAAATTAAAGCGCCCTTTGATGGCTTCGTCGAAAATCTAGCTAAAAAAGGACAACTTCTTCAAAATGGACAAAACTGTGCTTCGATAATTTCTCTGACACCATTGAAAATAGTGGGAAATGTGTCCGAAATGATGGTGGCAAAAATTAAACCTGGGCTAGATGCTGAGATTAATTTTATATCAGGTGAAAAATATAATACTGAGGTTTCATTTATAAGTTCTGCTGCAGACACTAGGACTAGGACATTTAGGGTTGAGGCTGAGTTAGATAATGCAGATCTAAATATCAAAGATGGGTTGACTGGAGAATTAATAATCTATACTGAGCCAGTTAAAGCACACTTTATTCCGACTTCAGCCTTCTTGCTTGGGGACCAAGGTAATGTAGCACTTGCTACTGTTTTAAATGATGTGGTGCAGATTATGGATGTACAGATACTAATCGATACTGTCCAAGGTGCCTGGATAACCGGTATCCCTGATGAAACTAATGTTATCGTTGGTGGTCAAGGCTTTGTCAAAGATGGTGATGAAGTAATTTCAAAATATAGATAATGGGAATTGTTAAAACAGCGGTAAGCAAGTTTAGAACCACTCTCCTTGTAATGATTTTCTTAATTATTATGGGTATGTTTGGAAGAGCAGCAATGCCTATTGCCTCTAACCCTAATATTCAATTTCCATTTGTGAATGTTTCAGTATTTTTAGAGGGTGCTGCACCTGAGGATATGGCACGAATTGTTGCAAAACCATTAGAAAACAGATTTTTACGTCTCGAAGGCCAAGAACAAGTAAGATCGATAAATACACAAAGTTTCACTAATTTAACCATTCAATATGATGTTGATTATGATATGGATCAAGCAATTTTAGACGTAGAAAGAGCTATTGGTGAAGTAAGAAATCAATTACCCCCAGAAGCAAATGATCCTATTGTAAGAGAAAGATCTGACAATGATTGGCCAATATTAATTTATAGCATATATGGTTTTTCAAATCTCAGATCTGGATACGCCGTCGCCCAAGAAATTCAAGACAGATTTGAAAAAGTCCCAGGCGTTTTGGGCGTCGAAATTGGTGGTGTACCTGAAGAGCTTTTAGAAGTTGAAGTATCACAAGCAAAATTAGAAAGCTTGGGTGTTAGTCTCACTGAAATTTACAGCGCTGTGCGAAATAATAACGTTTTAATACCTGCAGGCTTTCAAGATACAGGTTCGGGAAAATTTGCAGTAGAAATTCCAAGTATATTTGAGACAAGACAGGATGTTTTTGACCTTCCAATCAAATCCGATGGCAATAAAGTCGTGAAAATGGGTGATGTTGCCGATATTAAAAGAACATTTAAAGACCCAAGTAGTTTTTCTAGGATTAATGGTTTTGATGCAATTTCTCTTTCAATAACTAAAAGAGTTGGTTTTAATGAATTGGATATTGCTCAAGCTGTGCAAGCAGAAGTTGAAAAAATTAGAGAAGATTTCCCAGATGACTTAATCATACAGCCTGGACTAGATACAACAAAATTTGCTGGTGATATGGTTTCTGAACTTGAAGGAAATATAATCACAGCTGTAATACTTGTAATGGTCCTAGTTGTGGCAACGCTTGGTCTGAGAAATGGACTTATTGTTGGTATTGCCATTCCCTTCTCTTTTCTGGTTGGTTTTGGAATTCTACACTTCTTTATAGGATACGAATTTAATTTTCTCGTAATGTTCGGGATGTTGCTAGGTTTGGGTATGCTTATTGATGGCGGGATCGTGATTGTTGAGTACGCCGACAAATTAATCGACAAAGGTCTGTCTCGAAAAGAAGCATATACGAACGCTGCTGAAAGAATGTTTACACCGGTTTTTGCTTCAGTTCTAACAACACTAGCAGCCTTTTCACCACTTATGATTTGGCCAGGAATATCAGGCAAATTTATGCGTTACTTGCCAGTAACAGTTTTTGTTATCTTGGCGGCTTCATTAGCATACGCATTAATCTTTGCACCAGTTATTGGATCTTTATTAGGAAGAAGAAAAAAAGCTAATGACACAAATAATGATAGTGATGACACGCCTTTAAAAAAATCATATAGAAAAGCAATAAATTTTGCGGTTAAAAATCCAGTTGAGTCAGTTGCTTACACTTTTTTAACTATGTTTTTAATCTTAGGAAACATCGTTCCAAATTATGGTAAACAGTTTGTATATTTCCCTTCAGTTGAACCTTGGTTGATTGAGGCTGATATTCAAGCTAGAGGAAACTTATCACCGTACGAAGCCAGGGACTTTGCAATAGATGCTGAACAAAAATTGATTGCAGTAAAAGGAGTGGATGATCTTAATATTAGCGTTTCCGGTGGCGGTGGAAGTGGTGACGGAGTTGGAAGAGGTTATATAGTCTTAGAAGATCCTAAAGAACTAGACATCACAGGTTTTGAGGTATTAGCCCTATTAAGAGAAGCAGTCTCTGATATATCAGGATATAAACTTAGCATAAGAGAAGTTCAGGAAGGGCCTGGTCAATTCAGTGCACCCGTAGAAATACAGCTAATGAGTGAAGATTTAGGTCTTATTGAAAGAAAGACACGAGAACTGAGAAATTATATTGATCAAAATATTGAAGGTCTCACTGGGGTTAATGACACGTTACCTAAATATAAAATTGAATGGAAAATTGATGTAGATAAAGAGAGAGCCTTTCAATCAGGCATAAGCCTATATGATATAGGGTCGACCATCCAAATGGTTACAACAGGCATAATGCTTGGAGAATATAGACCAGATGATTCTAAAGAAGAGATCGATATAAGAGCTAGATTTGCCAAAGATAAAAGAACATTGTCGAATCTTGAAAATATAACCGTTAATTCCAGAAATGGAGCAGTACCTGTATCAAGTTTTGTTGATGTCGAAGCTCGCCCAAATGCAGCTAGTCTTGTAAGAAGAGACGGCCAGTTTTTTTATGAAATTAATGCTACTAATGTGCCAGGTTTTAACTTAAATGGTGAAATCAACAAGATTCAACAATGGATAGATGATACTGGTTTTGATGATCCTAGAATGGATATAACATTCGGTGGGTTAACTGAAAGAGGTGCAGAAGCAACTGACTTTCTAATTCAGGCATTCTATGGCGCTCTATTCTTAATGTTCATAATTTTAGTTACCCAGTTCAATAGTATTTCTCAACCAATAGTTATTCTTTTGTCGGTATTATTTTCAACAGCAGGAGTATTTTTGGGTTTAACTGTCACTGGATCAGAGCCGTCAACCATTATGACTGGAACTGCCTTAGTTGGTTTGGCCGGGATAGTTGTGAATAATAATATTGTATTGATCGATACCTTTAATAAATTAAGATTAGATTTTCCAGATAAGCCAGCAACTGAGTTAATAGCAGAAACTTGTATGAGTCGACTTAGACCTGTGCTTTTAACAACTGTTACTACTATCTTTGGACTAATGTTTTTATCATTCGGGTATAGTATCGATGTAATAAATAGAGCTATTTATGAGGGAACATCGACAGTTAAATGGTACCAAGTGTTTGGAATAAGTATTTGTTGGGGCTTAGGTTTTAGCACTATTATTACCTTGTTAGTAACCCCATCATTCTTAATGATTCTTGAAAATCTCAAAGAGTACAGAATGAGTGCGAGGAATTTTGTTACATCAATACCTAATAAAATAGGCACGCTTTTTAAAAGTTAAAAACTTAAGTAAAATTTTATAATGGCAAAATTTGAAGAATCTATAAAAGAACTCGAAAAAATTGTTAAGGCTCTTGAAGATGGTGAGCCTAGCCTAGATGAATCATTAAAGAGTTTTGAAAAAGGCATATCGTTAATTAAGGTGTGTCAGAAAGAGCTTGAATCAGCTGAAAACAAAATAAAAGAGTTAACTGAAGACGGCGAAACAAAAACTTTTGAAAGTGACGAATCTTAGTTTAGATAACTTTGAAGTAGAGCTTCAAAAAAGAATAAATAATCAACTTAATTCTTATTTAAATTCAAATAATCAAATCCAAGAAGCAATTAAGTTTGCACTTTCAGCTCCTGGAAAACGTGTAAGACCGACTTTAATATACCTAGTAGGTGATCTTTATAATGTAGCGTTGGAAGATTTAGATTCACTTGCTCTAGCAGCAGAAATCATTCATACCTACTCTCTTGTTCATGATGATCTGCCCTGCATGGATGACGATGATCTTCGAAGAGGCCAACCAACTCTTCATAAAAAATATTCAGAGGCAACTGCTGTGCTCGCTGGTGATGCTATGCAATCATTAGCAATCCAGATCATTCTTGATGATCACAAACTATCAGACGAACTTAAAGTTTCAATAGTAAAGCTTTTGATGGAAAAAATTGGCTATGAGGGCATGATACTTGGACAAGCATTAGACATAAGTTTTGAGCAAGAATCTGCAAATAAAGATGAGATAATTCAAATGAATTATTTGAAAACCGGCCTACTTATTGAATTTTGTATATTAGCACCCTTAATGATTGCTAAACAGTCTGAGAAAGAGTGGACTGGAATTGCAAGAAATATTGGTATAGCTTTTCAATTAATTGATGACTTGCTTGATTTAGAGGAGTCAGAAGAAAGTTTGGGCAAAGCAACCAATAAAGATCATTCTAAAAACAAAAAAAATCTTCCTTTATTAGTGGGCCCATCAGAAACTATGAATGAGATTAAAAAATTTCAACATGAAACATTGGAATCATTATCAAAATTGAGTTTAAATAATCACCCATTTAAGTTTTACGTAGAAAACTTATTTAATAGAAGAAATTAATGAAAATTTTTAAAGAGTTTCCCAAAGATAAACCAAAGAGCATTCTACTTGATAAAGTAAATTTTCCTGCTGATTTAAAACAACTAAATTTAAGTGAGCTAGAGGTTTTGGCTGACGAATTAAGAGAATTCTTGCTTTATTCTGTGAGTCAGTCTGGAGGCCATTTTGGTGCAGGATTGGGCGCCATTGAACTAACTATTGCATTGCATTACGTTTTGGATCTGCCGAACGATAAAATTGTATGGGATACAGGACATCAAGCCTATCCTCATAAAATTCTTACCGGCAGGAAAGATAAGATGCATAAAATAAGACAACTAGATGGCTTAGCTGCATTTCCATCAATCACAGAATCTGAATACGATGCCATGAGTGTTGGTCATTCCAGTACATCCATAAGTGCATCATTAGGCATGAACGAAGCTAATCAATTATTGAAAGGTAACAAAACTATATTTTCAGTTATTGGGGATGGCGCTATGACAGCTGGTCTTGCATTTGAAGGTCTTATGCATGCCGGCCATCTTGGCAGGGACCTAAATATCATTTTGAATGATAACGATATGTCTATTTCAAAAAATAAGGGGGGCTTATCAGATTATTTAGCTAAAGTATGGGCATCAAAAAGTTATAAAAAACTTAAATCAAGTGGTAAGAAAGTTCTTAAAAACTTACCTTTTGGATTACATATTTCTCGATCACTCAAAGATGGTTTGAAATCAGCTGTAATGCCAGGAAATTTATTTGAAGATCTTGGCATGCATTATATAGGACCAATTGATGGCCATGATGTGAAATTGCTAGTCAAGACTCTTGAAAGAATGAAAGAAAAGTCAGAGCCTTATTTGCTTCACATTATTACAAAAAAAGGTGCAGGGTTTGAACCTGCAGAAAACGAAAGAATAAAATTCCATGCTATTTCAAAAATTGAGAAAAATCCCTCTAAATCACAAATAAAATTTCAAGATATTTTCGGTGAGTGGCTTTGTGATAAAGCTGAGATAGAAAAAAAATTAGTTGCCATCACTCCTGCAATGACAGAGGGTTCTGGTATGGTAAATTTTGAGAAACAGTATCCTGAAAGATTTTATGATGTTGCAATTGCAGAGCAACATGCAGTGACATTTGGGGCTGGTTTAGCCTTAGGCGGCATGAAGCCAGTGGTTGCAATATACTCAACTTTTTTACAAAGGGCATATGATCAACTTATCCATGATGTATGTTTAGAAAATATTGATGTTACATTTGCTTTGGATAGAGCTGGGATCGTAGGTGAAGATGGCCCTACTCATTCTGGAAGTTTTGATATAAGTTTTATGCGCTGTATCCCCAATTTAGTAATTGCAACACCCTCTGACGAAGATGAAACAAGAATCCTGCTGAATACATGTTTTGAATACGAAGGTCCAGCTGCAGTAAGGTACCCGAGAGGTAGTGGCTGTGGTGCTCAAGTGAATAAAGAGTTATCAACAGTGGAAATTGGTAAAGGCAAAAAAATAAATGAGGGTAATGATGTATGCATTTTAAACTTTGGGGTGCTGATTGACAGAGCTTTGGAAATTGTTCAGGAAACAAATTATGGTTTATGTGATATGCGATTTGTAAAACCACTGGACGAAGAATTAATCGATGAAATATGTAATAAATATTCGAAAATAGTAACGCTTGAAGATCATACCACTAAAGGTGGCTGTGGAAGTGCAGTAAATGAATACCTTTTAAGCAAAAAAATTACTATACCAGTGTTAAATCTTGGTTTAGATGATGCTTTTCCAGAACATGGAAGCAGAAATGAAATTCTAAAAATCAATGGCTTAGATATTGATTCCATTAAGGAACAGATTTCGAATTTTTAGAGAGAATCCCAGCCTAGATTTTTAAAATTAATATTTTTTCCAGTCTTGTCCGTCACTAAAATTTCTTTTTCTTGAGTAATGCTTCCCAACTTGATTGAATTTGGCAAAATTTTCTTTACAAGCTCGTTGTGTTTTGAAGGACACGTAAAAAGTAATACATAATCATCTCCCCCAACTATATCTTCAATTGAATTTGTGAATACATGATCATTTATACTTACAACTGCACCCTTTTGAGATTGTTCACAAATTCTATTTAAATCTAAAAGTAAGCCATCAGACACATCAATAGCAGAATTCAGAATAGGATTTAATGCTTTAATAGCTTCTTTTGAAAGCAATTTAGGTTTGAGATACTGATTTGGTAAATCAAATATTTGTTTTTTATAGAGCTCATACCCCTGTTTTCCATGTCCTATTGCATTTGAGACATATATTTCATCATCAACTTCAGCGCCTCCTCGTTTAATAATATTTTTGAATTTTTTCCCAAATACTGTGACAGAAATATTTAATTGTCCTTTCGTTAGATCCCCTCCAATTAAATTAGTCCCATAATCATTATTGAAATCACTAATGCCGTTAGAAAATTGTTTAAACCATTGGTCTGAAGGTTCCGGAAGCGTAATGTTAAGCAAATAACCTTCTGGGTAAGCACCCATTGCAATAATATCTGATGCTGCAATTGCTACAGATCGATAAGCTATAAAATAAGGGTCAAAAGTGTTAGGAAAATGAACATCTACTACGGAATTATCTGAAGAAATTAATAAGTCCTCAGAGAAGGTTATAACAGCACAATCATCCCCAATTTCAAGAGGAAACTGTTTATTTACACCGGCGCAGGGTTTTAAATATTTTTCTAGAAAATATTCTTCTTTATTCACTAAGAGGGATATCGCTCAAACAGACCTGCTGCTCCCATACCACCACCAACACACATTGTCACAACTCCAAATTGTTGTTCTCTATTTTGAAGTTCACGCACAATATGTCCAGTAAGTCTTGATCCTGTCATACCAAATGGATGACCAATTGCTATTGATCCACCATCAACATTCAATTTATCCATTGGAATTCCTAATTCGTCTCTACAATAGACTACTTGGACAGCAAAAGCTTCATTTAGCTCCCATAGACCAATGTCTTCTATAGTTAGATTGTTTTGAGCCAATAATTTTGGAATAGCAAAAACAGGTCCTATTCCCATTTCATCTGGATTGCAACCTACAGTTGTGAAACCTCGAAAATAAGCTTTAGGTTTCAAGCCTAATTCTAAAGCCTTGTCTTCAGACATTACTAATGTAATTGATGCTCCGTCAGACATTTGTGAAGAATTCCCAGCTGTGACACTACCGTTCTCATCAAAAACAGGTTTCAGAGCAGATAAACCTTCCATTGTTGTTGTTGGTCTATTACATTCATCTTTGACGCATTCAGCATCAACTACTTTTTGCTCTCCAGTTTCTTTGTTGGTTAAAAGCATTTGGGTTTTCATTGGAACAATTTCATCATCGTACCTGCCAGCTTCTTGTGCTTCAGCTGTTCTTAATTGGCTTTGAAGAGAATATTCATCCTGTGATTCTCTGGAGACGTTGTATCTTTTAGCTACAACTTCAGCTGTTGTCCCCATAGGAAAATATATGCCTGGATTTTCTGCATTTATTTTGTCATTAACAAATCCATTCATGTTGATGTTTGGTTGTGTCATAGAGATAGATTCTACACCGCCTGCAATGACAGTATCATAACCTCCTGCCATAATTTGACCGGCAGCCATAGAAACAGTCTGTAAGCCTGATGAACAATACCTGTTAACGGTTGTACCGCCTACTGTAATAGGTAATTTAGATAAAATTACAGAATTTCTTCCGATATTATGGCCTGTGGCACCCTCAGGATTACCGCATCCCATAATGACATCTTCTACTGCATCTGCAGGAAGATTAGGATTCCTATTTAACATTTCATCTATGAGGTGGGAGAGCATATCATCTCCTCTGGTCATGTTAAATGTACCTCTAAAAGATTTAGCTAAACCTGTTCTTACACTATCTACAATTACGACATTTTTCATATTTATCTCCGAAAAAATTATTTTAACTTGTTTTCTTCATCATTTAAATCAAGTTTCTTATACCAGGCTGGGATAATATCAATACCAAGCTTTTGTGCTCTTTTGAGTAGATATGGAATAGTTATTGGTGAAAATGGTAGGACCAAAAGTATCCCAAACCCTGCACCTTTCAATATTTCTCTCAGTTGATTATTTGCTAACTTCAGGTATTTCTTATCGTCCGTCTCTAGATAAGTGTAAAAATTATCTAACATCTCAGTATTAGCTTCGTTTTCTTCTCTTAAAGCATTTACTAAGTTTTCAAGATATTTATTGATTGTTTTAAATTCCATAAAAAAACCTCTGCCGAAGCAGAGGTTTTATTATATAAAATCTTATGTATTAGAAGTTATATTGTATGGATATACCTCCATTCATTGGTTCCTGCAAATAAAGGTTATAACCACCTCCATTTGATTGAGAACCTATGAAAGCACCCGTAACAATATCTTTATCTTCAATATTATGCACATAAAAATCTACCATCCATTTTCCGTCAGGAGATTGATATGTTAAATCAACGTTCATGAAATCGAACTCCTCAACTTGTTCATGTTCGTTGTTAAATACTGTTAGATAGAAGTCACCTCTATAGATATAGTCCAATCTAGCTGTAAGCAAGCCATTATCGTTATTCATTAGATCAACTTCACCACCGATTGAGAAAGACATATCTGGCACACCAGGTAACTTTCTACCGGAAAGATCTTGAATATTGAAGCCAGTGTTTGGACAAGCTGGCCCAAGCAAAGCATTAAATGGTTGGTTACACGTACTACCTAAACTTCTGTAGATCATACCCACATTCGTCATACCAAATACAACCCCTTGTGATTCGCCAATTGTACTTAAATCAACAGATGTAACACCATATGGGTTTCTTGGATCATAATCTTCATAACCATCAAGCTCAGATGTATTAATAGCTCCAGTGAAATTAAATCTGGAATACTCATTTGGCACAAACACTGCTTCAAGCTCAAATCCAGATACATTCACATCTGAATTAAAAGTTTGTGATGCTAGACCAATAATTTTATTAAGTTGCATATCTGTTACAGAGTTCCAGAAAACAGCAGAGTTTAGTGTCAATGCACCACCCAAATATGAACCCTTGGTACCAATCTCAAAGATGTTGTGAATTTCTTCATTAACTAGAGACTGATTTTCACCCGGCAACAAGTTTAATGTTGGGTTGAAACCACCTGATTTAAGACCTCTATCAAATTTGAGGTATAAAAGTGTGCCGTCATCTAGTTTTTTATCCAATATAGCTCTTCCAGTAAATTCATCTAAATCTACTGTTTGTGCTGGTGGATTTGGGAAACCTTGAATTGATCCATTATATCCAGCTAAGGATTGAGAAATATCTGTAATACCTGAGAAAATGAAGTCAGTTTTTGTAACTCTATTGAATCTACCACCTAAGGTTAGATTATCAAACCAACGATCCTCGGATAACTCAGTATTAGTTTCTACGAATAACCCAAAGGTATCATTTTCTGATTTATTCCATGATTGAAACTGTTGCTGCCATTCAGGTAAAGCTGGGAGAACAGGGAACAATCCAGCTGCTAAAACAGTTGATATTGGAAGTCCTGCTACAAACCTAACTTGATTAGCTGCATCTACGTGAGATTGATTCACACCAGCAACTGTTCCTGCTCCAACAATTTGAGGTAATTGTGCAGCATTTCCAACAAGCACTTGTTGCGCTAAAGCAACACAGTCACCTGCTGGGTCTGTACATTGTCCAGCTGCTAATAACTGAGGTATTAGAGCCGCAATCTGTGCTGGGGTTGTTGGATCATTGGCTACATAGTCAGTTGCTGCTGAAATAACGCCATTAGTAATGTTATCCAAAGCAACATTGCCGTAAGTGACAAAATATGTTGCCCAAAAACCCAGACCACCATAAACACCCAAATCTGGGAATAAATTACCTATTGGTCCCAAGCTAACATCAGAGTAATACTGCATACCAGGAGAAGTAACTTTATAGTTTGTTTGAGAAACTGTATCCTCAAAATATATACCACCAGTACCGTTAGTAGCACTATCAAGCATAGATTGAATTCTGATCTCAAATTGTTTACTCACATAATTTGATTCTGATTCATCTGCTGTTTCTGTTGTTGTGAAATTACGCTGTGTTCCAAAAATATTACCTTGAATTGGTCCCATTCTGTAATCTCTTGTTGCTGCACCACCATTTAATGATTGACTGTGTGTGTACTCTTGGTCTATCCAAGCGTAAGTAACAAACATTCTATAATCGTCATTAATCATATGATCGAGTACTAAACTAGCACTATCATCAAATCTCTTTAACTTAGGATTTAAAGTTTGAAAAACTTGATTTGGATCTTTCGGAACAACTGCACCGTCAGAGAAACCTAGAAGTAAGCTAGGCTGAACGATATTACCAGGATAGTTAAGTGTAAGGAAATCAATAGACGCAAAAGCACCAACACCTGAGAACGGTATACCTCTATCAGGTAGGCCATCGCCCCACTGATCGCACCCTAATAAAGGGTTTGGATTACAAGCTGCATTTTGATGTCTTAACCTAGCATCTTCTTCTTCGTTATGCATCATTGTAAGTTTTAATGAGGTTTCATCAGATATATCCCAAATTGTCTTTAGCCTAACGCCAAGATAATCTCTATCGTCAATGTCTGAGCCATCGTATAAGTTTTCAACGTACCCATCTCTCATAGTGCTTCTGAATGACAATCTTGTTCGCAAGCTTTCACCTGCACCAAAAGTCATACCACCTGAATATCTTTCAAGGTTTTTATCACCAAATTCTGCTTTAAGGTAAGCATCTGCATCGTCTCCAGGATCAATACTTTTGATCAAGAAAGTTCCACCAGGGTTATTACCACCATATAGCGTACCTTGAGGACCCCTTAAGACTTCAAAACTTGCTAAATCAAATAGCTCGTTTTGTGCCATTTGAAGTGTGCCCATATTGATGTCGTCCTGTCTCGGAACTGCGACAGCTGAAAAGGAACCACCAACAGCATAGTTGGAAATACCTCTAATTTGCACACCTGCTCCTGAGAAGTTTGTTTTGTTAAAAAGAACACCTGGAACATTAAATTGAAAGTCATAAAATTCCTTTAAGTTCTTCGATTCGATATCTGACGCAGATATAACTGTGACAGCAAGACCCGTATCCTGCAGTGCTGTATCCTTTCTCAAAGCTGATGTAACAACTTCCTCAATATTTTCTGTATCAACTGATTCAGAATCTTCTTGAGCATAAGAAAAAGAACTGACTAGCAGAACTAATAATAATAGTATGTATCTCATATACTCTCCCATAAGATATTTATCCCAATATAATATAACAATTAACTTGGTAAGCAAACATTTGAAACATTGAGAAAAAGCGAGAAAAGAGAAAAAATTATCAGTCTATTAAATAGACATTTTCCTGATCCGGACGTACCACTCGATCATAAGGATGCGTATACCTTATTGATAGCTGTTTTGTTGTCCGCACAATGTACCGATGAAAGAGTAAATCTCATAACTCCTAAACTCTTTAAAAAGGCTGCAAATCCTTTAAAAATGAGTAGATTAAGCCAAGATACAATCTATAGAATTATTAAGCCATGTGGCTTAGGGCCGCAAAAATCAAAAGCTATAAAAAAACTTTCCGAGATTTTAGTAAAAGAATATCAGGGCGAAGTACCTCAAGATATTACGCTTTTGGAGCAATTACCCGGTGTTGGTCATAAAACTGCATCTGTGGTAGTTGCACAAGCATTTGGCATTCCATCCTTTCCAGTTGATACGCATATTCATAGATGTGCTCAGAGATGGGGATTAACGTCAGGAAAGAATGTTGCAACGACGGAAAGAGATTTAAAAAAGTTTTTCCCTATTGAAGAATGGAATAAACTTCATATACAAATTATCATGTATGCGAGGAAATATTGTTCTGCAAGGAGTTGTTTCGGTCTAGAGTGTCCAATTTGTACGAGCTGTTACCCAAATAGAAAATCGAAATTTATACATAAAAAACCATAATGAATGAGTTTATAAAAACACAAAATCAGAAAATATCAGACTACGATGCTGATCTATCTAAATTCTTAGAGGCTGAATCTAATAGACAAGAAGAACACATTGAATTAATTGCTTCTGAAAACTATGCCTCAAAAAGAGTATTGGAAGCACAAGGTAGTGTTTTAACCAATAAATATGCTGAGGGCTATCCAAATAAAAGGTATTACGGCGGATGTGAGCACGTTGATGGTGCCGAAACTCTAGCTATTGAAAGAGCAAAAACACTTTTTAATGCAAAGTTTGCAAACGTCCAACCACATTCAGGTGCTTCAGCTAATGCCGCAGTTTTTCTAGCTCTAATGGAGCCTGGAGATACTTTTTTAGGCATGGCTTTAGATCAAGGAGGCCATTTAACTCATGGATCGAAAGTAAATTTTTCCGGCAAAAATTTTAATGCAATTCAGTACGGTTTAGATCAAGTAACCGGCGATATTGATTATGTAGAAATAAGGAAATTGGCGCATGAACATAAACCTAAGATGATTGTAGCTGGATTTTCTGCTTTTATGGGGATTGCCAATTGGAAACTATTTAGAGAGATTGCCGATGAAGTTGGAGCGTTTCTCATGGTCGATATGGCTCATGTATCAGGTTTAGTTGCTGGAGGAGTTTATCCCAATCCTGTGGAATTTGCTCATGTTGTCACAAGCACAACACATAAGTCTTTAAGGGGACCAAGATCAGGTATTATCTTGTCTAACGAAGACGAGGAATTTCAGAAAAAATTAAATTTTGCGGTCTTTCCCGGATCACAAGGTGGACCATTAATGCATGTGATAGCTGCTAAAGCTGTGTGTTTTAAAGAAGCAATGACAAATGATTTTAAAGAATACCAAAAACAAATTATTTCAAACGCTAAGACCATGTGTGAACATTTCATATCTAGAGGATTTAATTTAGTCCAAAAAGATACAGATAATCATCTAATTTTAATGGATCTTAGAAATAAAAACGTTACTGGAAAAGAAGCTGAAGAACTTCTAGGCACTGTAAATATTACAGTAAATAAGAATTCAATTCCAAATGATCCTGAATCTCCGTTTGTAACGTCTGGTATTCGTATTGGTACACCAGCTATGACAACACGAGGCTTTAAGAACGATGAGGCAAAACAGGTAGTCGATTTAATTTGTGATGCGATAGAAAATAAAGAAAACTCTGATGAACTTGGTATAGTAAAGGATAAGGTAAAGGAGTTATGCAGTAAATTTCCTGTTTATAAATAATGTTTTGTCCATTTTGTACACATGAAGAAACAAAAGTAGTCGATTCAAGATTAGTAGCCAATGGTTCTCAAATTAAAAGAAGAAGGGAATGTTTAAACTGTGGAGAGAGGTTCTCTACTTATGAAGAAGCAGAACTTGTAATGCCCAGGATCATAAAATCTAATGAAAGGCGCGAACCATTTGACGAAGAAAAACTAAGAGCAGGCCTGCATAAAGCCCTTGAAAAAAGACCAGTATCTTCTGATCAAATTGAAAATGCCCTACAAAATATTAAAGACTACATAAGAAAAATAGGAGAAAGGGAGATACAAGCTCAAGTGATAGGAAAGCAAGTAATGAACCAATTAAAAGATCTTGATCAAGTCGCCTATGTAAGATTTGCCTCTGTATATCAAGATTTTCAAGATATAAAAGACTTCGCCGATGAAGTCTCCGAACTTTCAAAAAATTAATGAATTATACATCGCTCATGGAAAGAGCTATAGAGATTTCTATGCCTTTCAAATATCTTGTAAAACCAAACCCAATGGTTGGTGCTTTAATTCTTAAAGGCGATCAAATAGTTTCAGAAGGTGCGCATCAAAAATATGGTGAAGCTCACGCGGAAATTAATTGTTTTCAGGCATTAAAGGAACCAATTACCAATGAACATGTGATGGTTTGTTCTCTTGAACCATGCAATCATCAAGGTAAGACTGGTCCATGTACAGAAAAAATCATTGCTTCAGGAATTAAAAAGATAATTATTGGTAGTTTAGATCCGAATCCTAAAGTAGCTGGAATGGGAATAAAAAAACTTCAGGATGCAGGCATAGAAGTAATTCAAGGCATTCTTGAAGATAAGGTAAAAAAATTGAATAAGTTCTTTTTTTTCAAGCACTTAAATGGAAGACCATTTATAACCATTAAAATTGCTAGTTCAGCTGATGGCAAATCTCATAGTAAGGATGGAAGTACTACATGGATTACATCGAAGAAATCTAGAAAAGATGTCCAATTAATCAGAGCAGAACATGATGCTATTTTAACTGGCGGAAATACAGTAAGAAACGATCAACCCAGAATGAATGCCCGCGTTGACTTCGCATTAAACCAACCTAAAAAACTTCTTCTAACTTCTCAAAATGAATGGAATAGAGATATGGATTTTTTCCAAACATCTGAAGTTGAGTTAATTGCAGAAAAAAATCTTCATACAGTTATAAATAACATAGCTCAGCAGGATATAAATTCTGTTTTAGTTGAAGCTGGACCAAAATTAGTAAGAGCATTTCTAAAAGAAGATTTATGTGAGGAATTAATTGAATACAAATCACCAAATAATTTAGGAGATGACGGTGTCCCCTGGTTTGAAGATAACGAGGGAATTGATAAATTTAATTTTAATCTTAAATCTTCGTATACAATTGACCGAGATTTAAAAAGTATTTTTACAAAATGAACAAAGATGAGATAAAGGATGTAATTGCCGATTTAAAAAAAGGCAAAATGGTTATCATTTTAGATGATGAAGATCGAGAGAATGAGGGCGATCTAATTTGTGCCGCTGAAGCAATTACACCTGAAATTGTGAACTTTATGGCAACAAATGGTCGAGGCCTAATATGTTTAGCTTTAGATGCTGAAAAATGCGAAAAACTAAACTTACGACCGATGACTAACAATAATAAGGCAAGTAATCGCACAGCCTTCACAGTTTCAATTGAAGCCAAGGAAGGTATAACTACAGGAATTTCAGCAAAGGATAGAGCTCATACAATTTTAACTGCTGTAAATGCTGATGCCTCAAAAGATGACATCGTCCAACCAGGTCATGTGTTTCCATTACAAGCTATGCGAGGAGGAGTTCTCGCTAGAGCCGGGCATACTGAAGCTGCTTGTGATTTAGCTGCTTTAGCTGGCTTTTCAGCAGCTGGTGTAATCTGCGAAATAATGAACGACGACGGTACTATGGCTCGAAGGGACGATCTACTTAAATTTGGAGAAAAACATAATTTAAAGGTTGGCACTATTGCCGACCTGATTGATTACAAACTCTCCAAAGAATCTACTATTGAAAATGTTCATACAAAAGACGTAACAACAGAATTTGGAGAATTTAAGTTAAACGTTTGGCGGGATGTAATCTTTGATGAATATCATTTTTCTCTAACAAAAGGGTTTCCAGAAAAGGTTGATGTGCCAATGGTTAGAGTCCAGACACAAAGCGTACTTCAAGATACTTTGGGTATAGATGAAATTGGCAAAAAATGGTCAATTAGAAAATCTTTACAAAAGATAGCTGACGAAGGTACTGGAGTTTTTGTCTTAATCAATCATAGAGATGCAAAAACTTATTGGCTTTCTAGTTTGAAAGATGAAAATATTGAGCCAAAAAGAAATCGAAGAGTTATTGGTATTGGTTCACAGATATTAAGAGCCATAGGTCTAAACAAAATTAAAGTTTTGGGAACTCCCACAAAATATAGTGGACTATCAGGATTTAATATTGAAATAGAAGGATTTATTGATGAATAACGCACCAAACTTTGATGCTGAATTAAAAAATATAGCTAATAAAAAAATTCTTGTAGTTACCACAGCTTGGAATAAAGATTTTCTGGCCCCTGCAGTCGAAGAAATTACTCAACATGCAAAAGCAGAGGAAATAGATGTTTCACTCAAATTTTGTCCAGGTTCACTTGAATTAGCTGCAACCATCAAAAGAACAATTAAAAATGCTGAATTTGATGGTGTGATAGCATTGGGCCTTGTCATAAAAGGAGATACTCCTCACTTCAAACTAGTTTCTAGACAAACGTTCCATGATCTAGGTAAAGTTGCATTAGATTTTGAAGCCATTCCCTTGGTAAATGGAGTTTTAACTGTTGATAATAAAGTTCAGGCTGAGGAAAGAATTAATCCTCAAAAAATGAACAAAGGAAGAGAATTTTCAAGTTCCTTATTTCAGATGATGTCTGCTTGATATGAAAAATCTTAGTCAGCATAAAGAGAAGGTAAATGCTCGAGAACTTTTAGTCCAAGCTTTGTACGAATATTCATTTGGTCATAATGAAGCTAAATCAATTGAAGAGTCTTTTAGAAAAGATTTTACTAAAACAAAGGTAGATTACATTTTCTTTAGGAATACTTTCAATTACATAGTTGAAAATATCGTACAACTTAAAGAAACTATCCTAGAATCGGCAGAATTAGAAGTCTTTGGCATAAAATCAATTGAGATTATGGAAGAGAATATTCTTTTAATAATAATGGCTGAAAATACACTAGATGAAACACCGAGAGAGATTTTGATAGATGAAGGAGTAAGATTAAGTAAAAAGTTTTGTTCTGAAAACTCTTATAAATTTATCAATGCAACATTAGAAAAAATATTAGAATCCTAGAATGAGTAAAATTGGTTTTATAGGTTGCGGCCACATGGCTAAGGCGTTAATTAAGGGACTAAAAAGCAATAAATCTTATGAGTTGTTTGGCCACGACAGAAACACTAAAAATTTAGCTTGGCTTGAGCAAGAAAAGATCCCTTTTTGTTCATTAAAAGAAATCTGTCAAGAATCTGATATTTTGATGATTTGTGTAAAGCCAAAAGACATGTATGACCTGTGCTCAGAAATGAGAACATATATTGGTAATGAATTAAAAATAGTAAGTGTTGCTGCTGGCACAACATTAGAAAATTTAAAAGATGCTCTGCCTGGAGGAAAAGTGTATAGAGCAATGCCCAATATTGGTGCGAAACATAACCTTGGAATAACAAGTATTTTTTCTTATGAAGAACTAAATGAAATTATAGAAATTTTTAATTATCTCGGTAAAGCTATAGTTGTTGAGGATGAAGACAAAATAAACTTACATACATCGCTTATTGGCAGTGCCCCAGCATTTTACTTTGAAATTATAAATGAATTTGAACATAGACTGAGTGAACTTTTACCCGATGATGTCTCAAAAAGAGATATAACTCTTTTATTTCTAACTAGTTTAATTAGTGCAATACAAAATGGGGAGAATTTGGAAGACTTAATTCAAAGCATTAAATCAAAAGGCGGAACTACCGAAGCTGGCCTTAACCACTTGTACGAAAAAGATTTTATAAATATTTTTTCCGAAGCTATTGATGCTGCTAAAAATAGAGCAGCAGATTTATCTATGGATTAAATCTTCTCTATTTGGGCCATTAGAAATTAAACTGATCTTTACTCCAACAAAGTTTTCAATAAAGTTTAAAAAATCTTTTGCTTTATCTGGAAGCGAATCATAATTTTTACAATCTGCCAGAGAACAATTCCAGCCTTTGAAGTCCTTATAGATAGGTTCAGCTTTGTGAAGTAATCTAGATTTAAAGGGAGTCTCCTCACCATTTACTTTATATCCTATGCAAGCTTTTATCTCATCAAAAGCATCTAGAACATCAAGTTTTGTAATACAAAGCTCAGTTAAATTATTTAATTTTGCTGAATATTTAAGTGCAACAAGATCAAGCCAACCGCATCTTCTTGGTCTACCAGTTGTTGCGCCAAATTCGTGACCAAGCTCCGCAATTTTCTGCCCCACATCACAAAATAATTCAGTTGGAAATGGTCCTGCACCTACTCTAG
Organism: uncultured SAR86 cluster bacterium; assembly: GCA_902619265.1. Taxonomy (GTDB): domain Bacteria; phylum Pseudomonadota; class Gammaproteobacteria; order Magnimaribacterales; family TMED112; genus TMED112. The sequence goes on from CACNDL010000004.1 coordinate 59,347, forward strand.
TTGTATAGGCTTTTGCAACGCCAAGAACATCTGAATAGATGCTTTTAGGAAACCCTGAACCAATGCCTACAGAAGTAGCTAAAGTATTTGATGAAGTAACATATGGATAAGTACCATAATCAACATCTAACAAAGTCCCTTGAGCACCTTCATATAATATGTTTCCACCTTGTTCGTATATGTTTTCAAGGGTATCTGTTACATCACCAAAATATTTTGCTGCCTTTTTATAGGATTGCATTAGCTCGCTATAAACTTCTTCATACACAAAAGGTTCTGAGTCATGAATGTTTTGAATTTGATAATTATAATATTCAACCAAACTTTTAAGCTTAGTTTCTAGTAGATCATTATCTTCAAGATCAAAAGCCTTGATGCTTCTTCTAGCTGTTTTATCTTCATAAGCAGGACCAATACCTCTTCGAGTAGTGCCTATCGAATTTTTGTTATCTTCCCTTAGCTGATCAATTTTAGCGTGTAGAGGCAACAGCAAACTACAATATCTACTTATTCTTAGCTTGTCCTCGAGATTGATACCTTTTTGCTCCAATTGTTCAATTTCTTCAAGCAATGAGTCGATAGATAAGATGACTCCTTGACCAATGAAGCATGACACATGGTCATAAAATATCCCTGATGGTATAAGATGAAGAACAAATTTTTCTTCTTCCTTATAAATTGTATGGCCAGCGTTATGTCCCCCTTGAAAACGACAAACGGCATCAAATTTTTTTGAATAAAAATCTACGATTTTTCCTTTTCCTTCGTCACCCCATTGAGTGCCTACAAGGATCAGGGATTTTTTCATTTACTTAGGTTCAGATTTATTTAGATACTTAAAGTAATCACTATCAGGATCTATTAATAAGATATCTCCCTCGTCATTAAAGGTATTTCTGTAAGCTTTTAGGCTTCTTGTAAAATCATAAAATTCAGGATCTCTGTTATAAGCATCAGCATAAGTAGCTGTAGCTGTTGCGTCGCCCTCACCTCTGATTTTTTCAGCCTCTTTTGTAGCATTAGCCAAAATAATAGTTCTTTGCTTATCAGCATCAGCTCTTATCTTTTCAGCTGTTTCTCTACCTTCTGCTCTTAATTGCTCTGCAATTCGGTTTCTCTCAGTTTTCATTCTCTCAAAAACTGAAGCTCTGATCTCTCTTTCAAAATCGATTCTTTTTACACGAAAATCTATTATTTCTACACCTAGCTGAGCTGAATCTTCGCCAAGAGAATTCTTTAACGCAAGCATCAGACCATCTCGATCACCCGAAACAACTTCAATAAGGGTACGTTTACCAAATTCGTTTCTAAGTTTGTCTTTAATTCTTCTTTGCAATGTATCCTCGGCTACTCTACTTTGACCACCATTAGTAGATGTGTAGTATGTTTCAGCATCTACAATTTTATATTTAACAAATGAGTCAACATTAAGAGGTTTTGCTTCACTTGAAAGTACTCTGTCAGGAGGAGTATCAAGTGAACGAATTCTTGCCTCGAATTTGGTTACAGTATCTATAAAAGGTATCTTGAAATTTAAACCAGGCTCCAATGTTCTCTCAAAAGCACCAAGTTTCAATAAAATTGCTTTTTCAGTATCTCTAACAATTACAACAGATTGTACCAGTGCTGTTAAAACTAAGACTACTAGCAATGTAATAAAACCGTTTCTATTCATCTTCATCCTCCTGTTTTTTGATAAGTTGGTCTAGCGGAAGATATAGTAAATTATTGCCTCCCTCGACATCTATCATGACTTTTGTACTTGAAGAAAGCACCTCCTCAAGTGCATCTATATACAATCTCTCTCTAGTGACTTCCGGTGCTTTGTCATACTCAACTAAAAGTGCTTTGAATCTTTCAGCTTCACCTTCAGCTACCGCAATTACTTTTTGTTTATAGGCTTCAGCGTCTTGGAGTTGTCTCTGGGCTTCTCCCCTAGCCTGTGGGACAATTGATAACTCATATTTTTCAGCTTCGTTTCTTAATCTTTCTTTGTCTTCCCTTGCTGCCACCACATCTCTGAAAGAGTCAATTACCTCTGCTGGTGGTTGTCTTTGCTCGATATTAACTTGTTGAACTGATATACCAGCATCATAAATATCTAAATATTCTTCAAGCCTGAGTAATATACCTGAACTTATTGCTGCTGCACCAGATGTAAGCAAGTTGTCCATATTATTTTCACCAACAACATGCCTTAGTGCACTCTCAGTTGCTTGCCTTATTGTTATTTCAGGATCTTCAACATTCAATGAGTATTTTACCAAATCACTGATCGTATACTGAACGTTAAGCTCGATATCGACGATGTTTTCATCTCTAGTTAACATATTTGTTGGCAATACAAATGTTCTAATCTTTGATACATTCTCCTCAGCATAAATTTCTTCAACTACTGGAAAATGAAACTGCAAACCAGGACCAAGAACTCTATTATATTTTCCTAGAGTAAGCACGACTAACCTGTCAGCCTCATTTACTATTCTTATTCCGAGAAAAACGTAAAGTACAAGCAAGCCCATTAGAAGATATGAGAAAAACTTGAAGTCAAACTTAAAGCTTGCGCCTCCCCCTTTGGAGCCGCCTCCGCTTGAATTACCAGAAAAAAACATTTTTCTTAGTTGTTTAATTGCATCATCTAAATCTGGGGGTGAATTTTTTCTGCCCCAAGGATCATTGTCATTTGGATTCCAACTCATTTATTTAAGCTCCTTAAGATAAGTTTCTATTGTATCAGAAAAAAACGTTGATTCATTTTGATTTTTACCAATATTAGTTAATGAAATATCAAATTTTTTCATCCATGTTTGTTGCGTCTTAACCAATTTCTTTGTTGCACTTAATGCATCTAGGAAAGCTTCTTCAAGGTTTATTGAGCCTTCTACATATGGAAAAAATTGTTTGTAATTTATTGAGTTCATACTATGTGATTCTGAAGTTAATTTATAGGTATTTATTAATTTCTCAAGTTCATTTACTAAACCGTCTTCAATAATACTCCTCAATCTTTTCTCAACACTTATATCAAGATTATTTTTAGAGTCATTCATTCCTAGAATTAAGCAATTTTCACTATTTAAGAATTTTTTGGATGGTTCTTTTTTTAATAAAGAGAGTTTTGTTTTAGTTAGTTTGATAATTTCTAGTGCTCTTTGCACACGCCTCGGATTTTTCTTGTCAATCAATTGGAAAGTTTCAGGATCTAACAACTCCAGCTCATTTAGGAGAAGCTGATAACCTTTATTTCTTCTTATGTGGTCAATTTCTTCTCTCAAACTATCATCACGCGGAAAATCATGTATTCCATCAAATAGCACTTTATGAAACATCATAGTGCCGCCAACAAATAATGGAATTTTTTTATTTTGAATTATTGTTTGAATCGCAGAGTCTACGTATCTAATAAAAATACCGACATCAAATTCAGCATCAGGTTGAAGTATATCTATTAAATGATGAGGAACATTTTCAAGATTTTGCAATGAAGGTTTGCAAGTGCCTATGTTCATTTCCTTAAATACCATGGCGCTATCAACACTTATAATTTCTAGTGAGAATTCTTTAGCTAATCTTAATGAAGTCTCTGTTTTACCAGAAGCAGTTGGGCCAATTAGAAAAATTGCAGGAGTTTGGAATTTATACGTCATTTAATGAGTCAATTATAAGTTCATAGGAACCAGACAGATCTTCTAGTGCTTTTTGTTGTGCAAATAATTTTTCATTACGCATTACAGAATCTTTGTATTTATCAACCAAAGCTCTCAATTGATTTTTTGTCTCAAATGTCTCAATTTGATTTGTATCACATAAATCTTTTTTCAATTGTTTGTAATTATTCAATTTAGAGCCAGTAATGCATAAAGTATTAGCAAATATTGGTTCCATAAAATTATGACCTTTGTCAAAGATAATACTTCCAGCAACAATAGCCAGGTCTACAACAGAGTATAAATTTATAAGATCTCCCACTTCATCAAATACTGTTATAGTTTTGCCATCAATCTCTTTTATCTGGCCATAATTTTCAACATCAGAAACTTTTATTGGTTTATATCCTTTTGACTCAGCAATTTGTAAAACTTTATTGATCCTTTCAGGATGTCTTGGAGCTAAGATTAAATTTATATTGAGCCCTTCTAATGCATCGATAACGAATTCTTCTTCACCATTATGCGAACTTCCCAAAACAATGTTTAAAACATCAGTGGCTAAAATTTTTGCATATTTTTGTTTTTTCTTTTCATCAGTTGAGTAATTCTCAGGATTAATTTTCATATTTCCCAGAAGCTTGGTATTAGATGCCCCTAGAATGTTTAATCGATTAATTGTTTCTTTTGATTGAGCTAAAAAAAGATCAATTTTTGAAAATATATATGTTGTAAAAAATTTCATTGATTTATATCTAGAAAAGCTCCTATCAGAAATTGATGTATTCAATGAAATGATTTTTGCATCCGAAGATGAGCTCAGTAAATTAGGCCAAAATTCACTTTCAAATAAAACTATTTTTTTTACACCATAATTATTAATGATTTTTTTATGGACGAAATCTAAATCGTACGGAAATGGCAAGAATTCGATATTGGAATCACTAAAGTTTTTCTCTAATTCTGCACGGCCTGTATTGGTGGTAGAAGTTATCAATACATTATGGCCTTCATGATCTAATCTTCTTGCTAATGTTGATAATATTTTAATTTCACCGAGGCTTACTCCATGCAACCATATTGATGCTTTATCCTGTTTTGTGTTGCTATAACCTAACTTTTGTAAAATTGTTTTTAGTTTATTCTTATCTATAGTGATTAAGTCTCTTAAAATTAAAAGAGGTAATAAAAAAATATAAATTAAGTTATATAAAATAAACATCACATGAATAATATCATTCTTATAGCATTAATTTCTTTTACAAAATTTCTAAGCTTTCTGCCAAGATCACTTTTTACTAATAAAAAATCTCCCATATGGAAATTACTGGGTAGTTTAATGAAAAAAAGGAAAAAAATTATTAGAGCTAATATAAATCATTGTTTTTCTGAAAAAGATACACAGTGGCGAGAAAATCTTATTGAAAAGATTTGGCAAGATACTTTTTTAGCTTTATATGAGAATAATTTTGCTTGGAATGCTGGGCCTCAAATTAAAAATTATGACTGCAAGTTTGAAAATGAAGAAATTTTAATCAATGCTCAAAAAAACGATGAAGGAGTTCTTCTTTTATTTAGACATAGTGTTTTTTTAGAGCTATCAGCAAGACTAATTTCAGAGAAATTTCCAATTTATGGAATGGAGAGACCCAATAATAATGAAGTAATACAGAAAATTCAGCAAAGAGGTCGGCTTAAAGCAATGAAGGGCCTAACCTCTAATGCTAATGTAAACCAATTAATCGATTGGTTAAAAGAAGGGAAAACAGTTCTTTATGGTCCTGATCAAGACTATAGAAATAAAAGATCTGTTGTCTCTAAATTTTTTAATAAAAAATGTTTAACCACAACTGTTCCATATACTCTAAAAAAGGTGACAGGATGCAAATTGATTTATTTAGATTTTTATAAGACATCCAATGGCTATAAATTTATTTTTGAAGATATATCTAATATTGCTGATTCAAAAGAAAATTTTGCTGACAAAATTAACGAAATAATTGAAAGAAGTGTAACAAAAGCACCCGAGCATTATCTATGGCACCACAGACGATTTAAATCTCAAGCTCCTGAAATATATGATTGAGAAATTTTTTAAAATAAAGGGTTTTCTTAAACATGAGGAAGGTATTGCACTCTATGAAGCATGTAAAAATTCATTTAAGAATGGTAACTGTGTTGAAGTTGGATCTTATTGTGGAAAATCTGCATGCTACATTGGTCTTGCCTGTAAAGAAGTAGGTTCAAAGCTTTTTTCGATTGATCATCATAAAGGTTCAGAAGAGCAACAATTTGGTGAGGAGTATTTTGACGAAGAGATTTACGATTTTTCTAAGAAACAAGTAAATACACTTCCGATTTTCTTAAAAAATATCAAAAAATTTAACCTTGAAGATCACATTGAACCGCTGGTTATGACTTCAATTGATGCATCTTTTCAAGTCCCAGATGATTTGGATTTAATTTTTATCGATGGAAGCCACACTTTTGAATCAGCTCGAAGTGATTACATGCATTGGAGACCAAAACTTAGAACGGGTGGGATTTTAGCTATTCATGATATTTATGATACGGAAGAAGAAGGAGGCCAAGCTCCTAAAGAGATATATTTAAAAGCATTAACTGATGGTTTTAAATTAAGAGAAAGAGTAAATAGTCTTGTATTGTTAGATTAAAATGACTTTTTCTTTACCTGTTATATCGTACAAGCAATCAGCTGCCATAATTATTGCGGCATTAGTCCAAGTTGAATCTTCTTCAGGCCAATAAACATCCAGATCATACTGATATCCAGTCGGAAAATATCCTTCTGAATTTTTATGTTTTAGAACCTCATTAAATATTTTTTTTGCTTGTTCAGATAGTCCAATTTTATGCAGAGCCATAATACACTCTGAGGATTCGGCAAATGTTACCCATGGTTCTTCTTCAACACATTTAATACCTAAACCCTTCACATAAAATTTATTTAAGAGCTTATCTACATCTTGTTCTGTACCACAATTACACAAAATTGGGTAATAAGAATCCATAGAGAATCTTGCCCTGCTAATACCTCCACGATCAAATTTATTGGATTTCAACTTTGTAGGTGAAATTATTGCTTCTTGATCGATGAATTCTTCATTGTTTATCAATACACAAATCGTGTTGTATGCCCTTCTTGATAATTCAAGAGAACATGAAGATGTAATTAAAGTATCGTCAGCCAAGCCATTTTCATCTAATGCCCAATGATAAAAGCCTTCTGCATCTTTGAACTTTAGTGTTCCTTTATATATTTGGTGTATTTCAGATTTAAAAGAACTTAAATAGTTTAAATCATGATCAATATAGTACTTTTGTAGAAGTGGTAAATAAATGTATGGGGCATGGTGCGCTTCAAAATAATCTTGAGTTATTACTCCATTTTTATATTGAGATTTAACTAGTCCTTCTTGGTTAATTTTGTTTAAACAAAAATCTAAGCCCTTATTGAATGCATCCCATTCTTCATAAATAGACAATGCAATTAAACACTCGCAATGGTCCCAGAAATCCCATTTACCTTGATCATCCCACAAAATTTCACCGTCTTCTGTCTGATTTTTTAGTATCCAATTCTTTGCAGAGATTAATTCTTGTTTAATATCTTTATTCATTTTCTTAGATAGAAACACTCTGACTTTCCAAAAAAGGGATTCAATATTTTTTCAAGGAAAAGAGAGAAATTTGCCTGACCAAACATTTGCTTCACAAGTAATTTGTGTAAAGATTTTAGAAATTTATTCTCTTGCATATTATTGCGAGCTTTTAATATCCAGTAAATTGAATGTATTGCGTGTTCACGATGATATTTAAAAAGTTTTAGATCTAATTCCTTAAAACATTCTTTTAAAAATTCTTTTTTGAAAATTCTAATGTGTCCACCAGGAGTTTGCATATACTCTTTTGAATATTTCCAACATAAACTTTCAGGAAGATAGCTGGGAACACTAATTAACAAAACTGCACCTGGTTTAAGAATTCTGTAGCACTCTTTAAGTACATCTCTGAAGTTTGGAACGTGCTCCAATACTTCTGAACATATCACCAGGTCTTGTGAATTATCTTCTATCTCAATGCTTCTAACATCACCCATTAAAAATTCATACGAATTTTGATTTTTACAAATGTGTTCAGAAAACTCGTTCTGTAATTTCGTAATTTCTTGAACAGATTGGTCAATGCCTATAATTTTTGCATTTGATAGTCTAAACCCTAAAGATTTAAGGTGTCTTCCATTGCCACAACCCACATCAATGGCAGTTTTAATTTTCTTTAGATTTAATGAATTAAAATTAAATGTTTCCACTGATTATTTCTTTGTAGAGGTCCTCAAGCTTCTTAGCATACTCGTCCCACCCAAAAAAATCATCTCTTCTTAATTTCGAATTTTCAGTTACCTTATTTCTTAATGCCGCATTTTCTATCAATTCTTTCATTTTTTCTTTTAAATCATTGCTGTCACTAGAATTAAAAATTAATCCTGCGTTCCCTGCTAACTCAGGTAGTGAGGCTTTGTCAGAAACTATTACTGGCAGCCCAGTTGCTATCATTTCAACTAAAGGGAATCCGAAACCCTCATATTTAGATGGAGCTATTCCAATATCAGCATTATTCAGTGATTGAATTAATTGTTTCCTTGGAAGTTTACTTTTGTAAGTAATTTCTTTAGTCAAACCCAAACGGTCTATTAGCTTATTATTATCTTCTCTAAGATCACCAACAATTGTTAGTTTTGCATTTATGCCTTCTTGTTTTAAGAGATATAAAGCTTTAAGTACAGTTTTTAAATTTTTCATTGGAACATCTGCACTTATAATTGTTACAAAATTGGCGTTAAAGCTTCCTCTTTGGTGAAATTTACAGTCATCCAAGTTTATTCCATTCCAAATAACAGAAATATTTTTGGAAGGGTAATCAAAATAACGGCAAATATCATTTTTTGATGACATGGAAGGAGAAATTACTTTTTTAACTGCTTTTAGATTCTTTTTTTGAAAATTTAGAAAAGAATACCAACGTTTAATTGACAGTCTTTTAAGAAAACTCTTTTCACTTGTTAAATCAATTTCTTTATCGACATGTATTGGGTGATGCAAGGTCGTGACAAGCTTTTTTAAAACTGTTTCTGGATAACTACTTATTGATTGGTTATCGTGGAATATATCAAATTCATCAACTGTTTCTTGAAAATACTTATTCTTCACTAATCTTTCACCAAAAAAAACTGGTTCAGTAAATGTTCCAGTAAATGTCTCAAAGAAATCCATAAAATTAAGTCTATTTTTTTCTAAAGAAGTAAAAATTTTTAGCCTTTCCAAAGAATCAAATGTTTCAAAAAAACCTGGTGTTTCAATTCTTACAACCTTGATGGCCTTATTTACCTCTGGCAATGGATTTCCAGAAAAAATTGTAATTTCGTGTCCTCTATTGTGAAGAGCTTCAGATATATTCTTGATATATATGCCTTGCCCACCAGAGAATGGATCACTTCTATAACTAAGTAAAGCAATTTTTAGACTTGACATTAAACCTTAGAGAGCCAATCAGAATATTGATTAGCTTTTCCTCTAACAGCGTCAAGGTAAGTTGATTGAATTTTTTCTGTTATTTCACCTCTAGTACCAGCACCTATATCAATCTTATCAACGGATTTAATTGGTGTGATTTCGACAGCAGTGCCACTAAAAAATAATTCATCAGCTGTATAGAGTTCATCTCTGGTAATTTGTCTTTCGAGAACTTCATAGCCCAAATCAGTTGCAATCTTCATCACTGATCTTCGAGTTATTCCGTTTAGACAACATGTTAGTTCTGGGGTAATTACTTTCTCATTTTTCAGTAAAAAAATATTCTGACCACTGCCTTCAGCAACAAATCCATTTGTGTCTAATAATACTGCTTCTTGGTAGCCATTTCTTTTGGCTTGATCATGCGCCATTACTCCATTTACGTATCCGCCCGAAATTTTTCCTTTGGTCATTAGGCTGTTTGGAAATTGTCTGGTAAAAGATGAAACCATTACATCAATACCTTTTTGCATAGCTTCAGTACCAAAGTACGATGGCCATTCCCAACAAGATACCATGAGATGTGATTGCATATCGTCAATATCAAGACCTAATCTCTCATCATTTAAATAAATGAGAGGCCTTATATAAGCATCATGCAATTCAGATTTTTTTATTACTCCTAATTGTGCTTCCATTACTTCATCAAAACTGTGATTTATTTCAACATTGATAATCTTTGCTGACTCAAAAAGCCTTTCTGTATGTTCTTTTAATCTAAAAATATTTACAGATTTTTTGTCATGAGAAATATATGATCTCACTCCCTCGAAGGCTCCAAGTCCATAATGTAATGTATGAGTTAAGGGGCTGACATAAGCCTCTTCTTTTTGAATATATTTTCCGTTTAACCAGTAAGTATTTGACATAGGGGTAGTATAATTGTTTGAAAGTTTTTTTAAACAAAATGAATAAAAACATTTTTAGAGCTTATGACATAAGAGGCAATTCTAAGACGGACTTAGATCAACCAACTATTACAAAAATAGGTTATGTATTAGGCAAAAGAATTAAAAAGAATCATCATGACTCAGTTTACGTTGGACATGATAGTAGGCTTTCTGCACAAGAAATTCAAAATGCGTTAGTTTCTGGGTTTAATGCCGCTGGTGTAAAAGTATTATTACTGGGTTTAGTGCCAACTCCAATGGTGTATTTTGCTACAAAAACTGGTACTACTCCAAATGGAGTTATGATTACTGGAAGTCATAACCCTAAAGATGACAATGGTCTTAAAATTGTTATTAATGACGATGCAATTTCAGGTCTAGAATTACTATCCGAAGTTGAAAACCAAATTAACATAGATCATGCAAAAGAAAGTTGTGAAAAGATAAATCTATTTCCACAATATCAAAAAGAAATTAACCAAAAGTTCAAACTTAATAAAAAAATTAAAATTGTTCTTGATGCTGGAAATGGTGCTGCCGGCGAAGTAGCAGATACCATTTTCAAATCTCAAGGTTTTGAAACTATATCAATCAACAAAGATCCAGATGGAAATTTTCCTAATCACCATCCAGATCCCAGCAAAGAAAAAAATTTAGAACAATTAAAATCGGCTGTTCAAGAGAATGGAGCTGATATCGGTTTCGCATTTGATGGAGATGGTGATCGAGTTGGAATGATCACAAATAGCGGAGATTCTGTCCTTGCAGATCATTTAATTATGATTTTATCTGAGCATTATCTGAAAAAGAAAAAGGGAGCAATTATCTTTGATGTTAAATGTTCAAGCCAATTACCAATTCTTATAGAAAACTTTGGTGGAACAGCAATAATGGAAAAAACAGGGCATTTTAATATCAAAAAAGCTATAAAAAAATACAATGCTATTTTGGGCGGTGAAATGTCTGGACATATCTTTATAAATCATGATTGGTATGGTTTTGATGATGCTATTTATACTGCAGTAATGCTTGCTAAAGTAATTTCTGATACAGGCCAACCAGTATCAAGTGTTATCGAACAATTTCCAAAAACATTTACAACACCTGAACTAAATTTAGACGTTGATGATGTAAGTAAATTTAAGATGGTCGAAAAATTTAAAGAACAAATGAAATTTCCTGATGCGGAATTCAATACAATAGACGGTGTGAGAGTCTCTATAGGAAATTCATGGGGTCTAATGCGTGCCTCTAATACAAGCCCAAAACTTGTATTTAGGTTTGAAGCTGAATCTAAAAAAGATCTCGAGAAAATCAGAAGTTTATTTGCATTAAATTTAAAAAATATTTTTCCAGACCTTAAATTAGATTTTAATTAAGAATTTCTTTTAAATCTGAATTGTCTGATTTAGACGCTAGCAAATCCTCAATGTTTTCTTCTAAAAAATACTCAAAATAGCTATTAGAAAATGATTTTGAAACATCACCCGATTTTTTATCGATTCTTATTGCAGCTACACCCTCAGGAACAGCTACTTCAAAATCGGTTAAGGATTCTTTTGAAAGAGCCATAAAATCCAACCAAATTGGTAGTGCATTTGTACTTCCAAATTCATTTTCTCCAAGAGAAGAGCCATCGTCTTTTCCTACCCAGGCTGAAGCAACGATATGTGATGCATAACCAGAAAACCATGTGCTTGTTGCATCATTTGTCGTTCCTGTTTTACCCCCCATGTTTTCAATTGGAATTTTTAAGCCTCTTCTATTTGCATTTCTTTTTAGAGCTTCTTTTAAAATATTCGACATGAGAAAAGCTACCCTCTCATCCATTACTTGTGCTTGTTTAAAATCATCTAAAGCAATCATTGGAGCTCCTGTATAGTCAAACTTTTCTGAACTTAACCAAGGAAAACTTACATTTTTAAAATTCTTAACTTTTTTTGAATAGTTATTATTAGGATCTAATATTATTTGACCATTTATGTCTTCAATTCTATCTATATATGCGATATTTTGATGCTTACCATTGTTTATAAAAGATGAGTATTGTGTTGCAGCTATCAATGGATTAAGAGTACCTGTTCCTAAAGCAATGGAAAGATCATTAGTTAACATTTCTTCTTTAAATTTATATTTTTCAAAACAATCGATAGTCTTCGGAAGACCTAATGATTGCACTAATTTAATTGAAACAATATTGAGAGATTGAATTAAAGATTCACGTAATCTTATGGGACCATAAAATTCGCCCGAATTATTTCTCGGTCGCCAAATACTTTCAAGCTTTTCATCATCAAAGATTATTGGGCCATCAATAAAAATTGTTGAAGGGTTAAGTCCATTTTCAAAAGCGCATGCATAAATAAAAGGTTTAATACTAGAACCTGGCAATAATTTTGAATTAGCTGCCCTATCAAATTTAGATTTGCTGAAATCAAACCCACCAACATAAGCTTTTAATTTACCTTCTATTGCATCTACTGCAACGAACGAAGCTTCTGCTACTGGTACTTGGGATAGAATTTTTTTGTCTTTATGATCTCCGATATAAACTAAACTTCCCAGTTCTAAAAAATCTCTAAAGGAAGTGGGTTTATTTGTTCGTGAACCATCTGAATCTATTCTTCTAGCCCAGCTGTAATCTGCATCTTTCCAATAAACATTATTGAGATTTAATTTAGCATCAAGTGTTTGTATTTTAGTATTATCAATTCCAACGACTATATTTGGTTCATGATCGTCTATTGCTGGCCTATTCCCTAAAAGATTTTGAACTTTATTAAAATTTTCTTCCTTGATCTGCTCATATCTAAGTTCAGGTGGAAACTTATAGAAATATTCTGTTTGAAAAGCGCTTCGCATAATCAAAAAATTAAAATCTTTGAAAACCTGTTCTTCTCGCCAACCATATTTTTGGTCATATTTATATAGATTTTCTCGTAGAGCTTTAATAGCGTTAGTCTGCATATTTGAATCAATAGTTGTGTAAACATTCATTCCTTCCTCATATGCTTTTAATCCAAACCGATTAATAATTTCTGCTCTGATCTTCTCAGCAATATATTCAGCTTCGATAGTTATTTTTGGGCCAAAACTTTCGCCAGTCACCACAACTTCCTTTGCCAAATTAAATTGATCTCTATCAATGAATTTTCTTGAAAGCATTCGACCAAGAATTAAATCTCTTCTTTTTTTTGAAGCAATGGGATTTCTTACAGGATTTACTGACGATGGCCTTTGCAAGATGCCTGCAAGTAAAGCAGATTCAGCTATGGAGGCAGTTGAAAAATCTTTACCAAAGTAATACTGATAAGCTGCTGCAAATCCATAATTTCTATTTCCTAAAAAGGCTTTATTGAAATAAAGTTCAAATATCTCCTCTTTATCAAGATAGTCTTCTAATTTCCAAGCCAGTATTATTTCTTTAAGCTTTCTCTCATAAGTTCTCTCAAAAGATAAGACATAATTTCTAACAACTTGCATAGTTATTGTCCCACCACCACCAAGAGATCTCCCAGATATTTCCCCATATAAAGCTCGTAATAAACTTGTTATTTCAACACCAGAATGAGCAAAGAAATCTCCATCTTCAGCAGCAATGATCGCATTTTTTAAATTTTCAGGAATCTCTTCAAAACTTACAATTTGCCTTTTTTCTGTGCCAAATAACCCAATTAGCTGTTCATCAGCAGAATATATACGCATTGGATTAGTAAGTTTTATCTCTGTAATTGTTTCAATTT
>CACNDL010000005.1 GCA_902619265.1 uncultured SAR86 cluster bacterium
AAATTTAGATGAAAGTCTTAAATTTGAACCTCAGATCGCTTTGTATTCAAAAAATAATGGTTTAGCTGATTTATCAAAAATTATTACTGGTTCTAGAAAATATTTGAATGAAAATGGTGCACTTATGCTTGAGCATGGAATGGGGCAAGAAGATTATTTACAACAAAAAATGATCAAAGAAGGATTTAAAAAGATAGAATTAATAAAAGACTTTAAAGATATAAATCGATTCATCATTGGATACGGATAAAAAATGAAAAAAATTGGAGTTGTTGAGGGCTACTACGGAAAATCATCAAATTTTGATGATCGAAAAAAAATTATAGAAAGCTTAAATAGATATGATTTAAATTCTTATCTTTATGCACCAAAAGAAGATCCTTTTCTACGATCTCACATAGATATTGAGTATACAAAGGAATGGCTCACAGCTTTTCGCGATTTTGTTGATTTTTCGAAAGACCATTCAGTTAATGTTGGTGTCGGACTTGCGCCAGTTAAAACAGCAGATACTGCTGACCTAAAAGAAAAAATTAAAGTATTTCAAGAACAAGGTATAGGTTCTTTTTCTATTCTTTTTGATGACATTGAAGAAGGCTTTTGCTTCGAAAAACAATTAGAGATTTTTAATGATGTCAAAACTAGTTTTGCAGAAATTTCTTTTGATTTCTGTCCTACTGTATATTCCACTGAACTTATCAATAAAGATAGAAAACATAATGATTATTTCAATGACTTTATCAGTCATTTTCCTAAATCAAGCAATTTTTTTTGGACAGGCGATAAAGTAATAAGTCTTGAAATGAATGAAGACAGCCAATCCTCTTTATCTGATTTTAATAATGAAAATATATTTATTTGGGATAACTATTTTACGACTGATTCTTGTCCCAAAAATATCAATTTATCTTTTTGCGATCATTTAAGTTTTGAATTTTTGGATTCAAAAAAATGTTATTTAATAAATTTAACTGGAATGCCCAGAACAGATAAATTAATAGTTGAATTATTCGGCTCTTTTAAGCAGGGAGAGAAAGATTGTTTCGAAAAAATACTGCTAAGACATGGGGTCGATGAAAGATTTCTAGACTTAATGCATGCACTGAATCCTAATTCCAAGAACAAACTGAATGATAATGATAAACATAAAATTCATGAAATTATGTTTTCATGGTTTCACCCACTCAAAAATGAATGGTATCCTTATCTACACAACTTAAAAAAAGGGGAAAATTTATGAGCAACATGCAATCTTGGAAACAAAATGTCGGAAGCATAATTAACTATGCAGAAAGAATTTTTCCAGAAGTAGAAATCGTTTCTAGAGCTTTATCTGGAGAAATAGTTAAATCAAACTACGGGCAAGTTGCCAAAAGAGCTAAAAAATTAGGATCTTCTCTTGAAGCATATGGAATTAAACATGGACAAAATGTTGGGTCACTAGCTTTAAATACTTATAGAAATATGGAGATGTATTATGGCATATCCGGTATGGGTGCCGTTATGCATACAATTAATTTTAGATTACACCCAGAACAAGTTGTTTATATCATCAATCATGCTGAAAACAGAATAATTTTTTTGGAGACTGTTTTTGCTCCTTTACTTGAAGCAATTCAAGCAAACTGTCCAACAGTAGAGAAATACGTGCTGCTTTGTTCAAAAGAGGAAATGCCTGAAACAACGCTGAAAGATGCAATTTCGTATGAGGAATTTATTGATGATGGTGACGAATCATATGAGTGGCCAGAACTTGAAGAAGATGCGCCCTGTGGGTTGTGCTACACATCAGGAACTACAGGCAATCCAAAAGGAGTTTTGTATTCTCATAAGTCTACGTTATTGCACGCATGGGCAGGTTCATCTGCTAACGGACTTGGATTAGACAAAGACGATTCAATACTTATGGTTGTCCCAATGTTTCATGTAATGGGTTGGGGCTTACCTTATATCGGAGCAATGAACGGTATTAAGTTAGTTCTGCCTGGTATGGGCATGGATGGTGCTGCTCTTGTCGAGCTTATTGAAAAAGAAAAAGTTACTCTTGCTTTTGGCGTGCCTACTATTTGGCTGGGGCTTTTGAATTATTGCAAGGAGAATTCTATTACTTTAAATACAGTCAAACAAACTGTAATTGGGGGTTCGGCAGTTCCATATGCAATGATAAAACAATTTGATGAAGAACATGGAGTAAACGTCGTTCAAGGCTGGGGAATGACAGAAACAAGTCCGTTAGCTACAGCTAATATCAAAACTAAAGAAATGGAAGCATTGCCAAAAGAAGAACTTTACAAGTTGCAAACTAAACAAGGCAAGCCTGTTTTTGGCGTTGAGCTTAAGATAATCGATGATGATGGCAATAAACTCCCTGAGGATGGTGAGGCCTACGGGAAGTTAATGATAAGAGGACCATGGATTAACAAAAGATACTATAAACACGATTCTGATGCAGTTGATAAAGATGGTTGGTTTGACACCGGCGATATTTCTTCAATTGATCCAGATGGATATATGACAATCGTTGATAGAGCTAAGGATGTCATAAAATCAGGAGGTGAGTGGATAAGCTCAGTTGATCTAGAAAATGCTGCACAAAGTCATCCTGATGTAATGCAAGCATGTGTAATAGGAGTTGCACATCCTAAGTGGGATGAGAGACCAGTATTACTGGTAGTACCAGCTAATGAAAAGAAAGATAAAGATTCAATTTACGCTTTTCTGGAAGATAAAATTGCCAAATGGTGGAAGCCAGACGATATTGTTTTTGTAGAGGAGTTACCAATTGGCGCAACTGGTAAAGTTCTTAAGATTGAGCTAAGAGAAAAGTTTAAAGACCATTTAATGAAATAAGGAGGAAAAATGGAAGCTATTAAACCACAAGATTTAAATAACGAAGTAGGAAAGACACAAAGCACTTCATGGTTTGTTGTAAACCAAGAAATGATTAATACATTTGCTGATGTTACAGACGATCCACAGTTTATTCATGTTGATCCAGAAAGAGCTAAGCCTATTTTTGGGAGCACGATAGCACACGGAGCTTTAATGCTCTCGTTATCTGTTGGAAAAGGATATGAAACAGCAATACCTGTGGAGGGAACTAAGATGGCTATGAACTATGGCTACGATAAGATCAGATTTATAAGTCCGGTGCCAGTAGATTCAAAATGTCGTTATAACAGCACCCTGGTTGAGGTTACTGAAAAGCCTGGTGATAGGTGGCTGCTAAAATTTGCCATTGAACTGGAAATTGAAGGCCAAGAGAAACCAGGTTTTGTTGCTGAAAACCTAGCTATGATTTTTGTTTAATAAATTTTCGTACTTAATTTTTATATCGATAATATTCACTAGTTGTTCAAGTGAATATAAAAATATTAATGAATGCAAAAGCCTAGGCACCCTTGAACTAATATGTGGCCTTCAGAACCCTGAAGATTTCGCAGGAATTCCTCATTCAAATTCAGTTGTTGTTTCCCAATTTGCTGGTTTACCAGAGTTAAACGAGGGAAGAGTACTTGTAGGCAAACTTTCAAAGCTAAATTTAGAAACACATGAAATTACAGATTATCAGATTGAATTCTTAGAGAACAATAATATTGGTATAGGTGATCAAACGTGCGAACCATATAAAGAATTTTATCCACATGGCATTGATATTTATGAAGATTTAAAGATAAGGGGAGATAATCTAAGTCCCTTTTTAGAGGAAGCTTCATTATTAGCTGTAGTTAATCATCAAAAAAAAAGCAGTATTGAATTTTTTCTAATTTTTCCAGATTTTGTAAATTTCTCAAATCAAGATAAGCCAACTTTGTTTTGGGTAGGATGTACCGAAGCCCCAAAAGTAACTACCTATTTTAATGATGTTGTTATTAGTGATAAAAATGGATCATTTTACGCCACTCATCAATACGATAAGGACTTAGGCTTTTATCGTTTATTTTTTCTGAATATTTTTAAATTAAATACTGGCCATGTATATAGATGGAATTCAAAGGATGGTTATTCTATTGTTCCCAATTCCCAAGGAACTTGGCCCAATGGTATTGATATGATTGATGATGATTTATATGTGAATTACAGAGGGAACGGAAAAATAACAAAATTTAGCTCAAATACTAGTAAAGATTTAATTCTCAGAACATATCTTAATGGTGGTCCTGATAATGTGACTGCTGTCGGTGATGAATTATGGATAGGAGGACAAAATACTGACCTTGGTGGCTTAAGTTGCATTCCTGAAGATGTTATTCAATGCTCAATGCCTTTTTTTATTATTAGAGCTGATAGGGACTTAAATATTTTAGAAGAATACAATTTTAAAGACGTTGCATATGGAGGAGCATCAGTTGCATACCCATTTGAAGATAAAATTTTTATTGGAGCCTACAAATCAGACAGAATAGCAATTTTTAAAAGATGAATATAAGAGTAATTTTATTGTTTTTCATTGTATCGGCAGCAACAGCTTCAACAAAATTGTTTGTATTAGGAACAGGAACTCCTAATCCTAATCCCGAAAGAATGGGATCATCATACTTGGTTCTAGCGAATGATGAGCCTTATCTTTTCGATTTTGGAACTGGAGTAATAAGAAGAATAGCCGCATTTTCTCCAAGTTGGGGAGGGGATTACAAAGCACTGGAAGTTGAAAATATAAAACATGCTTTTTTAACTCATATCCATTCAGATCATACTCTTGGATTAGCTGACTTAATAATTACGCCTTGGATTATGGGTAGATCAGACCCTTTAAAAATTTATGGTCCTAAAGGTGCTAAAAATATGCATACCAATATAATTGAAGCATATCAACCAGACATTGATTATCGAATCTATGGTACACAGCCGCAAAATAACACTGGATACAATGTAATTTTTACTGAACTGAAAGATAGATTTGTATTTGAAGACAAAAATATAAAAATTACAGCTTTCTTAAATGACCATGGAGATCTTCAAGAATCATATGGATTCTTTATTGAGACAGCTGATAAAAAAATTCTCATCTCTGGTGATACGGCCAAATCAAAAAATTTAATCTCTTATGGAAAAGACTTAGATTATTTGATTCATGAAATTTATTCTCAAAAAGGCTTCAATAATAAAACTCCAGACTGGCAAAAATATCATAAAGCTCATCATACTGGGCCAAAAGATGTAGCCGAAATTGCGAATTTATTAAAACCTAAGAATTTAATACTCTCACATATTTTATTTTGGGGGAGCTCAGAGCAAGAAATATTAGATGAGGTTAAAACTTTTTACTCTGGTACAGTAATTGTTGCAGAGGATGGAATGGTCTTTGATTAAACCTAAGAAAGTTTCTTCTTTAATAATTCATTAACTAAGCCGGGATTAG
The DNA here is from genome assembly GCA_902619265.1 of uncultured SAR86 cluster bacterium. GTDB lineage: Bacteria > Pseudomonadota > Gammaproteobacteria > Magnimaribacterales > TMED112 > TMED112. Next base: position 5,363 of record CACNDL010000005.1, read on the forward strand.
CTTTCCCTTGTGTGGCTTTCATAACTTGCCCAACAAAAAAACCAAATAACTTATCTTTACCAGACTTATAGGCATTCACTTGGTCATTATTCTCATTAAGAATGGTTTCAATTATATTTTCTAACTCACCTTCATCTGAAATTTGCTGCATACCTTTGCTATCTATCACCTCAGACACTTTAGTTCCTGTTGCCCATATTTCTTCAAGAACTTCCTTAGCTATTTTGCCTGATATAGTTTTGTCAGTGATCTTTTGAATAAGTTCAGAAAAGTTCGTTGCATCAATTTTACTTTCAGCAAGATTAATATCATGTTTATTCAATAATGCATTAAGATCACCAATAATCCATTTTGCAGCAAGCTGAATATCTGCATCTTTGACAACTTCTTCAAAAAAGTTTGCTATTTGTTTATCAGCACAAATAACTCCAGCATCATATTCATTCAGATTATAAGTACTTATGAATCTTTCTTGTTTTTCCTCAGGTAATTCATCCATATCTTTTCTGACACTCTCAATAAAGTCTTTTGATATATTAGTTGGCACTAAATCTGGACATGGAAAATATCTATAATCATTAGCAAATTCTTTTGTTCTCATTGATCTTGTTTCGTCTTTTATGGAGTCATACAAACGAGTTTCTTGCTCAACAACTCCGTTAGCCTCTAAAATTTTGATTTGCCTTCTTATTTCAAAATTAATTGCTTTTTCAACAAATTTGAATGAATTTATATTTTTAATTTCAGCTCGTATCCCAAACTCTTTATCCTCTGGTTTCATAATGGAAACATTTGCATCACATCTCATTGATCCTTGGGACATATTTCCATCCGATATATCAAGATAGGTGATTATTTGGTGTATTTTTTTTAGATAATCAACAGCTTCAGAAGCTGATCTAATATCTGGTTCAGAAACAATTTCTAACAGAGGAACCCCTGATCTATTCAAATCAATTACTGATTTATCTTCATATTTGTCATGAATTGATTTGCCTGCATCTTCTTCTAGGTGAGCTTGATGTATTCTTATTTTTTTACCGTTTACCTCAACAATTCCATCTCGAACAATTGGATAATGTAATTGTGTTATTTGGTAGCCTTTTGGTAGATCTGGGTAAAAATAATTTTTTCTATCAAAAATCATTGTTTCTGCAATCTTCGCATTAGTAGCTAAACCAAATTTGATGCCTTGTTTCATTGCTCCCTCATTTAAAACTGGCAAAACACCTGGCAGACCAAGATCAATTAGATCTACTAAAGTATTAGCATCTTCTCCAAATTGGTTTTTAGCAGGTGAAAATAATTTTGTGTTAGTCATTAACTGAACATGGACTTCTAATCCAATTACAGGTTGCCAACCCTTAATTAAGGAGTCATTTTGTGCCAATCTGTCACCTCCTGTATTTTGTGGGTTGTGTTTAAAAGTAAATCTTCACCAAAATATTTCCCAATTAATTGACCGCCTATTGGTAAATTATTTTTAAAACCATTAGGGAATGAAATTGCAGGCAATCCAGCTAAATTTGCAGGTATAGTCAGAAGATCTTCTTTATACATTTTATTTGGATCGTCTGATTTTCTATTTTTTTCAAAGGCTTGATCTAAGGTGGTAGGCATAAAAATTAAATCAACATCTTTAAAAAAGTTTTCAAATTTTACTTTTATCATTCTTCTAACTTTTTGAGCTTGTAAGTAATATGCATCATAAAAACCAGCTGAAAGAACATGAGTCCCGATCAGGATCCTTTTTTTAACTTCATCACCGAAGCCATCGGACCTTGTATTCATATATAAATTAACAATATCTTTTTCACCGTCAGATCTATAACCATATTTCACTCCATCAAACCTAGATAAATTTGAAGAGCATTCTGCTGGAGCTATTACATAATATGAGCAAATTCCCGATGATAATTCAGAAAAATCAACTTCAATCAACTTGTGTCCCAAACCAGTAAGCACTGTCTTTGAAGTTTCGTAGGCATTTATAATGTCTTCGTTTATTCCTAGTTTCTCAATGTTTTTAATAACGCCAACATTCAATGAACCAAAATCTTTTGATAAAGATTTTTCAAAATTAATTTCCTTTCTTTTTGTACATGTTGAATCTTTTTCGTCATAACTAGCCATAGCATCAAGTAAAGCAGCACATCCAAATGCATCCTTAGAGAAAGGCCCAGCTTGATCCATACTTGAACAGAATGCAATCATACCCCACCTTGAAACTAGTCCATAGGTAGGCTTTAGACCAGTAATACCGCATAAAGCAGCAGGTTGTCTAATTGATCCACCAGTATCTGTGCCGGTAGAGATAGTTGTTAAATTTGCTGAGACACATGCTGCTGCGCCTCCAGAGCTTCCTCCGGGCACTAAATCATGATTCCATGGATTTGAAACAGCACCAAAGTAACTTGTTTCGTTTGAAGAACCCATCGCAAACTCATCCATATTTGTTTTAGCTACCATTATTGATCCAGCATCTAAACAGTTTTTAACTACTGTTGAATCATAAGGAGCTATAAAATTTTCAAGCATCTTTGAACCACAGGTAGTTGGTAAACCTTCAGTACAGAAAATGTCTTTATGTGCTATCGGGACACCAGATAAGGGCTTATCTTTAAAATCTTCAAAGTTATTATCAATATGCTCAGCATTGCCTAAGGCTTCTTTTTCGAAATGGTTTATGAAGATATTTAATTTGTCATCTTTTATTTTTGCTAATGACTCTTTCACAGCTTCCTTAGCTGATATTTTTTTTGTTCTAAAATTGTCTCTTAGCTCTTTAAAATTCATTCTATAATTTTTGGTACATTGAAATAGTCTTCATCAGATTCAGGTGAATTATCTAAAAACTTTTTCTTATTATTACGGTTTTTGTCTGTATCTTCCCTGGATACATTGCTTAACTCTAAAGGATTATTTAATGGCTCTAAATCCGACAAATCTAAATCCTGCATTTCGTCTATCAATACAAATGTATTTTGCAGTTTTTTAATAAGTTCGGGGTATTCCTCTTCTTTTGCATTGATTCTTGCAAGAAATAAAAGATTTTTTAGCTCGATTTTATCCATTAAAAGCCTTATTCTATAAGATTCTGAATATTATAGAGATATATTAAGAATGTTTAAGTTTTTACGTAGTCTTTTTTCGAATGACATATCCATTGATTTGGGTACTGCCAACACATTAATTTATACAAAAGAGGACGGAATCGTTTTAGATGAGCCTTCAGTTGTAGCGATTCAAGAACGTAGCGGCCAAAAAACTGTAGTTGCTGTAGGTCATGATGCAAAAAAAATGCTTGGTAGAACTCCCGGTCAAATGGAAGCTATAAGACCATTGAGAGACGGGGTTATTGCAGATTTTAACGTTACAGAAAAAATGCTTCAGCATTTCATTAAAAAAGTCTCTAATAATTCGATTCTATCACCCAGCCCAAGAGTGCTAGTTTGTGTTCCATCAAAAGCTACGCAAGTAGAAAAAAGAGCAATACGTGAGTCAGCTTTATCAGCAGGTGCCAGTGTTGTAAAACTTATAGAAGAGCCGATTGCAGCTGCTTTAGGAGCAGGTGTTGCAATTGATAAACCTAGAGGAAGTATGGTTATTGATATTGGGGGTGGAACTTCAGAAGTTGCAATTCTTTCCTTAAATGGAATTGTTTACTCTGAATCATTGAAGGTTGGAGGAGATAAATTTGATGAAGCAATTCAAACATATGTAAGAAGAAAATTTGGTGTTGTAATTGGAGAATCTACTGCTGAATTGATAAAGCTGCAAGTTGGATGCGCTACGCTTAATTGTAAAAAAGAATTTGAACCTTATGAGTTTAGAGGCAGAAACCTTGCAGAAGGAATTCCTGAACTTGTTGTTTTTCAAAAAGAAGACGGATTTAGAGCTCTTGAAAACCAAACATCTGCAATTGTTAGGTCAGTAAGAACTGCTCTTGAACTTTCTCCACCCGAGTTAGCAGCTGATATATCGCAAGATGGTATAGTTATAACTGGTGGTGGAGCTCTATTGCACTGTTTAGATACTTTAATTGAACAATCAACTGGCATTCCAACAAGAGTTGCTGAAGATCCTTTAACATGTGTAGCTAGAGGAGGTGGTATTGCTCTTGGTTTAATGGATAAAGACTTCGATTTATTCGCTGAAGAGTAATGTCTACAAATATTCTTCCATTTCAGAAGAAATTAAGATTAGCTTTTTTTTCTTTTATTGTCTCAGGTGCTTTAATTTATAGTTCCCAAAACTATGATCTTAATGAGAAAGCTCAAAGATTTTTAGTGAAGTTCTTAAACGTTCCTCAACAATTTATTTCTCAAGTTTTAAGTGAATATCGAGAATTTGAAAATCAAAAAATAGCAGAACTGGAAGAAGAAATACTTAATTTGCAAAATAAGATTTATGAGAACGAACTTGAAATTCAATCATTGGAAAATTCTAGATCATTCAATGATTTTAATTTTGCATTGAACGAGAATTCTGAAACCTTCGTTAGCTCTTTCGATCAGATGAATTTTACATGTTGTAACAAACATAGAATTTATATTAATAATCCTGATGAGCTTGAAGATGGGATTTTTGCAGTATCACAAGGAAACTTTGTAATTGGTAAAACAAAGATCATTTCCGCTGATGAAATGGAAGTAAGGCTTTTAAGTGATCCAGATGAATATATTTCTATTAAAACTACTAATGGATTTTTTTGCATTGCTAAAGGTACAGGAACAGCTAGACAAATAAGCTGTCTAAATGAATCAAAAGCGGTTAGTTATAACGATGGTGACACTTTTTTTACTACAGGCTTTGACGGCATTTATCCGCCTGGTTTAATAGTTGGCAGACTCAAAAACATATCATCAAGTCAAACGAATTTATTTCAACAAAATTTGGAAATAGAACTTTTCTTTGATCCCTATCAATCAATAAATAAAAAGGTAATTCTGCATGAATGAAGTTTTTAGATATTTAAGCCTTGGTTTATTGATCATTTTGAATCAAATTATGTTGGCCACAAATTTATGGGCTATATCTCCAGATATGTTTTTAGTTCATACTCTGTTTTTTACTACATTTGTAAAAAAAATACCCAACATTTATTTTTTTATATTTAACGGTTTTGTAATCGATCTTTTTTTTAGCAATATCTCTATGCCTTATACAATTACTTATACATTGATAGGCCTGTACTTAAATTTTTCTAATCTTAAGTGGATTCAAAGGTCCCTACTAGAGCAAATAATTTTAATTATCTCAGTAAGCTTGTTTTTAAATATTATTTTATTTTTAACAAATGATTTTGCTGATGGAATGGGAGCAAGAATTTTCATTAATCCATTATTAAATTCGATTATATGGTCTGTAATTTTTATTAATCAAAGGCAAAAATGGTTAAAAAATATTTAATATGGCCAATTAGGCTATTCTTATACTTAATAGCTATTTTTATCTTAAGCTTTTACACCTTTTGTTTATTCATCTCTACAGATTATGGGTCCAAGGCAATTACTAAATATTTATTTGAGGATAATATTCAATTTGAGGAAATATCAATAGAACCAAGTTTGCTTGGCATGCAAGTAAATATAAAAAATTTTCAATATATTGGTGCAGCAGATTTTTCAGGTGAAGAGATAAACTTGGAAATTAATTTCCTTAATTCTGTTATAGGAAACAAGATATTCGTTTCGGATTTTTCATTAAACAATGCTGAAGTAAATCTCAATGAGCAAAGAGATACAAATCAGACTGATCAACCTGAGGTATTTATCGATCAGTTATCGATAATTGATTTAAAAGTTGGAAATACTATTTTTAAGGAATTAAATTTAATTAGTTTTCTAACTAATAAAGATGCTTTTGGATTCAACTTTGAAAATTTAAATATTGATTTACCAGGAAGCTTAAGAAATGTTAGCAGTTTGAATGGAAAGGGTTATTTTTTTAACGGTGAATTATTTATTGATTTAAATTCTGAGAAAGGGATTTTGGATTTTAATTTTTACAATGAACTAAAAATCCTTGAAAACATGAGAGGGTATATCTACATGGATTTTAAAGAAAAGTTTAAAATTCCTTATGCAAATATCTCTTCATTCAATGGTGATTCAGACTTAAAGTTAACCTTTAATTACGAGGATCAGTTTCAATTGCAAATGTCTTCAGAAGGCAGTGAAGAAACACTTTTAGAATATTTACCAACTAGTCAAATTGATGTTAAAAATTTTTTACAAAAATCAAATTTTAAAGCAAATGAGTTAGATATTTTGTTATCAATATCATCATTCAATGATAAATTAAATTTTTCATCAGTACTTAGCTCTAAATCAAGCATAATTAATTTTGGAGAGGCAAAATTTGCAGTAAATAATTTAAAAACATATCTAGATAATTCGTCTATGAGGTTATTTGGCGATGATCTTTATCTTTCTGAATATTCATTTGGAAATATGTACTTATCAAATAATTTTGCAGCTGATAATTTATTTAACTTTCTGTTGGATGAAAGAAGAATTTCAGGAAAATTTGATGATAATGGAAGATTTAAAAGCATATTTGGAAATTTATCATTTTCAGAAAATTCAGACTTTAAAATAAACCTCGAAGGTCAAAATTTATTATTAAATTACAACGACATCTTTCTTGAATTTAACTATCTCGATTCGTATAGCTTCCTTAATGAAGGTTTGAAAATATATCCAAAAAACTTCAAATCAAATTTCTTTACTTTGAATGAAAAAAAGGAAAATTCTTTTGATTTAGATTTAAGAGATTTTTCACTTAAGAATATAAGTGCCCAGTTATCTATAAAAAATAAGGAAGAAAATCCTTTGAGAAATTCAAATCTTAGCTTTGGTAATTTAGATTTAGGACTTAAGAATACTTTTATAAATATCAAAGATTCAAATTTAGAGTTTGGAGGATTAGTAGACATTTCAGGAAATGATATTTCGTATACAGATACAACTTTTACAGTGGATGCCTTGAGAGTTTTATCCCTAATTGATATAAGATCAAGGCTTTTAAATATTCTTAATGCAGATTTTGAAAGACTTGATCAAAATAATTTTTTTATCAATTCTCTTAATGGTAAATTTTTTATTGATAGCTCAGGTTATGCAAATATAGATCAACTTAAAATGGATTTCGATGTTGGTAAAGCAGAGCTTTCCGGCACAATTTCATCAGTTGACGAATCATTTGATAATTTTAGATTGGAGATGATTTTTGACTCTACCATTTCAGAAAATATTCCTTGGTATGTTGCTATTCTTGGTGGGCTTCCTGCTGCTGCCAGTGCTGTTGTTGTTACAGAAGTTCTTGAAGAAGGTTTAAGCGATATTACAAGAACAAAATATTCCGTATCTGGTGATGTTGATAATCTGAATGTTGAAGTTATGCAATAAGAAAGCTAACAATGCCTAAAAAACTTACAAAACCAATAATATCTGTGAAAGTTGTTATGACGACACTTCCTGCTATTGCTGGGTCATAGCCAAATCTTCTAAGAAAATGAGGAAACAAAAATCCAAAAATAGCAGCCGCTAATAAATTAAAAATCATTGCTAATGCAATAGCCAGTGATAGGGACGAATCAGAAAACCAAAAAGAAGTAATTCCATATATCAAAATTGAAAATACTAAGCAGTTAGCTAATGCAACAATAAATTCTCTACGAAATAAATATCTTAGGTTTTTGCGATTCAATTGTCTCATAGCTTCTGCTCTTATATATATACCTAGTGTTTGTGTAGCAGCTATACCTCCCATACTGGCAACTATAGGCATAAGAATTGCGGCATAGACCACCTTCTCAATTACATCTTCAAATAGACTGATTGAAGCTGCTGCAATAACTGCGGTGAGTAAATTTATTGATAACCATAAGACTCGATTTTTTATTGATTTTTTTGGAGAAGCAAAAATGTCTTCCTCAATTTGTGCAAAACCAATAAAATCTTGTTCAACTTCATCAACTGCTACTTCAATAATGTCATCAACAGTTATTCTTCCTAAAAGATGATTCATATCATCGACTACAGGTGCTGAGAATAAATCTCTTGTTTTAAATTGGTTGTATACATCAATTTGATCGCTCTCTATTTTTAAGGGCTTAAATTCTGTATCCATAACCTCCCTTACGGTTAGATTGGGATCAGAAGTAAGAATTTTTGTTATTGGTAGAATTCCCAAATACTCATCATTCTTACTAACTACATAGATATCATCTGTATTTTGAGGAAGTTCTTTTAAAAATCTAAGATAACGCATTACAAGTTCAATAGAATTTTCTGCACGAACAGTGATAACATCAGTATTCATCAGACCACCTGCAGATTCTTCAGGGTAATCAAGTATTTTTTCAACCCTGCCTCTATCTCTAGAATTCATCAAAGATAGAACTTCATTTGTCATCTTTTCTGGAAGTGTTTGTAAAATATCAGCTAAATCATCAACCTCTAAATCACTAATGGCAGCTGAAATTTCCTCAGGATTCATACCAGAAAGCAAATCTTCTCGAAGATTTTCATCGAGTTCACCCAAAACTTCTCCTTCAGTATCAAGTTGAATTAAATCCCAGATAATTTTCCTTTCATGAGGAGGGGATGATTCAATAACAAAAGCCAGCTCACTTGGAGTCATTTCGCTTAAGATTCGTCCAAGTTTTGTTTTAAATTCTGGATTTGAGAAAGTCTCTTGTATAAGCTCGAATCTTTTGTCTAAATTTTCACTAGCCATTGGGCTATTCTACAAGAAAAACCTTTAATTCAGTTCGCCGAAATATATTTTTTTAGCAATCGGATTATTTTTAACTTGATTTGGAGTCCCTTGCAGTAAAAGCTCTCCTTGATTAAGAAGTATTATCTCATCACAAACATTTATTACATCCCTAAAATTATGGTCGCTTATAAAAATTCCTAAATTTTTCTTGAATTTCTTCAGTATCTTTATGATTTCTTCAACGGATATTGGATCAACTCCTGCGAAAGGCTCATCTAATAGGATATACTTCGAATCCAGCAATATAGATCTTAATATTTCAGTTTTTCTTTTTTCACCACCCGATAAAAACTTGGATTTTGTTTTTGCTTTATCTGTGAGCTTCATAACTTCTAACAGATCTTTAATTTGTTTAAATTTTTCTTCTGAAACTGCTTTAAATTTTAGCTCAATTACAGCTTCAAGATTCTCTTGAAGGCTTAAATCATCAAATAAGGAATTTTCCTGTGGTACGTAATTTAATCCTGCATTTGATCTTTCTTCAAGACTCATTGAATGCAAATTTTTTTCGTAAAAACGTATTGACCCATTATCAATTTTTGAAAGTCCTGCAAGAGCTTTAAATAAACTAGTTTTACCTGCTCCATTCGCACCTAGGAGTCCAGTAATCTTATTATTTGGCAAATCAAATGAGATATTTTTGAAGAGGATTTTTGATTTTACAGATCTGCTTATATTTTCAACTTTTATCATTAGATAGTTTTATTGTCAGATTTTCAGAATTTATTTTATTGCCTGATTTTATAATTGAAACATTTCTTGAGAGTTTTAAAAGTTCTGTATCTATTTCAACTTTCTCAGCCTCTCCTTCTATAAATTCAATGCCGTCATAAAATTTAATTTTTATTGGAGAACCATAAGCTATAAAAGATTCATTTTTTTGATTAAGTTTAAGTGAATCAGCCGTAAAGAATATCTCATCAGATTTAAAAATTACATTATATTCATAGTTGATTGTATTAAGCTCTGTATCAATCTCTATGTTTTCAGAAGTTATCTCATATTCCTGTGAAAAAAGGGTAAATGATAATAGCAGAGTAAATAGCCTAAATAACATTTGCTTCCAAAATATCATGCATTGTAAGTATACCTACAACTTTTTTATTCTCTTCAACGACTAGAGTATAAACTTTAAAAGATTTCATCTTTTCTGCTGCTTTGACAACTAGTTCCTCAGAGTTAATGGTTTTAAATTTTTTAGTTAAAACTGAAGAAAGTTTTACTTTATCGATTTGGACATTCTTTTGTAGCTGTCTTCTTAAGTCCCCGTCTGAAAAGACCCCAACAATTGCAGCTCCTTTTTTTACCAGAGCAATGCCCTGTTTTTTTTCAGAAACTTCAAAAATTAAATCTTTAATAGTTTCTGTATCCTTAACAACTGCTGCCTTTTTAATTGGAACCATTAAATCTTTTGTTCGTAAAGTAAGTTTTTTACCAAGCTTTCCTCCTGGGTGCGATTTTGCAAAATCTTCAGAAGTAAAGCCTTTAGATTTTAGCAAAGCTATTGCGATAGCATCCCCTAAGGCAAGAGTAACTGTAGTACTTGAAGTCGGTGCTAGATCATTTGGACATGCTTCTCTTTTAACTTTTACAAGGATATGAGTTACGGAAGCCCTTGCTATAGTTGAATTAACGTTTTCTGTAATTGAGAAAAGATCAATTTTTTTCATTTTTATTGCAGGTATTAAATCGCAGATTTCCTTGCTCTCACCAGATTTTGAAATTGCCAAAATTGCATCATTTTTTTCAATCATTCCTAGATCTCCATGAAGTGCTTCAGCTGGGTGAATAAAAAAGGAGGGAGTGCCTGTACTAGAAAGGGTAGCTGCAAACTTATTTGCAATATGTCCCGATTTTCCTACCCCTGTAATAAATATTTTGCCTTTACAGTTTGAAATATTTGTACACAATTCTTCAACATTGAAGTTTTTTGACTTAGAAAAAGCCTTTAATTCCTCTAATTCTATTAAAAAAGCTTTTTTTGCTTCTTTTTGGAAAATATTTTTTTTCATTTCAAACTATAATTTACATATGTTACGACTTTTTTCATCAAAAATATTATTTGTAATTTTTTTATCTCAAAATTTATTTGCCGATAAAATTCCTGAACTTCATGAATATATTGATTCAAATGCTCAATACTTTCTGACTGTAATAAAAGAAGAAGGTTCAAATTATGATGATAATCCTGAAGAATTTAAAGAAAGACTGAAAAATATTTGGGAACCTATGGTTGATGTAAAGGTAGTATCAAGATTAATCCTTTCTTCAAAAATATATTCTTCTGCTACAGAAAATCAAAAAAAATTATTTGAAGAAAGAACAAAGAAATTATTACTAGATACTTATGTTTCAACTTTGTTGGAATTTGATAATTATCAAATTGTTACAGATGAAAATATTAAAGTTAATAAAAAAACATTTGAAGTATCTGTAAATTTCTTCTCAGACTCTAACTCATTCGTAACTAAACTAACTGTTTACAAAAATAGCCTTGGACAATATAGAATTGTGAATATAATTGTCGATGGCATAAATTTGGGTCTTATCTTTAGAAATCAATTTCAAGATGCTTACCTAGAGAATAATGCTGATTTAGATATAGCAATTGAATCTTGGAAACCAACAACACTTTAAAAAATGGAAAGATTAATCATTAAGGGCGGTAATCACCTTCAAGGAGAAGTAGATTGTTCAGGTGCTAAAAATGCTGGCTTGCCTATTTTAGCATCAACAATATTATTAGATGGTTCAGCATACATAGGAAATCTTCCACATCTACAAGATATTACTACTAAGTTAGAGCTACTTAACTCAATGGGTTCTTCAATAAATTTTCATGAGGATGGTTTTATTGAGATAAATTCTTCAAATATTCTATTACCTGAAGCCCGATACGAACTAGTCAAAACTATGCGTGCCTCAATTCTAGTAATGGGGCCTTTGGTAGCAAGATATGGCAAAGCTAAAATCTCGCAACCAGGTGGTTGTGATATAGGCACAAGACCGATTGACTTTCATCTTTCAGGGTTAGAGAAGATGGGAGCAGAAATTACATCAGACTCAAGATATATATATTTGAAAGCAAAGAAACTAAATCCAATAGATTTTAGCTTTCCTAAGGTTTCTGTAACTGGTACTGAAAACTTAATGATGGCAGCCACATTAATTGACGGAACTACTACTCTTAAAAATTGTGCTAAAGAACCTGAAGTATTAGAGCTTGCAAATTATCTCAACAGTTGTGGTGCCAAAATTAGTGGGGCAGGAGAATCTGAAATTGAAATTAAAGGAGTTAAAAAATTAGAAGCTAGCAGGTGGGATGTCTTATTTGATCGAATTGAAGCAGGTACTTATCTTGTTGCTGGGGCAATTACTAATGGTCACGTTAAAGTTAACAAAATTAACCCCAACACCATAAGCATAATTAGCAAAAAATTAATTGATATGGGAGTAAAAGTAAATGTTGGTTCAGATTATGTTGAAGTAGATGCTACATCCTCAGATTTAAAAGCCCAAGATATTTATACGGAACCATTTCCTGGTTTTCCTACCGATATGCAAGCACAATTCATGACTCTCAATACAATAGCATCTGGTTCATGCACAATAGAAGAAACAGTTTTCGAAAACCGCTTTCAACATGTCAGTCAATTGAGAAAAATGGGTGCAGACATAGTATTAAATAAAAATAAGGCATCTGTATCAGGTGTGTCGAACTTAGTAGGAGCAAATGTTAGCGCGTCTGATCTCAGAGCATCAGCAAGTTTAGTATTAGCTGGATTAGTGGGCAAGAATAAGACCGAAATTAATGACATATATCATATAGATAGAGGATATGAGTGTATTGAAGAAAAGCTTAATAAATTAGGCGCTGAGATAGTTAGAGAGCCTGTGGTCTATTAGGCCTTTCTTTTGTGACTAAATCTAAGTTGATTTTATTATTGGACCTTATAATTTCTAATTCGAGAACATCTCCAGGAGATATACTGTTTACTGATGCAAGTAATGTGTTCCATCTTGCTTCCGTATTTTTAATAGCAATAATAATGTCGCCATCTTTTAATCCATTCTCAAAACTTGAATTATCATTTAAAGCGACGGTATAAAGTGCTGGTATTCTATTATTTGTCTCCGGCTCTGTATAAAAGCCCCTTCTGAATCTAAACTCACCAATCCAAGCTCTACTTACCTTTCCATACTTAATTATTTCATTTGTAATAGATAGAACTTTACCAGACGGTAGTGCGAATCCTACTCCATCTGACCCACCTGATGCTGAGGCTATTAATGTACTTAATCCAATTAGCTCTCCACTTTTGTTAATTAGTGCTCCTCCCGAGTTTCCTCGGTTTATAGCTGCATCAGTTTGAATAATATCTAAATATGGATTCCCAAAATTTCTTCCAGTAGCACTTAAAATTCCACGCGAGACAGATATACCAATATTATATGGATTTCCAATGGCGTAAACTGTTTGACCTATTTCTAAATTTTCCTGATCTGAAAATTCAATATGGTTAAGATTTTCTTCATTTATTTTTAAAACAGCCAGATCAGCATACTCATCAAAACCAATAAGATTTGCTAAATAAGATTTTTCAGAAATTTTTACAGTACTAAGGTTTCCTGAAAGATTATGAAAGGCTGTAATAATATATCCATCTTCAGAGATAATTACTCCAGAACCAAAACTTTTACCACGATTATTAACAGACTCAATAGTAACAATAGATGATGAAATATTATCAAAGTTTATTTTTTCTTCTTCATAGTATCTATTTTCAAAATAAACAAATTGTGCCCCAAAAAATAAGCCAAAAAATAATATTAATAAAAACAGGTTCTTCATGTTTCAAATCCTTTATCAATATATTAATATATAGCGGCGCAACTTTGAGCATTACATGAAAACTACAGCATTAAGAACACAGGATATTGAGCAAAAATGGTACATACTTGACTGTACTGGAAAAAAACTTGGCAGATTATCTGTGCAAGTTGCTAATATTTTGAGAGGAAAAAATAAACCTGAGTTTACACCAAATTCAGACGTTGGCGATTTTGTCATTTTGTTGAATGCAAAAAAAATTGAAGTAACAGGAAAAAAGGCGACCGATAAAATTTATTATAGACATTCAGGATTTCCAGGTGGAATTAAGCAAATATCGTTTCAAGATCAGATGGAAAAAAACCCTGAGAAAGTAATAAGAGATGCGGTTAAAGGAATGCTTCCAAAAAATAGGTTAAATCGACAAATTATCAAAAAGCTAAAGGTTTATAATGATGATAATCATCCTCATGAAGCACAGAATCCAGAGGAAATAAAATAATGAGTACTATTTCAGGTAGAAGAAAAGAAGCTACGGCAGTTGTAAAACTTACAAAAGGAACAGGCATGGTTACTGTTAATAAAAAAAATATAGATGATTACTTTGGAAGAGATGTAGCTAAAATGATAGTGAGACAACCACTTGTGCTCACAAAAAATGATAATGCATATGATGTAGATGCAAAAGTTCAAGGTGGAGGTTCATTTGGCCAAGCTGGCGCAATAAGACTTGCAATATCAAAAGCACTTTTACAAGAAAATCCAGAACTTAGAGCCGATCTGAAAAAAGCTGGATATTTAACACGTGATTCAAGAGTTAAAGAAAGAAAGAAAGTTGGATTAAAGAAAGCTAGAAAAAGCCCACAATTTTCAAAAAGATAATTTCCTTTGTTTGAACACCAAGAAATATCGACATATTTTTGTTCAAAATATAATTTAATTACAGTTATTTAAAAAAAAGCTTTTTATTTTAAAAATATTCTGTATATAATACTGATCATAAAGATTTAAGAGAAAGTTAACAATTCAGATTCATGGTTTTTTGAACACTGAATTAACTGTTCAAAATGTCTAAAAATAAGCAAGGAAAAAAACACATACATATTTTAGATGGAATGTCTCTGTATACACGAGATAAGTCTCCATATTTTTGGGGTTATTTGAACTTAGATGGTGAAATTCACAAAAAAAGCCTTAAAACATCTGATATGAAAGAGGCTGAAAAACTTTTGTTTGATTGGAAAAATGAATTGTTGTACAGCGATTCAATTGAAGCAACAAATACAAATAAAGATGTAATCGCAACTAAAATCCCTAAAGTTGATAATACTAGAAGAAAAGCATTGATGATTACCTCAAGTTTAATGGGCGCAGTAACAGTAGCTGGTTTTGCAGTACCTTTTTTAAGTGCGTGGAATCCTAGTGAAAAAGCAAAAGCATTAGGTGCTTCAGTAAAATTTGATTTATCAAAACTCGAGCCGGGTGCTATGGCAGTTGTTGAATGGAGAAGAACTCCAATATTTGTGGTTCATCAAACTCCAAAAGCTCTGGAAAATCTCCCAAAACTAAATGACAGGGTTACAGATCCAGTTTTGTCAGAAGGGGTTGCGAGATCAACTAACGACAGGTTTACAGTTTTAAAAGGGGTTTGTACACATTTATCATGCGCACCTAAATATCACCCTGAAATAGAACCAAAGGCTTGGGATGAGCAATGGCTTGGAGGTTTTTTCTGTCCATGTCACGGATCAAAATTTGATCTTGCAGGAAGAGTATATAAGGGTGTACCTGCACCAACAAACTTAGAAGTACCACCACACACATTTGATGGAGATACATTAATTATAGGAGAACCAACGTAATGGCTAGCGAAAAAAACACAATAATGGGCTGGGTAGACAGAAGATTACCAGTTACAGAGAATTTAGAAAGACACTTAACAAAGCATCCTGTTCCAAAGAAAGTTAATTTCTTCTATCTTTTTGGAGCATTATTAATGGTTGTTTTTATGATCCAGGTAGTAACTGGTATTTGGTTAATGATGTTTTATACCAACACTGAAGAAGGAGCATTCGCAAGTGTTGAATATATTATGAGAGATGTTGAGTATGGGTGGTTGATGAGATACATGCATAGTACAGGTGCAAGCGCATTTTTCTTTTTAATGTATTTTCATATGTTTAGAGGTCTTTTATATGGCTCGTACCAAAAACCAAAAGAGCTAGTCTGGTTATTTGGATGTTTTCTACTGTTTTTGCTTATGGCAGAAGGATTCTTAGGTTATGTTCTTCCATGGGGCCAAATGTCCTATTGGGCAGCGAACGTTATTCTGTCTTTATTTGGAGCAATTCCTTTTATAGGCCCTGATTTACAAGTCTGGATTCAGGGTGATTTTGTTCTTTCAGGAATTACACTTTCAAGATTCTTTGCTTTACATGTTGTGGTTGTACCTCTTTTGATGATTGCTTTGGTAGTGTTTCATATTTTTGCACTTCATGAAGTTGGAGCAGGCAACCCAGAGGGAGTAGACATTGAAAAGTACAGAGACAAAAAAGGAATGCCGCTTGATGGAGCACCCTTTCATCCATATAAAACTTTCGGCGCTCTTCCTGCTATAGGCGTTTTCTTTATTGTATTTTTTGCAATTGTATTTTTTGCACCAACAGGTGGTGGATATTTTATAGAGAAGCCAAACTTTGAAGAAGCAAATTTTCTTAAAACACCAGAGCATATCGCACCAGTTTGGTACTATGCTCCTTTCTACTCAATACTTAGAGCTGTCACTTTCGGCATACCATTTTTGGGCATAACTAGTAAATTTTTAGGCTTTATAATTTTTGCCGCCAGTATTGCGATTCTTTTTGTTGTTCCTTGGCTAGACAGATCAAATGTCCAAAGTATTAGGTATAAGGGTATCTATAGTAAAATTGCAATGATTCTATTTGCTGCTTCATTTATAACACTTGGTTATTTGGGTACAAAACCGGTTAATGAGCTTAGAACACTTGTTGCACAGATTTGTACTGTTTTGTATTTTGCACCATTTATACTTATGCCAATCTACACAAAGTATGAAAAAACATTAGAAGTTCCAGACAGATTATGAAAAGACTGATACTTTTGTTATTTATATTATCTTCATACGGCTATTCAGCTGGTGAGAATGATTGTGGTTCATTAGAAAAATGCGACACATATTCTTCAGATGTACATGATTTATACTCTCTTCAAAGAGGTCTTGGTATTTATATGAACTATTGTGCTAGCTGCCATTCTCTTAAACTTTTAAGGTGGAATAGGTTGCAAAAAGATTTAGTAATTCCTGAAAATATTGTTACAGAAGAATTAATTAGAACTCCAGACACAAAAATAGCAGATCATATGACCTTTGGTATGCCAGATGTATCTCCAATTGGCGCTCCAGACCTTACTCTAAGAACAAGAGTTAGAGGAGATGATTGGATTTATACTTACTTGAGAACATTCTATGAAGATTCATCTCAAACATCTGGCTCAAACAACCTCGTCTATGTTGGAACAGCAATGCCTAATGTGTTAGCTGGTTTGCAGGGCAATCAAGCCCTTGACAAGGATGGTAAACTAGTACAAGTTTCCGAGGGTTCAATGTCAAAGGAAGAATTTGATAACTCTATGAAAGATTTAGTAAATTTTTTAGCTTATGCAGCAGAACCGGCACGGATTACAAGAGAGAAAAATGGTATTTTTGTAATACTCTTTTTTATTGTTTTTACTGCTGTGATGAATCTTCTATATAGGGAATATGCAAAGGAGCTTAAATGATATTTTATTCAGAAGAAAAAGGTCACTACAGTCATATGGTTAGAATTGTTCTAGCAGAAAAAGATATAGCATGCGAAATCAAGGAATTTGACCCTAAGGGAAAATTACCCGAAGAATTACCGACCATTAACCCTTATAACAAATTACCTGTTTTGGTAGATAGAGAAGTAACAATATATGAGCCTAGGGTAATACTTGAATATCTTGATGAAAGGTTTCCTCATCCACCTTTATTGCCTATTTATCCAAATGATAAAGCAGAATGTCGTTTGCTGATTCATAGAATTGAAAAAGATTGGTTACCTGTTGTTGATAGGATGATGAGCCCAAAAATCAGCCAAAAAGAATTTGATTCATTAAAAAAAGAACTTGTTGGGTTGGTGTCTGGTATAGTTCTTGTTTTAAAAGAAAAACCATATTTTATGAGCGATGAATTTACTTTAGTAGATTGCTATATGTCCGCGATTCTATATAGACTTCCATATCTTGGCGTTAGTCTCCCAAATACTAAATCATTCGCAAGCTTGAGTGCATACCAAGAAAAACTTTTCTCAAGACCAAGTTTTGACTTATCTTTAACAGATTCAGAAAGAGATCTAAAATATTCTTTTAATTGATATAAGATTTTGCAATCAGACTATCATTTGTGATTTTGTAGATTCCAAGAAGTCCTCTTATTTCCCCTTTGATATTATTTGCAATAGCATAACTGACAAGCATTGCATCGAAGCCTAAACAGAAACCACGACTTTTTGGTAAATCATTTGTAAATTTATTCTCATATGTATGGTCAACTAATCTAATGTTATGTAGTGAGACTTCATTTTCATCTACTTTTTGATCAAAATTTGAGGTGAGTGAGAAGATTTCGTAATCCAGACCATAATTAAATCTAACTAGAGAAGCTATTTCATATAATCTGCTTAATTTATCAGTAGAAATTACAATTTGTGAAAAATCTTTTCTAGCTCTAGGAACAAACTCAACATCAGAAAAACTTGCTTTATCAATCATTTGAAATCTTGATTTACTTTCTGCCACATCTAAAAAATTTTCAATTCTGCCTGAAGGATTTTTTTTAATTCCAATAGTTACAGCATCTCTTTTTTCACTTAACCACTTTCTTTTAAAGGCTCTATTCTGTTTTACACTGTTATCTTCATCTTCAATAAAACCTAATCTTTGTATTTCCTTTTCTAGCAAATAACTTTCAAGTGCAAAAATTTGAGATTTTTGACTAAGTGAAATCGAATAATTCTCTAGTGCATCATTAAGGAGTAGAGCTTGATTTTTTAACAATAAACCATCAATTTTTGAGACAATCTCACCGCTCAAAGGACCAATTAAAAAATTTTTGTTTGCTTCAGATAGATTCAGATTATCTTGATTCACAAATTTAATTTCATTTGTAATTTTTAACTCATTTTTAGCCGTAAGTATTCCAAGTTGAAAAAAATTATTAAATTCAGCAAATCTCTTATGATCTGGAGACGCTACAATGAATTTATTTCGATAATTATTAACCCCAAGATAATTGTCAATCTTAGTTATCCCTACAAACTCATTCTCATCAATATCTGGGACAAATTTAATTTTTGAGATAGTTTCTTTAGGAGCACTAGAGCAACCAGTTATAATGGTAAAAATAAATAGCTGAAGAAATTTTTTTTTAAACATGGTTTTCTATATTATACCTTCTCCGATTGGTAATCTTGATGATATTACGATAAGAGCTATTGATGTGATTGAGAAAGTTGATTTTTTGGTAGTAGAGAACAGAGCTATAACTAAAAATCTTTTAAAAAAATTTAAAATTGAAAATAAGAAAATATTTACTTATAACGATCATTCCAATAAGGCTCAAAGACAAAATATACTTGAACAATTAAAGAGTGGGCTCACAGGAGGTATTATTTCAGATGCTGGAACACCTTTAATATGTGATCCAGGCTATAAGCTTATTTCTGAGCTAATAATTAAAGATGTAAAAGTAATTTCTCTACCAGGGCCTACAGCAGTTGTCACAGCTTTGACAGGAAGTGGCCTACCTACAGACAAATTTCAATTTAATGGATTTCTACCAAAAAAGGATAAAGAATTAATTGCTGTACTAAATAAATGCGCAAACTTTTCTGGCACATCAGTATTTTATGAGACTCCTCACAGAATTCTTGATTCTCTTGAGATAATCAATCAGATTTTTGGTTTTGAAGCTAACCTTTGTGTAGCAAAAGAATTAACCAAAGTGCACGAAAATTATTTTAGAGGCTCTGCGAAAGAAATTCTGGATAAATTTAATGCAAATAAACAAGTTATAAAAGGAGAGTTTGTTTTATTAATACATTTTGAAAAAACAGACCAAGATTATTCTATTGCAGATAAAGCATATAAAAAGTTGAAATCTAAAGTTCCAATCAAAGAATTATCAAAAATAGTTTCAGATCTTACAGGTATTAATAAAAATTTGCTGTATAAAAGATTTTTATCTTTTTCGCAAAAGTCCTGATATTATATGCAACTGAGTTGGTCGAGCTATCGCTTATTTTTATAAGAGGAAAGTCCGGACTTCAAAGAGCAAAGTGCCAGTTAATTGCTGGGGGACGTGAGTCTACGGCTAGTGCAACAGAAAATAAACCGCCATTTAATGGTAAGGGTGAAAAGGTAAGGTAAGAGCTTACCGCCTAAGTTAAATTAGGGCATGGCAAACCCCACTTGAAGCAATGCCAAATAGAGATCTAAATACGTTGCTCGCGTAAGATCAGGGTAGGCAGCATGAATGTTTTGGCGACAAAACATCTAGATAAATGATAGCTTAAAACAGAATCCGGCTTATAGACCAACTCACTCCTCTAATTTAAAATCATTGTATGACTTGGCAAATTCTAGATTCAAATTATGAGCAGGCAAAAATTACTGTTATAGGTGTCGGAGGCGGTGGAGGAAATAGTGTTCACCATATGATTAAGTCAGAAATCAAAGGAGTTGAGTTTATCTGTGCAAATACCGACTCTCAAGACTTAACGAAAATTCATAAAGCAAAAAAAATTAAATTAGGTGAGGAATTTACTAAAGGTTTAGGAGCTGGAAATGATCCAGAGAGAGGCAGAGTTGCTACAGAACTAAGTATTCCTGAAATAAGAGATGCGCTTGAACATACAGAGATGCTTTTTATTGTTGCAGGCATGGGGGGTGGAACTGGTACCGGTGGTTCTCCAGTAATCGCAAAAGTTGCAAAAGAATTGGGGATTCTGACAGTTGCTGTTGTCACAACACCCTTTAAATATGAGCAAGAAAAAAGAGCTGAACAGGCTAGAGCTGGCATTTCAAAATTAATGCAGAGTGTAGACTCATGTATTGAAATAGACAATGAAAAAATCTTCGAGATTTTCCCAGCCAATGCACAATTTAATGAGGGTTTTAATGCAGTCAATGAAGTTATAACAAATGCTGTAAGAGGTGTATCTAATGTAATCTTGAATCCAGCAACTATGAACGTTGATTTTGCTGATGTACAAGCTGCTATGTCTCAAAAGGGGATGGCAATTATGTGTATAGGTAAAGCAAAAGGATTAAATCGTGCTGTTGATGCTGTAAATGATGCATTAAATAACCCATTTTTCAATAAAGCAGAAGTAAAAAATGCCAAAGGCTTATTAGTAAACATTTGTGGAGCATCGGGAATGGAGATGCAAGAAATAAACGAAATTATGAAGCAAGCACAAAGCATAAGCCAACAAGGTGTTGAGGCGATTCCAGGCCTAACATTAGATGAATCTTATGGAGATGAAATAGTAGTCACTATTATTGCTACAGGCTTAAGAAGATTTAATCTAGATGAATTTTCAAATTCTTATATAAGACCAGTGCGAGATATAAATACAGTGCGAAAAGAATTAGAAGGGTATGTGGATCCAGAGAAACTCAACTTAATTGACTTGCACGATGTAATACGGAGTATAGAGGATTAAACATATACCAATACTCCTAAAGGAGTCTGTGAATAGTTTAATTTCAGATACAAACGGATTGTATCTTGACTGTACTTTTGGAAGAGGAGGACACTCAAAAAAAATTTTAGAGGAGCTATCCCCTGAAGGACGACTTATTTCATTTGATCTAGATGATGCAGCCCTAGAAGCAGCAAAAAGTATTAATCACAAAAATTTTAGATTCATTAAGACAAATTTCTCAATGATTGATGATTATGTTGAAGATAGTTCTTTATCAGGAATTTTAATTGATTGTGGAGTGTCATCTCCACAACTCGATGAATCTGAGAGAGGATTCAGTTTTCAAACAAAAGGACCCTTAGATATGAGATTCAATCAAAAACAGAAACTTACATGCAAAGATATAATTGAAAATTTCAGTGAAAAAGAGATTTCTACAATTCTTTGGAAATTTGGTGAGGAAAAGGAATCTAGAAAAATAGCAAAACTAATTGTTAAACAGAGAGAAAAAAATACAATCGAAAATACTCTAGATCTTGCAAAAATAATCAAAGCAGCTAAGGCAATTAAAACAAAAAAACACCCGGCAACAAAGTCATTTCAAGCATTAAGAATGGCTGTAAATTCTGAAATTGAAAATCTCTCAGTTTGCCTTGAAAAAATCAAAGACAAACTAATTAAATCAGGTAAATTAGTGATAATTACATTTCATTCTCTTGAGGATAGGATTGCAAAACGAACATTTAAGCCAAAAATCAATTTTCATGAAAAAGATATCCCTTTGAAAAATAAAGATGTACCTCATGAATTCAAAATAAGTAAAATAATTTATCCTTCTCCTGAAGAAATTTCCCTGAACCCAAGAGCTAGAAGCGCTAAAATGAGAATTATTGAAAAATTATGAAAATTTTAGATTACTTTCTATCAATATTTTTTTTAGCCTTTTTAGGTCTTTCTTTCTTAAAAGTTTTTCTTGTTTTTGAATATAAAAGAAACTTTATGCATCTTGATAATGTGCAACAGAAAATCTTTAAATTACAAAATCAAAATTCAAAGTTAAATGTTGAAATAGCTCTCTTAAAATCGTCTCCATATATTTATGATAAAGCCATAGCTCTTGGAATGACCGATCCTGATATTGATAATGAGTAAGTTAAGATTTCTTTTTTTTATTTTTTTGATTCTTTTATCGATACCTGGATTTAGATACTACCAACTCAACCAAGAGCGAGATTTATTTCTTGAAGCAGCAGAAATTAGAAATACTGCCTCTGAAATTAATCTTCAACCCAGAAAAAAAATATTAGATAGAAATGGAATAGAGCTAGCAACTGATATTTTGCGACCAACTTTATTATTTAAAAATGAGCGAGATAAAAATATTGCAAAAGATATTTTATTGAAACAATCTCAAGAAATTTTTCTAAATACTAAAAGAAGAATTTATCTGGAAAATAATATTTCAAAATCAATACTATCTAATATTCAAAAAGCATGCAGTTGTGTGCCAATTAGAGAAGATACATTTAAAAGATATTATCCATTTGGCAGTATTTTTGGTCCTGTTATAGGTTTCTCTGGGACTGATGGAGGTCTTGAGGGTGTAGAAAAAGTAATGAATGCAGATCTAGTTATTGATGAAAAAAAATCTACATTTAGTCAAAGTGGAAGAGGAGAGAAACTGTACGGTCAATTAGAGGATTTTATAAACCTGGGAAATAATGAGAGCTTGTCCCTTACATTAGATACAAATTTACAATTTAAACTTTTTAACGAGCTGAAAGAAGCAATTTCAACTTCAAAAGCTAAAGGGGGTTCTGCATTAATAATGAATGCTAAGTCAGGTGAAATACTGGCAATGGTAAGTTATCCAACATTCAACCCAAATAATCCTGATAGGGTCATTGAAAGAAATAAATTAGTTGATGATTTTTTTGAGCCTGGTTCATTAATAAAACCTATAACTGTTGCTGGAGCAATTAAGCTTGGGCATATTCAAAAAGATAGTGTTATTAATACAAATCCTGGTTTTATTACACTTTCTGGTTTTAAAAGAAGTGAGGCAGGAGGTAAAAATTTTGGCAGAATTAATCCCTCAGAAACTATTTCAAAATCATCTCAAGTTGGAATAGCAAAGATTGCCATCAAATTTTCATCAGCTGAAATGCGAGAAAATCTTGGTCAATTTGGTTTCGGAAAAGAACTAAAAATGCAATGGATAAATAACTCTACTGGAAAAATTATTGATAATGCTAAACTCTATGATATTGACAAAGCATCTTTAGGTTACGGATATAGTTTAACCTCTAACTCACTTCAAATAGCTAGGGCTTACAGTGTTTTCGCTAATGAAGGGGTAATGATAGAACCTAGGCTTTTATCAGATATTAAATCAGAAAGAGTGCGGGTTCTTAGTAAATCTACTGCTTCATTTATTTTGGATTCATTAAGAATGACAGTCGTAGATGGCACAGCATCAAATCTCAAAAATGAGAAAATAGAAATAGCAGGCAAAACAGGAACATCTGAGAAGTATATTGAAGGTGTTGGATACGCTTCTGAAAAATACATTTCAAGTTTTGCATCTATTTTTCCTTATAACAATCCAAAATTTATTATGATCGTCTCAATTGATGAACCTGATCCAAATAAATATTTTGGAGGAGATGTGTCAGCACCTGTTGTAGGTAAACTGTCTAAATTTATGATGAGGTTAAAATACTTATGAAGAATCCTTTTTTAAGCCTCAGTTCTAATGAAAATCTTGTTACAAATTCAAAATATTTAAAAAAAAATGATATTTTTTTATCTCTCCGGGGTGGAGCAAAATATTTGACTACTGATCAAGCAAATCTTGCAAAACATATCTTCCTAGACAGCAGTGAGAATCTAGATCTACCAAAAGTTTCAAAAATAAAAGATCTCAATAGTTCATATTTAAAATGGATAGATGAGTACTTTGCGATTGATCATTCATACTTTAATAATCTCTTCATTACAGGCACGAATGGAAAAACAACAACACTCAGTTTCTTGAGCCAAATTTTGGAAAATAATGATATTAAACATGCTACATCTGGCACATTAGGAACTTTCATAAACAAGCAAAAGATTTTTAATAACGAGCTCACTACCGAAGAGCCTGTTTTTATAAGAAATCTTATGTCAAAGTGTTTTCGATCAAACATTAAAAATATCATTTTTGAAGCTTCATCTATTGGAGTTGATAAAAATAGATTGCAGGGCTTAAAGGTTAATCATGCGATATTTACAAATATTTCAAGAGATCATCTTGATTATCATGGCTCATTGAAAAATTATATTAATGCTAAGTTTAAGTTAGTTAGCAATGCAGAAGTTAAGACTTTAGCTGTAAATTTTGATGATGAAATAATATCTAACCAACTTAAAAAGTTAAGCTCAAGTAAAACATTTAAGATTTCATCTAGAAATAATAAATCAGATATTTTTTTTAAAGTTCTTAAGTACTTTGAAGATGGAAATATTGAATTTTTAGTGGAAACACCATGGGGAAAATTTCAAGCTGCTTCCAAAATTGAATCTGAATTTAATTTATATAATTTATTTTTAATTTTGCCTTATTATCAGTTTATTAATGGTGACTGCGAAGAATTTTTTGCTGAAGTTGAAAATCTATCATTGCCATTGGGTAGATTAAATAAAATTGAAAAAGGGAATATATATATTGATTATGCTCATACACCAAAGGCATTAGAATCTGTATGTAAATGTCTATTTAAAAAGAAAAAAAATAAATTAATAATTGTTTTTGGAGCTGGTGGTGAAAGAGACAAAGGCAAAAGGGCCTTAATGGGTGAAGTCGCAGATAAATATTGTGAAAAAATTTATATAACTTCTGATAATCCAAGAAATGAGGACCCTCAACAAATAGCGAATATGATTGTGGATGGAATAAAAGGATCGGATAAGATCTCTATGGAGCTTGATAGAGCACGCGCAATTAAAAATGCTATAAATGAGCTTAGCGAAGGAGACATACTTCTAATTGCTGGAAAAGGCCATGAAAAAAAACAAATTATTGGCGATAAATGCTCAGATTTTTCTGATTATGAGGAAGTAAAGAAGTGTATATTTTGAGTGAAAATAAATCTTTAAAAAAATTATCACAAATTCTTGGGTTTGAGAATGTTCAAACTGATGCAAACATTGAAAGAATTATTTTCGATTCAAAAATAGCAAGAGAAGGTGACCTGTTTATTCCATTAAAAGGAAATAATTATGATGCTGAAGTATTTGTTGAAGAAGTATTGCAAAAAGGCGCAGCTGTAATAACTAAACAAAAAATTTTTGGTACTACGATTATAGTTGATGATGTTTATAACTCTCTACTGGATTTATGCGCTAACAAACTATTTGAAAGTAAAGCTAAAGTGATTTTTATCACTGGTAGCTATGGTAAAACAACTCTCAAAGATATGTTAAAAAGTTTGTTAGGAGATAAATGTCATGCAAGCAAAGATAATGAAAATAACGAATTTGGTATACCTTTCACTATACTTAGCATGCCAAAAAATACTGATTATCTTGTGGTTGAATGTGGCGCAAGAAATGTTGGAGATTTTGATTTAATTTCTAAAAAACTTTCTTGTGATGTATTCATCCTAACAGCTATCGCTGCAAACCACTTAAGCACATTTAAAAATATAGAAAATATATCTAAAACAAAATTAAAACTAAAAGAATGCCTGAAGAACAAAGATAATTTTGTAGATGGAAGAGAGTTTGAAAATAAAAATATCTTGGAGAAGAACAAAGAAATTATTCGAAGAATATTAAATCTATTATCGATTGATAAAGATCCAAAAAATTTTACTTTCACACCTTCTGCTGGAAGAGGAAATATAATCAAATTTCATGGCAGTGAAATTATAGATCAAACATATAATGCTCATCCGGATACTGTCATAGCCACTGCAATGGAAGAAGACTCAAGTAATACTGTTTTAGTTTTGGGCGATATGGCGGAATTAGGTGAAGATGAAAATAAAAAACATGAAAAATTATTAAGCCAGCTTGCTGATTTCCAGATATTTGTAACAGGAAAAATTTTTAAAGAGGTTATCAAAAAAATACCAGGCAAAAATATTAATTTTTTTGAAAATAAAGAAGATTTCCCAAAAAATTATTTAATAAAACAGCTTAAGGCAGGCAAAAAAGTCTATTTTAAAGGTTCTAGGTCTAGTAAAATGGAATCCTATCTTGAGTTGTTGATAAATGATTGAATTTCTTCTTAATTTATTTTTGGAAAAAAGCGCATTTCTAAACCTTTTTTCGTATTTAAGCACCAGAACATTCTTGTCTACATTATCAGGTCTGTTGATTGTTCTTTTATTCGGAGAATTTTTTATTCAAAAAATAAGATCATTTCAATTTCAACAAGCCATTGGCGATAGAGGGCCAGATTCACATAAAGTAAAGGATGGAACTCCAACAATGGGAGGTCTTTTAATTATCGGAAGTGTGATATTTTCAAGTATTCTTTGGGGGGATTTTTCAAATAGGTTTCTAGCAGTTTCTCTATTATGTTTATTCCTCTTTGCATTATTAGGTTTTGCAGATGACTTCAAGAAAGTAAAAGAAAAAAATTCAAAAGGTATTTCTTCATGGACTAAGATCTCTTTCCAGTTATTATTTTCTTTAATTATTTCCGCAGTTCTTTATTTCTATGTTTTTGAATCAAATGAGCTTAATTACATTGTCCCTTTCTTTAAGGATGTCTCAATTTCTATAGGAATATTATTTATACCTGTATCAATATTTATAATTGTTGGAAGTTCAAATGCAGTAAATTTAACTGATGGTCTTGATGGTTTAGCAATTCTTCCAGTAATTCTCATTACTTCAGCACTTGGCTTAATTGCTTGGTCAGCTGGTAATACAATTGTCTCAGATTATCTATATATACCTTACATCCAGGGTACAGGAGAATTATTAGTAATTTGCGGAGCTTTAATTGGAGCTGGAATTGGTTTTTTGTGGTTCAATGCTTATCCTGCACAGATTTTCATGGGTGATGTTGGCTCACTTTCAATGGGAGCATTTATCGCACTTGTAGCAATAATTGTAAGACATGAAATAGTCTTTGCCGTAATGTCGATGGTTTTTATAATGGAAGCCTTGAGCGTAATTCTGCAAGTTTCTTCTTTTAAAATTAGAAAAAAAAGAATTTTTAAAATGGCTCCTATTCATCATCATTTTGAATTATTAGGTTGGAAAGAACCGAAAATAATTGTGAGATTTTGGATCTTAACTTTTATATTTGTTTTGGTCGGTCTTTCGCTATTAAAAATCAGATGATGAAATCACTAATTATTGGCTATGGAGTAACTGGTAAGTCTTTCGAAAAATTTCTTACTGCAAATTCTATTGCTTTTGATATTTTTGATGAAGATATAACAAAATTAGAAAATAAAAAAAATATATTAAATTATTTAAATAATGAAAGTATTTCTGATTACGAAAATTTATATATCTCTCCTGGAATACAACTAAAAAAATATTTTTCTGTATCAAATCTTGGGAAGTTAAATTATATTTCTGATTTAGACCTTTTTTTTCAAAATAATAAATCTTTAAAAATTGGAGTTACTGGAACAAATGGTAAAAGTACATTGGTTAATTACCTTAATCAAACTTTAAATACTGTGAGCTCTTCAGTTGCTCTTGGAAATATTGGCAATCCACTTCTAGATAATATTAATCACACAAAAAAATATACAGTTATTGAAGCATCAAGCTTTCAGCTAGAGAAAATGAAAAAAAATCATTTCGATTTTTCAATTATTACAAATATTCAAAATGACCATATCGATTATCACGGAAATTACGAGAATTATAAAAATGCAAAATTAAAAATATGTTCTGAAAAAGGAAAAACAATTTTTTGCACAACAGATGATTACCAAGCAATTGCAAAAGGTTTTGTATTAGGCATTGAGCCGACATTGAACGTTGAGAAGCTTAATTTATCGAATCTGCCATTTAGGCTCCAAAAGATTTCATCGGGAATAATTAATGATTCTAAATCTACGAATTCAGCTTCACTTCTTTACGCTATTAATAAATTAAACTTTAGGGGAGACTTAATTATTTGCGGTAATCCTAACAAGGAAAATTACAAAGAATTACATATAAAAGGTCCTAGAAGAGTTTTCATTTATGGAAAGCATCGAAATGAATTACTCAACATTTTAAAGCATGAAAATATCTCAACATTCGTAAACCTAGATGAAATTTTTAATATTCTTAAAAACGATAAAAACAAAGACATTTTATTTAGTCCTGGTAATCCAAGTGGCAACGATTATTCAAACTTTATCGAAAGAGGACAACATTTTAATAATTTAAAAGAAAAGTATTTTGATTAATAGAAAAGAGAATTTATTCGATTTAACTTTACTAGTTCCATTCTTAATTATTACTGGGATAAGTCTTATTTTTATTTATTCATCTTCAAATGTAATTGCAGATGCAGATTTTGGTAATCCATTCTTTTTCTTACAAAGACAAATAATTGCTTTATCAATTTCACTGGTTGCATGTTCAATTTTTCTTTTTATTCCAATATCTTTTTATAAGGAAAACGGACTTATTTTGCTTGTTTTAAGTTCAATGCTTTTAGGCTTGGTTTTGATACCAGGTTTGGGTCAAGAGATAAATGGAGCTCGAAGATGGTTAGCTATTGGCCCAATAAATATCCAACCTTCAGAAATTATTAAGGTATTTCTTCCTTTATATTTATGTAGTTATTGTTTAAGAAGAAAAGACCAGCTTGAAACTAGTTGGAGAGGCTTCATCAAGCCAATAGTTGTTACAACATTAATTGCCGTACTTCTATTTTTAGAACCCGATTATGGAAATACTGCAATATTATTTTCAATAGCAATATGTATTCTTTTCATTGGAGGTGCAAAGATCTCACAGCTTGCTATTTTGACTATAATTTTCTTTATATTCCTATCTATTGCAATTTATTTTAATCCTGAAAGACTCGACAGAGTTTTATCTTTCGCAAACCCTTGGGATGATATGACTGGCTCAGACTATCAGCTTATAAATGCACTAATTGCATCTGTTCAAGGTGGTATTTCTGGTCTTGGAATTGGTGAAAGTACACAAAAATATTTTTTTCTTCCTGAAGCCCACACTGATTTTATTTTTTCAATATACTTGGAGGAAACTGGAGCAATTGGCTTTCTTATCTTGTTTGCTTGTTATCTTGTAATTTTATGGAGGTTATTCAAACTCGCTGAAAATGCAAAAAATCAAAATTACTTTTTTAATAGCTTAATTATTACATCATTCGCATTATTATTTTTTATTCAAACTTCACTGAATATTTTCGTAAACCTTGGAGTCATTCCAACAAAAGGCCTGACTCTACCATTCATAAGTTATGGTAGAAGTAGTGTTATCATGAATTTTATTGCTTTAGCTATCACACTACGAGCAAGCTGGGAGTTCAGAAATAAAATAAAATGAAAATTGCAATTTTTGCAGCTGGAACAGGAGGCCACATATATCCAGCATTATCTATAGCTGAAAAGTTTGGTGAAGAAAATGTAATTTTTATTGCCTCTAACAGGGAGACAGAAAGAAAAATTTATAAAAATTCAGGTTTTAAAGTTAGGCATTTAAATATTTCAGGTTTCAGGGGGAAAAATCTTCTTGAAAAATTATTATGGCCTTTTAGTGTTACGAGCTGTGTTTTGATTTCAATTTTTCTTTTGTTGAAATATAAACCCCAGAATGTACTTTTAATGGGTAATTATATTTCTGTGATTGGTTTAATATCATCAATTTTACTGTTTAAAGACATTTACATTCATGAGCAGAATTCAATTTTAGGCTCAGCCAATAAATTAAGTTTAATATTTGCAAAAAAACTGTTCACAACATTTCCTTTAAACGAAAAAAAAGAACATAATTTTGGTCAACCAATTAGATCTGCGTTTAACACGCTAAGTTATGCTACTCATTCTAAGAAAGAACACATTCTTGTCCTAGGTGGCAGTCAAGGAGCTCTTTTTTTTAACAATCAAATTAGTGAAATATTAGATAATCTGAATTTAGGTGAAAAAATACTATTTCAGACTGGTGAGCATGATGAAAAAACATCATCAGGAAACATTGAATATATTAAGTTCATTGAAAATATGCCAGAAGTTATGGCTAAATCAAAATTTATAATTTGCAGAGCTGGCGCATCAACCGTTGCTGAAGTGCAAAGTATGGGTCTGCCTGCAGTATTTATACCATTGCCAAACTCAATAGATGACCATCAAATAAAGAATGCTAAATTAGCATGTAATGATGGTGGGGGAATTGTTTTAAATGAAAAGAATTTCAATGTGGAAGAGTTCTCCCAAAAAATTAGCGAATTTAATCTACAAAATTTTCAAGAATTAAGTAAAAAAATGACTAAAAGTATACACTTGAAATCGGCAGAAAAAATAGTTCATGAAATTAAGCAACATTAAAAGAATACACTTCATTGGTATTGGTGGTGTGGGTATGGTTGGCATAGCAGAGATGCTTATAAATCAAGGCTTTAACGTTAGTGGAAGTGATCTAGTTAAAAATAAAAATACTATAAGATTAAATTCCTTGGGTGCAAAAATTTTTATCGGACATAACGAGAAGAATGTAAGAAATTCAGATGTCGTTGTATATTCCTCTGCAGTTAATATCTCAAATCCTGAAATGAAAGCTGCCAAGTCTTTAAATATTACTTTAATACCAAGGGCAGAAATGTTATCGAGTTTAATGAGGGGATTTCAAAGTATAGCTGTAGCAGGTTCACATGGAAAAACAACAACTACAAGTTTAATTGCTGACATTTTTGTCAGAGCAAAGCTTGATCCCACATTCATTATTGGTGGAAAAATTTTAGGCCAGGAAAACAAAAGTATCTTGGGAACGGGCGAATATTTAATAGTTGAGGCTGATGAAAGTGATGCATCTTTTTTGCATTTAAATCCAGAAATTAGTGTTGTAACAAATATTGATAATGATCACCTTGATTATTATGAGAACAATCTCGAAAAATTGGACTCAACTTTTCTACAGTTTCTAGAAAATCTACCTTTTTTCGGCAGTGCGATAATTTGTATAGATTCCGATAGATCGAAAAAAGTGTTTGAAACCTTATCTAGACCAAAAATATCCTATGGTTTTGACAAAAAAGCTGATTATTTTATTAAAGATTTAAAACAACAAGCTACATTTCAAAAATTTAAAATAATTCGAAATTCTACAGGTAAGGAAATATCATTAGAATTAACTCTTTCTGGAAAGCACAATGCACTTAATGCGACAGCAGCTTTCATAGTTGCTCAGAAAGCAGGAATAAATACAAAAGTAATTAAAGATTCTTTTAAAAACTTCGGTGGAGTGTCGAGAAGGCTAGAGTTTAAAGCAGATTTAAAAATTGATGGTAAATCCGCAACTCTAATTGATGATTATGGACATCATCCAACTGAATTAAAAGCCACAATTGAAGCACTTAAATCAACTAACCCTAACAAAAAAATATGTATGATATTTCAACCACATAGATACTCGCGATCAACATTATTATTTAACGAATTTATAGATTGTTTAAGAGATGTAGATACTTCAATAATTCTTGATATCTATTCAGCAGGTGAGCAAAATTTACAAAAAATAAGTTCATATGACTTTGTAAATGCACTCATCGAAAAAAAGAAAAATGCCTTCTTTGCTAAAAACTTAAAAGAAATTTGTAAAATTTTAGAATCTGAGATCAAGGGTAATGAAATAATAGTTACGCAAGGCGCAGGCAATATTGTAGATATATCTAACTCCATAAAAGCCATATACAAATGAGAAGTGTAATTATTCTATACGGAGGCGATTCTGTTGAGAGTCAGATCTCTCTACAAAGTGCTGAAGGAATCATAAAAAATATTGATCAAACAAAATTTACTGCAACGATGCAAGATATTAAAGATTTTGATGTTAAATCTATTAATAAGGAAGCTTTAATATTCATTGCTGTTCATGGTAAAGATGGCGAGGATGGGACCACACAAAAATTACTAAGTGAGAATAATATTA
The DNA here is from genome assembly GCA_902619265.1 of uncultured SAR86 cluster bacterium. Classification (GTDB taxonomy): domain Bacteria; phylum Pseudomonadota; class Gammaproteobacteria; order Magnimaribacterales; family TMED112; genus TMED112. The sequence goes on from CACNDL010000005.1 coordinate 37,853, forward strand.
AGTTTACAGGTTCAGATGAAAACTCAACAAAGAAATGTTGGGACAAAATTTCTTCAAAAATCTTGATGGTTGAGAATGAAATACCTACTCCAGAATTTCAAGTTATTAGCGCAAATCAAAAATTAGATCTAAAGAACGATTTCTTTTTAAAAAATGATAGTTTTTTCGTTAAACCGAATAATAATGGATCGAGTTTTGGTGTTTCAAAAGTTGACCATAAAAAAAATTTAGGAAAGGCAATTACAGAAGCAAGAAAATACTCCAAAGATGTAATAATTGAAAAAGCCTATAATACTGCAGAGTATACCGTCGGCATCTTAAAGGGAGAAGCTCTTCAACCGCTTGAAATAATTGCAGAAGATAATAAAGGATTTTATGACTTTGAAGCAAAGTACTTGAGTAAAGCAACAAAAAAGGTTGAAGTGGTTGATAAAAATATAAAAAAGGAATTAAAAAATATAGCGTTAAAAGCTTTTTATAAACATGGTTGTCAAACGTGGGGAAGAGTTGATTTTGTCTATGATGGAGAGAATTTGGGTGTTTTGGAAATTAATACTGTACCTGGTTTTACAGAAAAGAGTTTATTTCCTCTAGCTGCCAAATTATCAGGGATAAATTATCAGGAGTTAATTACAGATATAATTGAAGATTCAATATAAAATTTTTTTACTAATAATGTTGGTTTTTTCCATTATTATCGTAGTGAATGTCACAAAGAATAATCATAAAAAAATTGAAGTAAATTTAATGCTCTCTTCTAGCTGTGAGATATGCGAAATTGATTTGAAGAAAAGCTTTTATCAAGATAAGTATTTTGAGACTTATGTTAAAAATAAAGATTGGGTGGAAAATTTTATTCAAACTTCAACCAAGCAAAAGACAACGTATTCGATTTCTATAAAAAAACCTATTTTTAAAGTTAAAAATAATATTTACTATGATGAGGATTTCAAACAATTTTTTATGCCTAAAAAATTAAATTTACCCACATTATATGTTCCAAAAGATGACTTAAAGGGGGTGGTACTAAAGCAAGCGAAATTAATCAAAAATAATATTGAAAATTTAAAAAGCCTAAATTACTCAAATCTTTCAGGCTGGAAGATTGTCACTGATAAAGTAATTGTAAAAATAGGTAAAAGTGATATTGATGACAGACTGAAACTACTTAAAAAAATTACTAATAATTTGAAGCAAAGTAATTTAAACGTTATCAATCTAGACTTAAGATACCAACAGGGATATGTATTAAAGATTTAATTAAATGATATGTTTTTTGGACCTTGGTACTTCAAAAGTTAGCGGACTACTTATTGATGATCTATCAAATTCTACAGTTCATGCTTTTTCAAGTATAGAGACTTCAGGAGTTAAAAAAGGTTCGATAATTAATATTTCTGCCACGGCATCTTCAATCTCAGAATGTTTAAGGGATATCGAAAATCAATCTGGTTTTAAAATAAAAGAAGTACTTGTCTCCATCTCTGGAGAAGAAGTGTCAAGCACAAATTCAATTGGCCAAGCAGCAATATCTGAAAGAGAAGTTTCTGCAAGAGATATCGAGAACGCGTTGAATATGTCTTCGACTATGAAAATTCCAAATGATAAAACTCTTTTATATGCAATGCCAAATAATTATTTCATAGATGGCCAAGGAGATATCAGCGATCCTTTAGGAATGAATGGAATAAAATTAGAAGCCAGATCTCATCTTATACATTGCTCAAAAAATACTAAAGATAATATAAAAAAATGTATAAAAGTAAGCTCATCTGTCATAGGAATAAGAAAATATTTCTACAGTCAATTGGGAGTAGCTCAAAGTGTCTTAACAGAAAACCAAAAAAAGTTAGGTGTTTGTTTATTAGATATAGGCGCAGGGACTACTGATATTTCTGTTTATCAGAATGGATCAATTACTTTTTCTAAAGTTCTACCTTACTCAGGGGATTATATTACTGAGACAATTGCTTCTGCGTTAGATATTCAATCAATCGAAGCTGAAATAATAAAGAAGAAATATGGATGTGCCTTTTCGGATTATATTAATGACGAAATGTTAAAAATTTCCCTTAAAAATGGAAAAAAATCAATTTCTCGAAAAGCTCTTTCCGAATTAATTGAAAATTCAATGTCGAAGATCCTAAGACACTGCATGAATTGTTTAGAAGAAAATAATCTTTTCAATTATATTCCAGCTGGAATCGTAATTACTGGCGGTTCTGCAAATATGGAAGGAATGGTAAAACTTGGAGAAAAACTAACCAATCTTAAAGTTAAAATTGGGATCCCAAAATATAATTTACCGCAAAAATCAGACAATCTTCTTAAGCCAGAAAATAGTGCAATTTTGGGTATCACTAAATTTTATGCTTTAGAACAAGATAAAGAGTTTACCTTTAATCAATCCAAGGGTATCATAGCCCGAGTGCTTGAATGGATTAGAACCGAATTGTAATGCAAAAATATGAATTAATGCTTCTTTTGAATCCTAATACAATGGATGAAGTTGATGATTTTATTAGCAGTTTGAAGAAACTTATCTCAGATAATAAAGGTGATTTAATCGATACAAAGCTTTTAGGAAAAAGGCAATTAGCATATCCAATAAATAACATGAACTATGCTAACTATGTTCATTTGGATGTTAATGTAAAGCCTGAGACACTTGATTTATTAGAAGAAAAATTTAGATACGATCAGAATGTATTTAGACACTTAACTGTAAAACTTACCTCATAATGACTGAAGAAAAAAAAATTAACATTGATTACAGAGATGCTGATACTTTGAAAGGATTTATTTCAGAAAATGGAAAAATTCTCTCGTCTAGATATACAAGGTTGAATGCAAAAGAACAAAGAAAATTAACAAAAGCCATCAAAAAAGCACGTTTGTTGGGATTATTACCTTTTACTGACAAACATAAAATTGAAGAAAACAAATGAAGGTAGTCTTAGTAACTAAGATAAAAAACTTAGGCAATATTGGTGACATTGTAGACGTAAAGTCAGGTTTTGCTCGTAACTTTTTATTGCCTTATCACAAAGCTTTGCCGGCTACAGATGAATACATTAAAGATTTCGAAGAAAAAAAAGAAGAGTATCTAAAGAAAGCAAAAGATGAATTATCATTGGCTGAAGCAAATGCAATTCATTTAGAAGACTTGAAACTTACCATCTCAGCAAATGCTCAAGAGAGTGGAGCACTTTTTGGTTCTGTTGGTGTTTCTGAGGTTTTAGAAGCTTTACATGCTGAGGGTCACGATTTTGTCAATAAAGCGTCAATAATTTTATTGTCAGGACCTATAAAAGAGGTAGGAGAATTTACAGTAAACGTTGAACTTCATCCAGAAATAGTTAAATCTATAACTATAGAAGTAAAAGCAACGTAATGCCCAATAGTATAGAAATAGAGCAAGCAGTTTTAGGCGCCTTGCTGTTATCAAGAGAAAAATATCCTGAGGTCGACGCCTTAATTAGTTCCATTGACTTTGAGTCTGATGTCCATAGAGAAATTTATGACTGCATTAAAGAGCTTGCTGATCAAGATAAAGCCATTGACCACATAACAGTATCTAAGCTTTTGGACAGAAAAAATTCTCTTAAGAGAATAGGAGGAGTAGATTATTTAAAAGAATTGCAAACTATTCCTATCTCAGCATTAAATGCAGATAGCTATGCAAACACAGTCAAAGATCAATCAATAGATAGAAATTTACGTAAAGTTCTTGATGAGTTGATGAGACTAGCTAAGAATCCACAAGGCAAGACAAGTGATGATTTATTAAATGAAGCCGAAACAAAGATTTTTGAACTTTCAGAAAACCGTTCAAAAACTGATTCCCTTAAAAAAATTGATGAGTACGTTGGGCAAACTCTTGATAGATTAGGAGAGCTTGCAAAAAAACAAGGTGAACTTATAGGACTTTCATCAGGATTCAAAGCTGTAGATGGTCTTACTCAAGGCCTTCAAAAAGAAGATCTAATAGTTATAGCTGGAAGACCTAGCATGGGGAAGACTTCACTTGCTATGAATATTGCCGAAAACGTAGCAAAAAATGAGGAAGGATGTGTTGCAATATTTAGTTTAGAGATGTCTTCTCAATCATTAACTTCTAGAATGATGGCTTCAATGGCTGGAATCTCACAATCAAATGTAAAATCTGCCAATTTGACAGACAGGCAGTGGGAAAAAATCGCAAAACAATCTGCAAGAATGAAAGAGCTAAACCTTTTTGTTGATGATACTCCTAATATTTCTCCTGTCGAAATTAGGGCTAAGTGTAGAAGGCTCGCTAAACAGTTTAGAGATGCTGGAGGAGTAAGCCTTGTAGTCATAGACTATATTCAACTTATGCAAATGCCTGGACGAAATGAAAATAGAGTTAATGAGTTATCAGATATATCAAGATCTTTAAAATATTTAGCAAAAGAAGTTGAAGCACCTGTTCTTGTTCTTTCTCAGCTCAATAGAGGAGTTGAACAAAGACCAAATAAAAGACCCCAGATGTCGGATTTAAGAGATTCTGGTGCCATAGAGCAGGATGCAGACTTAATCTTTATGTTATATAGAGATTTTGTGTACAACAAAAATGAAGAATGGAAAAACGTTGCTGAACTAAACTTAGTTAAGCATAGAAATGGCCCAACAAAGAGAGTTCTTTTGTCATTTAGAGATGAACTTACTAGATTTGGTGATCTTGCTCCTGAAATAATGAATAGTTATGCGCAAGACCGAACTGAAGATTAATCTTTCAAATCTAAAACACAATATAAATCTAATAAAGAAATTTACAGATGCTGACATTCAAGCTGTAGTAAAAGCTAACAGTTACGGATTAAATATGTCTAAAGTTTTAGAGACAATAGAAGATGACGTCGAGTCATTTTCAGTAATAACTTTAACTGAAGCTGAAGAAGTCAGAAAACTTACCACAAAACCAATTCTTTTATTGCAAGGTGTTCATCAGCTTGATGACTATGAATTGATTGAAAAACATAAATTGGATTTTGTTATTCATTCCAGCTGGCAGCTTAATGAGATTGAAAAATATAATTTATCCAACTCAAGAATTTGGCTAAAAATTAATACTGGAATGAATCGATTAGGCATAAACCTTGATGATTTTGAGGAATTATTTAAAAAGGTTAAATCGCTTAATACGAGTGAAATTATCTTAATGTCGCATCTCTCTGCATCTAGCGTTAAAGACGATCCTCATACATTAAGTCAGATAAAAATATTCAATGATTTGGTAAATGGAATTTCTTGTAAAAAAAGTTTATCTAATTCAGGTGCTGTCTTTAATATGCCTGAGGCTGAACATGATATTGTTCGACCAGGAATGGCTATATACGGTGGAAAATACAATGAATTTGGTACAAAGAATGTATCTTCATTAACTTCTCAAATTATTTCTTTACGAAATATTAAAGCTGGAGAAAGGGTTGGATATGATGGGACATGGCAAGCAAAGGAAGATTGTATCATTGGCTCTATTCCAATTGGCTATGCGGATGGGCTTCCATACTTCATGAAACCCATCACTGTAAGCGTTAATGGAAAGGAATTCAAAACTGCGGGCAAGCTTAATATGGATTTAACTTTAATAAATTTTGAACAAGACAGTTCCATTAAAATTGGAGATACTGTTAAACTTTGGGACTTTGATTCTGATCTTTCAAAGGTTTCAGAAGAATTTAATACAATTTCTTATAACTTATTAACCAATATCTCGAGTAGAGTCACAAAAAATTATTTAGAATAGCGTAAGGATTATATTTTGCTTAAAGATACGAGGTTTATTTTCGTCACGGGAGGTGTTGTTTCATCTCTAGGGAAAGGAATCGCTTCTGCATCCATAGGCTCAATCCTGGAATCAAAAGGCTATAAAGTAGCAGTCATAAAACTTGATCCATATTTCAATGTTGATCCTGGAACTATGAGTCCCTTTCAACATGGAGAGGTTTTTGTTCTAGAAGATGGTACAGAGACAGACCTAGACCTTGGTCACTACGAAAGATTCATAAATAATACTTGTACCAAAAAAAATAATTTTACAGCAGGAAAAATTTATTATTCAGTACTGAGAAAAGAAAGAAAGGGTGAATATTTAGGTAAGACAGTTCAAATTATTCCTCATATTACAGATGAAATTAAAAGGAGGATAATTCAAGCATCAAAAGATTGTGATATTGCAATTATTGAGATAGGTGGAACAGTAGGTGATATTGAAAGTCAGTCGTTTATCGAAGCAATAAGACAATTAGGTCTTGAATTAAAGAATTATCAAACAGCTTATCTTCACCTAACTCTTGTTCCATATCTTTCAAATGCAGGCGAATTAAAAACAAAACCCACACAACACTCAGTAAAAGAATTCAGAAGTCTTGGTGTGCAACCAGATATTCTGATTTGCAGATCAGAATTTGAACTCACTACTGAGAGTAAAGATAAAATTGGTTTATTCTGCTCGATGCCAAAAGGAACAGTAATATCTTTACCTAATATGGAAACTATTTATGAAGTGCCTGTATTTCTCGCAAAAGAGGGCTTAGATGAAATACTTACTGACAAACTACAGTTAGAAAATAACACCCCAAACTTAAAAGAATGGAAAAAAGTTGTAAAGCGAAAACTTCACCCAAGCAAAGAAGTGAATATTTCTTTCGTTGGGAAATATGTGGATTTAAAAGATGCATATTTTTCTTTAATTGAGGCATTAGATCATGCAGGCATTCACAACGATACAAAAGTATCCATAAATTTTGTTAATTCTGAAAAACTTGATACAAAAAATTATAAAAAAGCTCTGAAAAACTCAGATGCAATTATTGTTCCAGGAGGTTTTGGTGATCGAGGAATAGAGGGAATGATCTTGGCTGCAAAATATGCAAGAGAATCAAAAACTCCTTACTTTGGAATATGTTTAGGTTTACAAATTGCAATTATTGAAATGACAAGAAGTCTATTAAAGTTGAAAGATGCTAATAGTACAGAGTTCAAAAAAAGAGTAAAAAATAACGTAATCTCGCTTGTCACAGAGTGGAAAAATGAAGATGGCACTATTGAGAGGAGAAATCATAAATCAGATAAAGGCGGAACTATGAGACTCGGAGCTCAAGTTGCTTTTCTTAAAAATGGAACATTAGCAAGGAGCCTTTACAAGAAAAGTTCAATTTTTGAAAGACATAGACATAGGTATGAAGTAAATCCAAGCTATGTACCAAAGTTAGAAAAACATGGTTTAGTTGTTTCGGCTAGATCAGAAATGCATAACCTTGTTGAAATGATAGAGCTAAAAAATCATCCATGGTTTATTGCATGCCAATTCCACCCGGAATTTACATCAAAACCAAAGAAAGGGCATCCTCTTTTTAATGATTTTATTAAAGCTGCAGAAATTAATAGGAGCAAGAAATGAAAATTAATGGAAGAGAAGTATCGAACGAAAATAGATTAACAGTTTTTGGAGGTGTTAATGTTATTGAATCTGATGATTTATTATTCTCAGTAGCAGAGAAATTTAAAATATTATCAGAAAAATTGGATTTTAATTATGTATTTAAAGCCTCATTCGATAAAGCAAATAGATCTTCAATGGACTCTTTTAGAGGTCCTGGACTGGATGAAGGTCTTAAAAGTTTAGAAAAAATTAAAAACGAATTTAATTTACCAGTAATCACAGATATACACGAACCAAACCAAGCTTTGCCAGTTTCTGAGGTTTGTGATGTTCTTCAAATTCCCGCTTTTTTATGCAGACAGACTGATTTAATTGTTGCAGCGGCTAAAACTAAAAAAGTAATTAATATAAAAAAACCTCAATTTTCTTCAGCAAAAGAAATGTTTCATGCAGTAAGTAAATGCATTGCTGTTGGAAATGAAGATGTAATACTTTGTGAAAGAGGAAATGTTTTTGGCTATAACAACTTAGTTGTTGATACATTAAATTTTCAAATTTTGAAAGAACGAGGAAATCCTGTCTTTTTTGACGTTACACATTCTCTACAACAACCAGGAATGTTAGAAAAAAGCACTGGAGGTAGAGGCCAATATGTTTTTGAATTAGCTAAAGCTGGCATTTCACAGAATATAGCAGGCCTTTTTCTTGAAACCCATCCAGATCCAAGTCAGGCAAAATGTGATGGCCCATGCGCACTTAAACTTTCTGACTTAGATGTTTTCATGGAAAAAATTATTTCATTTGATGAATTTGTGAAAAATAATAAATGAAAATATCAAAAATTAAATCAATTGAAGTCTTAGACTCAAGGGCCAGACCGACGCTATGTACAAGCGTCTATTTAGATGATGGTAGTATCGGACAAGCAATGGTTCCAAGTGGTGCATCTACCGGTCAGCTTGAAGCACATGAGTTGAGGGACAAAAATAATCAAAGATATGGTGGTCTGGGAGTACAAGATGCAGTAAAAAATTCTGAGGAAGCATTAAAAATTTTGAAAGATGTTTCGTCTGAAGATCAATTGTTTATTGATAACAAGCTTATTGAACTTGACGCAACAGAGAATAAATCAAAACTCGGAGCAAATGCGATCTTATCTATTTCTCTAGCTTGTGCAAGAGCAGCATCAAATTCCATGAAGATATCTTTGTATGAATACTTAAATATCATGTATAAGAGTGTATCTAACAAAAATTCCACTATGTCACTACCTGTTCCTATGCTCAACATTATGAATGGCGGATGTCACGCTAATAATAGTGTTGATATTCAAGAGTTCATGATAATTCCATCAAACAAATTCAATTTCAAAGATGGATTAATGAAATCTGTAGAAGTTTATACGCATTTAAAAAATCTTTTAAAAGAAAAAGAGTTGAGTGTTTCTGTGGGAGATGAGGGAGGCTTTGCTCCAAATTTAAAAACGTCTGAAGAAGTTCTAGATTTAATTATTTTATCAATAGAAAGAGCAGGCTTAATTTATCTAGATGATATCTCAATTGCACTTGATTGCGCAGCATCAGAACTATTCAATAAAGATACTTACAGATTGACGGGAGAAAATAAAAAATATTCTTCAGAAGAGATGATTGTTTACATACAGTCACTAGTTGATAAGTATGAGATAAAATCAGTAGAAGACCCATTCGATGAAACAGATTGGAATGCTTGGAAAACTTTTACAAACAATAATAAGGATCTCCAAATAGTAGGAGATGACATATTTGTAACTCAAGAAAAAATACTTACAAAAGGTATAGAAAACAAAGTTGCCAATTCTATATTAATTAAACTTAATCAAGTTGGGACATTATCAGAGACAATGCAAACAATTAGTCTTGCAAAAAACAATGGCTATAAGACGATCATATCTCACAGGTCAGGTGAGACAGAAGATAGTTTTATTGCCGATTTAGCTGTTGCTGTTGATGCTGGTCAAATTAAAACTGGTGCACCTGCAAGGTCAGATAGAACAGCTAAATATAATCGTCTACTTCTCATCGAAGACGAACTATATCCATGAGCACTGCTAAAAAATTTTTTAGATATTTAGCCTTAATACTACTAATTATTATCTTATTCAGCTTAATACGAGATATTTTTTTTGGTCAATTCAGTTTTCAGGAAAATAAAAAATTAGAAACTTTAATTGAGGAAAAAGAAGGTGAGTTGGTTAATATCGCAGAGGAAAATGAGACACTTAAAGAAGAAATAAAATTACTCAAAAATAATGATGAGTATGTAGAGCACGTAGCAAGAGAAAATTTAGGTCTTATAAAAGAAGATGAGGAGTATATTGATGAAGAACCAGACTAAAAAAGTTTTTGCAATAATCCCATCTGCAGGCTATGGCACAAGATTTGATGCAGCTCTTCCAAAACAGTACTTCAACATTAATGAAGAACTTATAATTGAAAAAACTATTAATCATTTTTTAGAAATTGATCAGATTGAAAAAATTATTATTCCTTTAGGTGAACAAGACAAAATTTTTTCGAATTTGGACATTGCGAAGAATAAAAAAATTCAGACCGTGCAAGGAGGCAAAACTAGAGCTGAGTCTGTTTTGCGTGCTTTGGAAACAATCAAAGAAAACAGTCTAGTAGTTGTACATGACGCAGTTAGACCCTTTATAACTTCTGACATGATTAAAGGTCTCATAACAGATTTTGATGAAAAAACAGATGATGCTCTTATTTTTGGAATTCCAATTTATGAAGCATTGAAAAAGATCAATCCTGAAAATTTATCTATCAAAAAAAGTGTTGATAGGAATAAATATTATCTAGCTCAAACACCCCAGATATGCCTTTCAAGTGTATTAAAAGAATCAATTAATTTCTGCCTAGAGGATAATTATAATCCTGGTGACGAATCTGAAGCGATAGAAAAAACTGGAGGAAAAATCCGGTTTATTCCAGGCAATAGATCAAATATAAAAATTACTGTAAAAGAAGATTTACTAAATGAAAAAATAGGTAATGGTTTTGACAGTCATCGTTTTATGCCTGGTGACGGGCTCATGATCGGTGGTTATAAAGTTCCTTGTGAACATAAATTCGATGCTCACTCAGATGGCGACATTGTTTTACATGCATTAATTGACTCCATGCTAGGTGCGCTTGGTCTTGGAGATATAGGCACCTATTTTCCTAATACAGAAAAATGGAAAAATAGTGAAGGTGAGCATTTATTTAAATTAACCAATGAAATGATTCATGAAAAAGGGTATTCACTTAGTCAGATTGATATAATTGTTATATTGGAAGAGCCTAAATTAAATACTTTTAGAGAAAAAATAGTAGCTAGCCTGAAAAATATAACAGGTTTAGAAGAGTCTAACATTGGTTTTAAAGCAAAGACTTCTGAAAAGATGGGCTTCATTGGAAATAATGAAGGAGCAGCATGTTTTGTAATGGCTAAGTTAAAGAAATGAAAATTTTACTCACAAATGACGACGGAATAGAGTCAAAAATTACAAGAGCATTATTTGAGAAGTTGCGTGAAAATCATGATGTTACTTTAATTGCACCAAAACATGACAAAAGCGGACAAGGTGCTGCTATTACTCTTAGAACTTCAATTCAGATTGAAAAGCAAGATGAAAATATTTACGCAGTTGATGGTACACCAGCTGATTGCGTATTTATGGGGCTAATGGCCATAATGAAAGACATTCCAGATATTATTGTATCAGGGATTAATAAAGGAGCTAATATGGGTGATGATGTTATTCACTCAGGAACTTTGGGAGCAGCATTTACTGGAAGAAAATTAAAATATCCACCTATTGCAACTTCAATTTCTGGAAGATCTTTTGAATATTTTGAATCAGCGGTCTTAGCAACAGAACTTATGCTTAATTATGTTTCTGATAATTACAATGAAAATCAGCATTCTGGATTAGTCTTCAATGTTAATATCCCAAACCTACCTTTCAATGAAATTAAGGATTTCACCTTCACACGCCTAGGCAATAGAGGAGTACCATTAGCTCCTAAATTTGACGGAGATGATAAAACAGTAAGTTATAAGATTGGAAAATCTGGAGACCCAGATGGAGACTTAAATGGCACAGATTTCGAAGCAATTATGAATAAAAATATTTCTGTAACTCCTCTCTTTTGGGATATGACGAATCTTCAGAAAGTAAAAGGCAAATTGCCTAATGTCTAAATTTTCACATAAATTCTTTGCAGGAGTTTGCATGGGCATAGCAGAAATTACACCAGGCATTTCTGGTGCAACAATTGCCGGGTTGTTTAATGTTTACAAAGATTTTGTAACCTTTTTAAACGTTTTTAACCCTTTTAAAATAAAGCCTAATTTAAAATATTTTCTTAAAGAGATTAATTTTAACTTTATTATTCCTCTGCTTTTCGGTATGGCAATTTCGATATATTTATCTGCTTTTGCAGTAGATTATTTAAGAAAGAACTATCTTTACGAACTGAAAATTTTTCTCTCCGCAGTTATGCTTATTGCAGTTATTAAGAATTGTGGATTTGATCAATCTTTTAAAGATTCTTTGAAATACCTTTTCGACTTTATTCTGGGATTATTGATAGCAATAGTAATTGCCTTATCTTTAGTGGAATTAGATTTTAATAATTCATTCCTTCTAGTCCTTGCAGGTCTTTTGGCTTTTGCTGCATTTCTTTTACCTGGCATTTCTGGTTCATTAGTTCTTGTGATTCTCGGCGTGTATGGAAATGTGACGACAGCAATAAAAGATATTGATCTAATATTTTTAGCGCCCTTTATTGTTGGGATGGTGATATCTTTTCTGGCACTTCCAGCTCAAATAATAAAGAGAATTAATGATAATGAAATCAAAACCAAAGTGTTTTTTTCTGGGCTTATATTAGGATCGATTCCTGCAGTTTGGCTACACTTGGTCTAAACTTCTTTGAGTAAGCTTAGTTTTTCTTTTTGTAGTGCGAACTTTTTAGCTTCAGGTAGCGCATCTTTTTTTTCAGAAATATTTGGCCATTCTTGAGAAAGCCTTTCATTTATTTCTATAAAAGGAATTTGATCTGGGGGTAGTTCATCTTCAGAAAAAATTGCATCTACTGGACATTCAGGCTCACATAAACCACAGTCAATACATTCGTCAGGATTGATAACAAGGAAATTCTCTCCTTCATAAAAACAATCAACAGGACAAACCTCAACACAATCTGTATGTTTGCATTCAATGCACGATTCGGTAACTATAAAAGCCATAAAAGTATTTTACTTTAATAATAAGGTTGCAATTCATTATTAAAAGTTAAAAAATTTATAAATACCTAGACTAAATAAAATTTATATGATCTAATACTGTATATATATACACCATAGGATAAAAAATGGCAGATACAAAGAAACAATCTCTCGATACAGCTTTAAAACAAATTGAAAGCCAATTTGGTAAAGGAACAATTATGAAATTAGGAACCAGGGAAACTGTTGAAGTTCCTTCGATACCAACTGGCTCTTTTGGTTTAGACAATGCTTTAGGAATTGGTGGTCTACCAAAAGGTAGAGTAGTTGAGATATATGGTCCTGAATCCTCTGGTAAAACAACTCTAACACTTCAAATTATTGCAGAATGTCAAAAAGCAGGCGGAAGTGCTGCATTTATTGATGCAGAACATGCACTAGATCCTGAATACGCAAAAGCCCTAGGAGTAGATATTGATGAACTTCTACTATCCCAACCTGACACAGGTGAACAAGCACTAGAAGTAACTGATATGCTTGTTAAAAGCGGAAGTTTGGATGTAATTGTAGTCGATAGCGTGGCTGCATTAGTTCCTAGAGCAGAATTAGAAGGTGACATGGGCGATTCACATGTTGGTCTTCAAGCTAGATTAATGTCCCAAGCACTTAGAAAAATTACTGGTAGTATCCAGAAATCAAACACCTTAGTTATTTTTATAAATCAAATAAGGATGAAAATTGGTGTTATGTTCGGAAGTCCGGAAACTACTACTGGTGGAAATGCATTGAAATTTTACTCGAGTGTGAGATTAGATATAAGACGAATAGGTGCAATAAAGGACGGCGATGAAGTCGTAGGAAATGAAACAAGAGTTAAAGTGGTCAAAAATAAAATGGCACCCCCATTCAAAGTCGTAGAATTTCAGATTCTTTATGGAAAAGGTATAAATAAGAATGCTGAAATAATTGAGTTTGCTGTGAAAAAAGGAATCATAGAGAAAGCAGGTGCTTGGTACAGCTACAAAGGCGACAAAATTGGCCAAGGCATTGCTAAAACCTCTGAGTTTTTAAAAGAAAATCCTAAAGTTCTCGAAGAAATAGAAGCCTCTGTTTTAGCTGACTAACTATTCTCTTTGATGTACTGATCTACTAAAGCCTCTAAAACAGTTAGAGGCAAAATTCCATTCATCAAAACAACTGAATGAAAATCTTTAATATCAAATCTATTGCCAAGTTCTGTCTTAGCTCTTTCTCTCAGTTCCATGATTTTAATTCTTCCAATCATGTAGGAAGTTGCTTGTCCAGGCCATACTATATATCTTTCAATCTCTGATTCAGATTCACTTCTTACTTCTCCAGCATTATCCATCATGTAAATAATAGCTTCTTCTCTTGTCCATTTTTTTGAATGAAGACCGGTATCAACTACTAATCTTGCAGCTCTAAAAAGTTCTGACTGTAGAGAGCCAATCATTTCGTAAGGGTCTTTGATTAAACCTGCTTCAACTGCCAATCTTTCTGCATATAATGCCCAGCCTTCAGAAAAAGCTGAGGTTCTATATCCAAATTTATTCCATAGAGTTTGATTTTGATTCTCTTGATTTAAGGCTATTTGCAAGTGGTGCCCAGGAACTGCTTCATGAAAAGATAGTGCTGGCATTTTAAATGTTTGTGTTGCATTAATATCATATAAATTGGCGTACCAAGCAGCCGGCCTGGATCCATCCAATGAAGAACCTTGATAATATCCTCCAGCAGCACTTTTCTCAGAAAAAATTGGAACCCTTTTGACTACAACTTTTGCTTTTGGCAATTCATTAAAATAATCAGGAAGCATTGCATAAGTTTCATCATTAATTCTCCTGTATTCTTCAAGAATAGCTTCTCTACCTTTATCAGAGTCCTCAAATAAGAATCTTGGATCATTATTTAATTCAACAAAAAGATCAGCTAATGGTCTGTTAACGTCATAACCTTCATCTGAAAGTATCCTCTTAATTTCCGATTGAATTTCTTCAACCATTTGTAAACCTAAATTATGAATTTCATCAGCAGTTAAATCTGTTGTAGTGAAAATTTGTAAGCGATGTTTATAGTAGTCATCACCGTTAGGTAAGCTCCATACCCCATCAAACTCTCTGGCGTTATTAGAATTTTCTTCAACCAGAATTTTTAGTTTTGCGTAAGAAGACTTAAATTTCTCAATATTATCTTTGAGGATAAGAAGCATATTTCCCCTTTTGTCATTCTCTAAATCCATTGATTCAGATGCATCTCTAAAAGTTATAAACAACGGATGTTGATCAGTTGGAGTTTCAATTAGGGAAGTAAGTTGTAATAGGGTCTTCTCATACACAAATTTTGGCGAATAGATGCCAGCTTCGGCTCTTCTTTTCTCAAATACCATGAGCTGCTCAATGGCATCTGGGATCTTTGATATACGCTTTATGTAGTCTTCTGCATCTTTCTCAGAAACCAATTTATGAGTATCTGTCATAAAATTTACAAAACTTAAATGAGTTCCATAAAATTGTATAAAGGGACCCATATAGTATCTAAAGTTTTCAAACCCTCTTTTTTCAATATTTGCTGCAAATTTTGCTACTTCTAAGTTCAGCTTTGCTGAGTTTGGCAATTGAGTTTCGTCAAAATTATTCAACTTTTCATAATAGACAAGAAATTTTTCGTGATCTAATTCTGATTTTTCAACTGAATAATCATCTAAGTTTTCATTGTGATTTGTAAGAAAGTCTAGTTGATGTAGTCCTAAGCTGGTCAAAGTTTGAGGACTATCTAAGATAGGCTCCAAAACAGACTCATCTAGAAACTTATCAAGACTATTGGTAGCAGGTTGAGCAATACTTTTTGCAAAATCTTTAAGCATTACTTTCGCAAAAAAATTAGGGTTAAAGGAAATAGTTAATAAAAATGCAAACAGAAGCGCACCTAATAAAAAACCTCCAATTGATGTAAAAAATCGAATCACTTTTCTTCCTCCAGTCTTTGTTTTATTTCATCTATATTTAAATCTAACTTTTCATTTGTTTTCCTTATTACAAACTCAAAGCTGTTATTTGAGAAATTCTTTGGACCAATAACAATAGAAAATGGAACTCCTAATATTTCATTATCAGTAAACTTTTGGCCAGCACGTATATCTCTATCATCGAGCAATACATCATGACCGGCATCTTTAATTATTTGGTAAACACTTTCACACTCTTTTAAAACCTCTTCTTTCTTAGGATCAAGGCAAATAACATTCACGTGAAAAGGAGCGATTGCATAAGGCCATATTATTCCTTTGTCATCATGATTTTGTTCTATGGCTGCCGCAACTATTCTGGACACACCTATTCCATAACATCCCATGAAAGAATCTATACCCTTCCCAGATGAATCTTTAATTGATACAGACATTTTTTCGCTGTATTTTTGTCCGAGTTGAAAAATATGACCAACTTCAATACCTCTTTTAATAATTAATTTTCCTTTTCCATCTGGTGAAGGTTGTCCATCTAATTCACTCGGGTCTTTCTCGTATTCTAAAACTTCAACATTTGCAGCAAAATCACTTGCATCGCTTATAGCCAATAAGTCTTCACCAGAGTCAGCAATAATATGAAATTCCTCACTAACATCACCACCAATATTACCAGCATCTGCTTTTACAATTCGATAATCGAGTCCTATGTCGTCGAAAGTGCTTATGTACGCCTCCTTCATATTCTCATAACTTTTTTCCATTCCCTTTTCATCTATATCAAAGCTATATGCATCTTTCATTAAAAACTCTCTACACCTCATAACACCGAATCTTGGACGTATTTCATCTCGAAACTTTGTTTGAATTTGATATAAATTAATAGGCAGTTCTTTGTAACTTATAGGGTAACTTCTAAATATTTCACAGATTATTTCTTCATGTGTAGGCCCTAAAACAAAGTCTCTTTCTGATCTATCTTTAAACTTCAAAAGTTCTTTACCATACTGATCAAATCTTAGTGACTCTTTCCATAGTTCAGCAGGCTGAACCATTGGCATTAGTATTTCTTGAGCTCCAAAATTGTCGAGATTTTTTCTAACTATATTTTCTACCTTTTTCAATACTCTATATCCAATTGGCAACCAATTATAAATACCTGCAGCAGTTTTTTTTATCATGCCACTTCTAATCATTAATTTATGGCTTATTAGTTCAGCATCTGATGGATCTTGTCTTGTAGTGGGGACGAATAATTTTGAGAAATACACTATAATCTCCTGAATTAATTATATGGTAATTTAGTAAGGAATATGCCCATTTACGAGTATTATTGCGAAGTATGTAATTCAAATTTTGAAGTTTTTCAAAAAATTAGCGAAAAACCTCTTAAAGAATGCATTAAATGTAACAAATCCTCTAAAGTGGTAAAATTACTCTCTGCTCCAGGATTTAGATTGAAAGGCAGCGGTTGGTATGAAACAGATTTTAAAGGTAAAGGTAAAAAAAACCTTCACTCCAATGATAATGGAAGTGAAAATAATAAAAAAGGACCTAACGAAAAATGAGAAGTCATCATTGCGGTAATTTAAACATCAAAAATCTTAACGAAGAAGTAACTATCTGTGGATGGATACACAGAAGAAGAGATCATGGTGGTGTAATTTTTCTTGATGTCAGAGATACCACTGGGATTGTGCAAGTTGTCGTAAATCCTGAAAATGTTGAAGCCTTCAAGATAGCAGAAGATATTAGGTCTGAATATGTAATAAAAGCATTTGGAAAAGTTGAAGGAAGGCCTGAAGATTCTCAAAATGATCAATTAACAACGGGTGATATTGAAATTAAATGCAGTTCAATAGAATTGCTGAATGAAGCAGAGACCCCAGCATTTCCATTAGATCAATCATCTGAAGTTGGTGAGGACGTAAGACTAAAAAACAGAACTTTAGATCTCAGAAGGCCTGAGATGCAAAGAAATCTCAGACTAAAATCTGACCTGACAAAATCTATTAGGGATTATTTGGAGAAAAATAAATTTGTAGACATAGAAACTCCAATACTGACTAAAGCTACACCTGAAGGTGCTAGGGATTATCTGGTTCCCAGTAGAACAAATGCTGGTAATTTTTTTGCTCTTCCTCAATCACCACAATTGTTCAAACAAATGTTGATGATTTCAGGTTTTGATAGATATTATCAAATTGCTAGATGTTTTAGAGATGAGGATCTCAGAGCTGATAGACAACCAGAGTTTTCTCAAGTTGATATCGAGGCATCTTTTGTAGAAGAGCAAGACGTGATGAATCTCGCAGAAGAAATGATAAGCGAATCCTTTAAGAAAATTCTAAATAAAAAACTTGGTAAGTTGCCAAAATTTAAATGGCATGATGCCATGGAAATGTATGGATGTGATAAACCTGATTTGCGCAATCCTCTAAAACTTGTTGAGCTATCTGACATTTTTAAGCAAGAGGAATTCAAAGTTTTCTCAGATCCTGCAAATGACAATAATTCAAGAATTGCTGCGCTGGTAGTACCAGAGGGTGAAAAGATTGGAAGAGGACAAATTGATAGATATACAGATTTTGTAAAAGAATTTGGAGCGAAAGGTTTAGCTTATATAAAAGTTGAGGGTGAAAATATTTCAGATCTTGTATCACCTATACTGAAGTATCTTTCAGAAGAATGTTTAACAAATATAATTTCTACCTTAAAAGTTAAAAAAGGTGACTTAATATTTTTTGGAGCTGGAAAAGAAAAAATTGTGAATGATTACATGAGCAGACTAATTGCTAGGATTGGTGAAGATTTAAATCTTCTGGAAAATGATTTTATGGCATGTTGGATTACAGATTTTCCAATGTTCGAGGAAGCTTCCGATGGCTCTTTAACTTCTTTGCATCATCCATTTACCAGTCCTGTCCAAACAAATCTTGAAAAGTTAGGTGAATTAAACCCACTAGAAATTAATTCTAAAGCTTACGATATGGTGATAAATGGCGTAGAAATTGGTGGAGGGTCGATTCGTATTCACAAAAAAGATCTACAGAAAAAAGTCTTTGCTTTGCTTGGATTATCTGAAGAGGAAGCACAGACAAAATTTGGCTTCTTCTTAAAAACCCTAACTACAGGTTGCCCACCACATGGAGGCATAGCTTTTGGCCTTGATAGGTTGGCTATGTTAATGGTGGGAGCAGATTCTATAAGAGATGTTATAGCTTTTCCTAAGACTCAATCAGCACTATGTTTGTTAACTGAAGCACCTGGACCTGTTACAGATGAAAGCCTAGACGAGCTTCATATATCAAGGAAGGAGGATTAATGGCAGGTCACTCCAAATGGGCAAATATCAAACATAGAAAGGCAAGGCAGGATGCAAAAAGAGGTGCAGTATTCACAAAAATAATTAGAGAGCTTACTGTTGCAGCGAAAGATGGTGGTCCCATAGTTGAGGATAATCCAAGATTAAGGCTTGCCTACGACAAAGCTTTGTCAGCCAATATGACAAAAGACACAATCAATAGAGCAATACAAAGAGGAGCAGGTGGCCAAGAGGGTCAAAATCTAGAGGAAGTAATTTATGAAGGATATGCTCCTGGAGGTGTAGCCGTCTTTATCAAAACTTTAACGGATAATAAAAACAGAACTGTTTCAGAAATAAGACACGCATTTACAAAATATGGTGGCAATCTAGGAACATCAGGTAGTGTTGCATATCTATTTGAAGCTAAAGGAAAATTACTGATAGATTCTGATTTATCTGATGAAAAACTTTATGACATAGCGGCAGAAAATGGTGCAAATGATATCAATGAACTTGATGGTAGTAAAACTGAAATTGTTTGTGAGCCAAAAGACTTATCGAGCATGAAAGAAAAGTTAGAGTCAGATAATTTTATAGTTGAAGCCTCTGAAATTGTTATGGAAACAGAAACAAACATTCCTTTAGATTTTGAACAATCAGAAAAAAATATGAAGTTGACTGATGCAATTGAGGATCTTGATGATGTTCAAGAAGTTTTCACCAATGCAGATCTAGATGAATCAGTTTTTAAATCATGACAATTAATCAAAGAAAGAAAGGGCACGATTTCGAAAGAAAAATTGCTAAGAAGTTGCAGGAAGATCTAAATCTCCTTAAACCAGTGCGCAGAATTCTTAATCAGTACCAAGAGAAAAATCACCCTGACTTAAAAATAGGAAGGTGGAATATAGAGTGTAAGGCTTATAAAAAAGGTTTTGAGCCAGCGACAGCATGGTGGGATCAAGTCCTAGGAGTTAATGGTGACGGAGAATTTCCTGCGTTAGTTTATAAGTTTGATAATAAACCTATTAGAGTAAGGGTTATGGTTAAAAACTTGAATGAGCAACTTTCTGATACCACAAAACTTGTTGATTTAAATTGGGAAAGCTTCATTTACTTATTGAATGAGAAATACCAAATAGATTTGGAGGGTCACAAGTAATGGATTTTGATGCACTAGAACTTTTGTTACAGGCTTCACTGCCTGTGCAATTAATATTAGCTATTCTCATAATTGCCTCGATCACTTCATGGGTTTTAATATTTGAAAAGTACTTTACTCTAGCAAGATCAACAGATGCTTCACATGAAATAGAAGATAAATTTTGGGAGGGCGAAAAGATTGAAGAGTTGTACCTTTCTTTGAAAGAAAAAGATCTAAGTGATCTTGAACCATCAGAATTAATACTAGTTTCAGTTTATGACAGTTTGATGAACAAGAATGATTCAGCGAATAATGTTGAATCTACAGAGAGGCTTGTGAGAGTCATTGTTAATAGAGAAGAAGAAAGATTATCAAAAAACCTTTCATTGCTTGCTACGATAAGTTCGAGTGCACCTTACATAGGCTTATTAGGAACAGTTATTGGCATAATTAATGCATTTCAAGGTCTATCAACAACTGCGCAACTGACTTTAAGTTCTGTGGCTCCAGGTATTTCTGAAGCGTTAGTTGCAACAGCAGTCGGTTTATTAGCTGCAATTCCGGCATTGATTGCCTATAACCAATTTTCAAAAAAACTTGATAATTTGATAAATGGATCTCTGGCATTTGCAGAACAATTAATAATTCAAATAAATAAAAAATAAAAATATGCTCTTAGAAAAAAGAAGCAAGTCAACCAAAGCGATAAATGAAATTAACGTCGTTCCATACGTAGATATAATGTTAGTTTTATTGGTAATCTTTATGGTTGTTGCACCTCTTGCAGTTCAAGGACTAGATATTAATTTACCAAGCGTTCCCGCTGACGAAATAGAGCTTGAGAATTCTGAACCCTTTGTCATTGATGTTAATGAAAATGGTCAATATTTTATCGAGGAAGATGGTGGTAATGTTCAGGTTTCTTTGGGTTTTTTAGAGGACCGATTTGCAAGGGTAATACAAACAAATCCTGACATAGAAATTATTGTCAGAGGAGATCAAAAAACTTCTTACCAATCAATAGCAGAATTATTAAGCGTTTTACAAGCTAATGGAGCTAATAATTTCTCTCTAGCAACTCAACCATGATGAAGTGGTTAACGGCATTGTTTTTTTCAATAATTGTCCATATTTTGATTTTTTTTAGTTATGTCTTTTTTACAACTGAAAGCGTTGAGAATAAATCACGCAAAATAACCAATGTAAGTTTTTTAGATGAGGAACTGCAAAATAAAGAAGAAGTAAGAAAAAACAGTAAATCCAAAGAGAAAAAGCAAAAGAAAATAGATACTAAAAAAGCTGAAGAGATAAAACCAAAAGAGATTGATAATTTTGAAGAGTATTTAAAAGAAGAAGAAATTCAAAAAAGAATTTCAGATAATGCTGATGTCGTTGAACAAATAAGCTATAAAGTGATCAAAGATATTGAATCATTATGGATTAGGCCTAATAGTGCAAAAATTGGCATGTTTGCAGATTTTAATTTAAGAATAAATAGATTAGGCATTATCGAAAATATTGAGATGAAACAAACAAGTGGAGACAATGCATTTGATCGAGCTGCGTTGAATGCTATAAGAAAATACAAACAAATTAAGTATGTAAGAAATCTGGATGATCAAACTTTCCAGGTATATTTCTCGAATTTTACTTTGAGGTTTAGACCAGAATGAAACGAGTAATTTTGTTATTTTTTCTAGTTCTTGAATTTAAGGCAGATCTGGTGCTTGAAATAACTGAAAGCGCTAGTAAGCCTGTGAAAATAGCTATCTTGGAAAAAAATAGCAGTTCTCTTATAGGGCAAGAAATTATAAATGTTATCTCCAATGATCTAAAGAGAACAGGAGAATTTAGAGTCCTAGGCATGGACGAATTATTGAGTATTCCCATAAATGAAGATGAAGTCATTCAGAGAGACTGGTTGTTATTAGATGTAGATTCAATAATTTTTGTGGAGGTCCAGAATGAAGATAACAACCTTGAAATCGCTTACTCAATTTTTGATATTAGCTATAACGAAACCGAAGATAAGAGAAGAGTTCTAGGGTTGCCTGATAGTTTAAGACAGTCAAGCCATTACGTATCTGATGGAATATATAAATACTTTTATGGAATTGAGGGAATTTCATCAACTAAACTCATGTATGTCACAAGAAACTCAGATACCCACAAATTAATTATCAGTGATGCAGACGGGTTCAATGAACAAGTTCTTTTAAAGTCAAATAATTCAATAATATCTCCAGCTTGGTCAACTGATGCAAAAGAAATAGCTTATGTTTCATTTGAAAATAATAGAGCACAGGTTTTTACTCAAAATCTAGCAACTGGACAAAGAAATTTAATCTTAAGCTCTAGATCTTCCGTAAGTTCACCAGCATGGTCTCCCGATAATAAAGATTTAGCTTTTACTAGTACAAAAGACGGTAATTCAGAAATTTATATCATTAATTTGGAATCAAGAAAAATTACAAGATTAACTGAAAATCTTGCCATCGATACAGAACCAGCTTGGTCTCCAGAAGGAAAAAAAATAATTTTTACTTCAGATAGATCTGGTAGTCCTCAAATTTATGAAATAGATGTAAGAACAAAATTGAAAAGGAGACTGACGACTGAAGGGAATTATAATGCAAGGGCTTCATATCTTGATAAAGATGAAATTATATTTGTCCACAGATCAAAAACTGATTTTAATATTGCCAAATTAGATTTAGGTTCCAGAAATTTAGAAGTGCTGACATCAACTAAAAATGACGAAAGTCCATGCATAGCACCTAATGGCAATGTTATAATTTATTCTACAAAAGATGGAAATTTATCTTATCTTGCTGGTATAAATATCAGTAGTAAGGTAAGTTTTAAACTTCCAGCTTTATATGGAGAATTAAAAGAACCAGCTTGGTCACCATTTTTAAGGTAATTATGAAAAATATACTAATTTCACTTTTTTCGATTTTTATAATTTTTGCTTGTTCATCAACACCTGTTGAGAAAGTTGAAGTACAAGAAACTAAAACAGTTGATTTGACTGAAAACACTCAATCAGATTCAAATGACAGTGTAGTTATGAGTGATGTAGACCTTGGAGAGGCTTACGTTACAGTTCTATTTGATTACGATGATGACACTTTGAAAGAGGAGTCTTTAGAGGAATTGTTCGCTGTCTCAAGATTAATGAAATCAAATGCAAAATATACGCTTTTAGTGGAAGGGCACGCAGATGAGCGAGGAACAAGAGAATATAATCTTGCTTTGAGTGAAAGAAGAGCAAAAGCAGTGGAAGATTTCTTGACCGCGACAGGTGTGTCTTCATTTAACATAGAAGTTGTTGGTTACGGCGAAGAAATGCCAGTAGATAATCGCTCTAATGAGACTGCTTGGTCAAAAAATAGAAGAGCAGAATTATTCTTTATTAGATAGTGCAACGTTTTTTACTAATAATATTCCTGAGTGCATATGCAGTACCTCAGGAAGATGCTGATAAAGAGTTCATTGAGTTATATCTCAAAATCCAAAGTCTCGAAAAAGATATCGCTACTTTAAGAAATGAAATTGAGGTGATTCAGACTCAACTAGATTTCTATCAAGCAAAAAATATAGAAAAAATTAACGAAATTGATTCTAAACTCACTTCAATAATGTCCATTGAAGACCTTCAGCAATCAGAAGTAATAGTTGAAAGAAACGATCAGGTTTTAAATTCTTATGATCAAGCAATTTTACTGATTAGGAAAGGGCAGCTGAATGAAGCTTTGAGTGCTTTAAATGCATTTGTTCAAACCAATAATGATTCTGATGATACACCTTTGGCGTACTTTTGGATGGGTGAAATAAATTTGACCAATGGAAATTTAGCGGTTGCAACTCAAAATTATAATACCTTAGTAGGTCTTTATCCGACCCATTGGAAAGTGCCTCTAGCAAAATTTAAGCTAGGCACTATATATCTAGAGCAAGGCAGTAAAGAACGAGCGGTTGCACTATTAGATAGCGTTATCAGAGAATACCCTGATAGTTCTGCAGCAAAGGCTTCCGCTGAGACATTAAGTAGTCTAGAATAGCGCATTGAAATTGTTGGGTCGTTAGCTCAGCTGGTAGAGCACCGGGCTTTTAACCCGTTGGTCATAGGTTCGAATCCTATACGACCCACCATCTAATTGTGTTAAGAAAACAATTGAGATGTTACAATTTCATTTCGATATTATGGTAAGTGGTATTGTGTTGAATTTTGAAATTAAATTAATACAAAATAAGAATGTTAATTAAGAAAAAGTTGGGTTTAATAGTATCTGTTTTATCAACAGCTCTACTAGTAGCTTGTGGAGGAGGAAGCGGAAGTTCTACGCCTAGTCCTTACCCAACACCGGCACCAACACCGGCACCATTATCAGCCTCGCTCCTTTCTGTAACAGTTGATGGCAATGCTTATGATGTAATTCAAATGTCAGGTGTAAATGCTAGTGCTACACCAGGTGGTAATGCAGTTGCAGATTTAAGAACAGTATATGCGTATGCTCCAGATGGAGTTAACGATGGTCTTGGGACTTATCAAGGTTCAGCATGGCCATACGCGACAACAGATAGAGACATTTCCGAGTTAATCGTCTCAGAATCTAACCTTACAGCAACATTCACTAAAAATTCTGAGAACCAAATTCTTATCAATAATCAGCCTGCATATCAATACACAGGCGATTCATCTGATACAGATGCAAATGGAAATGGAATAGGAAGTGTTTGGTATTTATTTGACTCAAGTGGACAAACTCTAGCGCCAACACCGGAACCAACACCAGAA
>CACNDL010000006.1 GCA_902619265.1 uncultured SAR86 cluster bacterium
ATAGCAGTTCAGGAAGCGATAAAAATGGGAATACCAGTTTATGGTCTAGTTGATACAAATAGTAATCCAACAAATTTAACAAACTTTATTCCAATAAATGATGACTCTGCAAAAACTATTAAATTTGTCCTAAATCTTATGGCTGAGGCAATTAATTCAGGACAAGATTCGGCAAGAAAACAAGGATTGGTTCAAAAACTTGATGGAGATAAAGGACCAAAAGTATTTTCTTTAAATACTTCAACAAAAACTGTTTCCGTTAAATCAACTGAAACTCCAACGGAAGAGGCTAAAGAAGCAGAACCAACTGTTGAGGAAAAGACAGCCAAAACAACAACAACCAAAAAAGTTCCTGCCAAAAAAGCAGCAACAACCAAAAAAGCTCCTGCCAAAAAAACAACTACTAAAAAATAATGGTTACTGCTCAGCTAGTTAAAGAACTCAGAGAGAGAACAGGTATCTCTATGATGGACTGTAAGACAGCTCTAATGGAATCTGATGGAGATATTGAAAAAGCTATAGAAGTTTTAAGAAAAAAGAGTGTCTTAAAGGCTGAAAAGAAATCAGGACGAGCAACAAACGAAGGTGCAATTGTAATTGGATCATCTGATGATGTTTCTTTTATCGTCGAAGTTGATACCGAAACTGACTTTGCTGCAAAGGACGCAAGTTTTCAAAAATTTTTAGATGATCTTACTAGTTTTTGCAAAGAGAAAACACCTTCAGATCTAAGTGATCTCAATGAAAAATATAATGCTCAACTCTTAGAAATTATCCAAAAGATTGGAGAGAACATTAAGATTTCATATTTTGAAAAGTTGTCAATAGAAGGCGGTGTTTTAGCTTCCTACAAACATTCAGACAATAGATTGGCAGCTATTGTGAAAATGGATTCTGGTGATGAATCTTTGGGTAGAGATATTGCAATGCAAGTTGCAGCAAACAACCCTATGGCTATTTACCCAGATGACATAGACCAGAACATATTAGATAAAGAAAAAGAAATAGCGTTGGCGACCCTAGCTGATGAAAATAAACCAGATGATATTAAAGAAAAAATAATAATTGGTAAATTAAACAAATTTAAAATGGAAAATGCACTAGTAGAGCAACCATTTATCAAAGATCCTGATAAAAAAATTAAAGATTTGTTAGGCAATTCAAAAATCATCAGCTTTTTGAGAAAAAAGGTTGGAGAGTGACGAAAAATATCTCGTTAAATAAAATCCTTCTTAAGTATAGTGGTGAGGCTGTTGCAGGAATAGCTGGACAAGGTATAGATCCCAAAATTCTCCATTATATGTCAAAAGAAATAAAAAGCGTTGTTGAACAAAATA
This sequence comes from uncultured SAR86 cluster bacterium, assembly GCA_902619265.1. GTDB lineage: Bacteria > Pseudomonadota > Gammaproteobacteria > Magnimaribacterales > TMED112 > TMED112. The sequence goes on from CACNDL010000006.1 coordinate 1,338, forward strand.
TTGCCGTTGGATTAGTCATTGGGGGAGGCAATTTGTTTAGGGGACAAGAATTAAATCAAGATGGAATTGACAGAGTGGCTGGCGATCACATGGGAATGTTAGCAACTGTAATGAATGGAATTGCATTAAGAGATTCATTAGAAAGAAATGGAATAAAAACAAGGGTAATGTCTGCCATTCCAATGCCTGGAATAGTTGAACATTATGATAGACGTCTTGCAATTCATCTTCTTGATGAGGGTTTTGTAGTTATATTTACTGCTGGAACTGGAAACCCCTTCTTTACAACTGATACAGCTGCTTGTTTAAGAGGTGTTGAAATAAATGCAGATCTTATGCTTAAGGCCACAAAAGTTGATGGTGTATATTCAGATGATCCCAAAAAAAATCCAGAAGCAAAATTTTTTAAATCACTAACTTTTGACGAAGCAATTCATAAAAATCTTAAGGTTATGGATACTACTGCATTAACTTTAGCGCGGGATAATAACATGAATATAAAAGTCTTCAATTACGAGTCAGAAGGCGCTTTACTTGATATAGTAAAAGGTGAAGATATAGGTACATTAATTTCAAATGGCTAGCTACGAAGAAATCTTAGAATCTTGCACTGATAGGATGCAGTCTTCCTTAAATAATTTCAGTGACAATCTAAAAAAAATTAGGACTGGTAGGGCAAATCCAGCAATGCTTGATGGGATTATGGTCGATTACTATGGAAATATGACACCATTAAATCAATGTTGTTCTATAACTGTTGAAGATTCAAAAACCTTAAGTCTATCACCTTGGGATAAGGGCTTAGTTCAAGAAATTGATAGGGCAATTCAAAAATCTGATCTTGGAATAAATCCTACTGTTGCAGGAGATGTAATAAGAATAATCATGCCACCACTCACTGAAGAATCACGTATAGACTTAACAAAAAAAGCTAAAGCAGAAGCTGAAAATGGTCGTATTGCAATAAGGAACGTTAGAAGAGATGCACTAACAGCTATGAAAAACCTTGAAAAAGAGGGAGAACTAACAAAAGATGATATTTCTGATTCTGAAAAAGATATCCAAGATATAACAACCAAATTTATTGATCAGGTTGACTCTTCTTTAGCCTCTAAAGAAAAGGATTTATTAACAATATAATGTCTTCCCCTCAAACAGTTGCCATCGTTATGGATGGAAACAGAAGGTGGGCAAAAAAAAATAACCTACCTTCTGCATCAGGCCATAGAAAAGGTATTGAGACGTTAATTGATATTGTTAAAATCGCAAAAAATAATTCAATAAAAAGACTTGTTGTCTATGCTTTTTCAACAGAGAACTGGAATAGAGAAAATTTTGAAGTAAACGCGTTGATGAATCTTATTAATTTTGGGGTAGATGTGAAATTAGATGAAATTAAAGCAAATGGAATTAGATTAACTTTTATTGGTGATATCGAAAATATGCCTAAAAAAGCAAAAGAGGGTATTTCAAAATGCATTGATGAAACAAAAGATCTCAAAGAATTTAATTTAATAATAGCTCTGAACTACGGTTCTATTTGGGATATGGTAAATGCGGCAAATTTAGTCAATAATTCTGGAGAAGAATTAACTCAAAAAAATTTCATAAAACACACACAATTAGGTGAATTAGATATTGATATTTTCATTAGGACAGGGGGTGATATGCGTTTAAGTAACTTCTTGCTTCCAAATATTGGATATTCTGAATTATTTTTCACCGAAAAATTATGGCCAGAATTTAACCCAGAAGATTTTCAAGAAATACTCAAAGAATTTAAGGTAAGACAAAGAAGGTTCGGAAAATGAAATCAATATCAATTTTTGGTTTTACAGGATCTATTGGATCACAAGCATTAGACATTATTAAGAATCATCAGGAAGCTTTTGAAATTGATGTTCTTGTTTGTAATGAAAATATAGACAAAGCGATCAGCTTAATAAATATTCATAAACCAAAAAATGTTTTTATTTTTAATCCCAATGCTAGGTCAAATATTATCAACGGGTGCTCAAATGAAATAAATTTTTTTCAATCTTATGATGATTTAAGAGAATATATCAGTCTCAACAAAAATGATATTTATTTATCTGCCATAAGTTCTTTTGAATGTTTAGATTTGACTCTTGATGCTGCAAAATCTGGAGGAAAACTTTTATTAGCAAATAAAGAATCTTTAGTAGTATTTGGCAAACATATTATTGCTCAGTGTGAAACTAGCAATACTGAACTAATTCCGATTGATTCAGAGCATTTTTCATTATTTACTGCATTGAAAAATATTGAAAGAACTAACATTTCTAGAGTATTCCTTACAGCTTCAGGAGGTCCTTTTAGAGGTTTATCAATGGACGAAATTTTTAATAAGTCAGTTGAAGAGGCCCTAAATCATCCCAATTGGGATATGGGATCAAAAATTACAATTGATTCTGCTACTTTAGTAAATAAGTGTTTTGAATTAGTTGAAGCAAAGCACCTATTTTCTCTTGAACCAGATTTACTGAACATCGTTGTACAAAAACAAAGCATAATCCATTCACTAATTGAGCTGAGAGATGGAAGTGTTGAAGCGCAGATGTCAAAACCTAGCATGATAATACCTTTAGCATTTGGTTTACTTGGTGAGCATTCAGAAGAAATTAAAAATATTTATGCTTTAGATCTTTTTGATCAAGATATTGAACTTTCGATTGAAGCTTTTCCAAAGGATAGAGAAGATCTTTTGGAAATTACAAATGATGTTATGCAAAATGACGATAACAGTGGATTGATATTTGCAACTTTGAATGACATCGCTGTAAAAAAATTCCTTCAGAAAAAAATTAAATTTGGAGAAATTTACAACTTAATATTTGATAATTATCACTTGATTGAAAGAAATAAAATAAATTCATTAGAAGAATTAAAAAGTAATAGGTTAGAGATAAGTAATTTTATTGAAGGAAGATAGATGTATTCATTAATTGGAGCAATAACACTTTTTTTAATTTTGGTGACATTCCACGAGTATGGCCATTATTCTGTTGCTAGGTATTTCAAAATTAAGATTCTCAAATTTAGCATTGGTTTTGGCCCTGATTTATTAAATTGGAAAAACAAAGATAATATTAAATTTTCATTGTCAGCAATTCCATTTGGAGGTTATGTTGCTTTTCACGACCCTGCTGATACCCAAAATTATAATAAGCTAAGTTCAGAAGAAAAAAATTATGTCCTGGCAAATAGGCCAGCACTTGAAAGGTCACTAGTTGTATTAGCAGGGCCAATCTACAATTTCATATTAGCCTTTTTTATTTTCACAATTGTAGGACTTTTTATTCCAAAGCAATCTGACACGGTTTCTGCTCAAATAGCTGAAATAAATGAAAAAAATTTTTATGAAGTGGTAGCTGTCAATAATTTAGAAATCAACACCGTGCAGGGGTTGGAAGTTGGCTTACTAGATCTTACAGGTTATTCAGGCAATGTTGAGATACAACTGTTTGATTACACAAATCAAAAAGAAATTACACTCAATAAAGATGTAAAAAATTTAAAATTTGCTGAGGGTCAATCTCCATCAAGTTACTTTGGAATTGTTCCTTATGCAGATTTTGAACCAAGAATTAATATCATTCAAAGTGATAGTATCGCAGAAACAATTGGTTTTAAATCTGGGGATGTGATTAAGAAAATTTTTCAGGAAGACATTAAATCAATGTATCAAGCCACCTCATTATTAAATACAGTGGGTAGACAAATACCTATTACTGTAACTAGAGACGAAAAAGATATTCAATTAACATTGCCCTCAAAGCAAACCGGTGAAGCTTATGGTTTGGGTCTTGGCCCCGAGGGAAATTCTCTCTCAACTTCACTTTATTTTGGTTACAGTCAAACCATCTTTTGGATAGAAAATACTTTCAAGTTTTTATTTAAAACTTTAAATGGAACAATGGGCGTCGAAAACTTGAGTGGACCTGTTGGAATAGCGAAAGTGGCAGGTGATTCTCTTGTTTCCGGATTAATTCCTTTCCTTTTATTGTTAGGAATATTGAGTATTAGTCTAGGAGCGTTTAATCTCTTACCATTACCAATGCTTGACGGGGGGCAATTTTTGTTTATCTTAGTGGAAAAACTTAAAGGATCTCCTATAAGTTTGAAACTAAAAGCTACTTTAATGAATCTAAGTTTCATATTGATACTAACTTTATTCGTTTTTGTAATGATGAATGATATAGCGAGAATAATTTGAAGAAAATATTAAAAACGTTAGCTCTTTTATTAGCCTTGAATGCAAGTGCTGATATGTTAGTTGATGACATAAGGATAGAGGGCTTACAAAGAGTTTCTTTAGGAAGTGTGCTTGATACCGTTCCCATAACCATTGGTGATAGAATTGATAAAAGAGATTATCAGCGTGTTATCAGAACTCTTTTTGCCACAGGACAGTTTGATGACATCCAATTAAGAGCCGAGGGTAATATCTTATTTATTAAAGTTGAGGAGAGACCAACGATATCAAGCATTGATATAGATGGTAATTCAGCTATTAAAACAGAAGACCTTTTGGGTGCCTTAAATGGTGAGGGCATTAATGAAGGATCGGTTTTAAAAAGAGCAACGTTAGATCTAATCACACGAGGTTTGCAAGCTCAATATTCTCAACAAGGTAGATATGGTGCATCAGTAGAAGTTACTCAGAGAGATCGACCAAGAAATAGAGTTGAAGTGGATATAGATGTAGATGAAGGTACCTCCACAGCTATTTCTGCTATCGAAATAATAGGAAATAATGCTTTCACTGATAGAGAAATTAAACGAGTTTTTGAATTATCGGAAGGAACAATCTTATCTATTTTTACCAATGACAACAGATACACCAAGCAAAAACTTCAAACAGATTTAGAGAATTTGGAGTCTTTCTATAAAGATAGAGGATATTTGCAGTTTGAGATCTCTTCTTCCCAAGTTTCTATTAGTCAAGATCTGCAGGAGCTCTTTGTTACGCTCGTTTTGAAAGAAGGTAAAAGATATAAATTAAAGGATATTAAGATCTCCGGCGAACTACCTTTAGATAGAGAGTTTTTAGAAAGCTTTATAAACATCAAAGAAGACTCTTATTATTCAGAGTCCTTAATTACCAGCTACGAAGAATTCTATGCAAATGCATTAGGTAATGATGGCTACACATTTGCTGAAATTGAAGGTGTTCCTACAATCGATGAAGATAATAATACTGCAGATATTACTTTTGTTTTCAATCCAGGAAGAAAGAATTACACAAGAAGAATTATATTCAATGGTAATTACTTTACTACTGATGAAGTTTTAAGACGAGAAATGAGACAATTTGAGGGAGCACCCGCTTCTAATCAATTAATTGAACAATCAAAGCTTTTATTGGAGAGAACTGGATATTTTAAAACGGTTAATGTTGAGACAGTTCCTGTAGCGGGAGAAGAAGATTTAGTTGACGTAATATTTGATGTTGAAGAACAACAATATGGAAATATTATCGCTGGATTTGGTTATTCTCAATTTGGATTTTCCTTCAACTTTAATGTGCAACAACAAAACTTTTTAGGTAGTGGAAATACTGTAGGTATTGGGGCTCAAGTTAGTGACTACTCAACTAATATCTTTTTGCAATATGAAAATCCGTATTACACAGTAGATGGAGCTAGTAGAGGTTACTCACTAAATTTCAGAGAATTTGATTACTCTTCATTTGGTTTGACTGACTACAATACAGCAAGCTATGGTGCTTCAGTGAGTTTTGGTTTTCCAATATCAGAAATACAGAGGATAGGATTTAATATAGCAGCAGATCACACTGAACTACAGTCTGGCTCATTAGCTTCTCGTGAGATCCTTGATTTTCTCGAGAGTGAAGGTGATATTTTTGACACATTAAAGCTGCAAGCTTTTTGGACAAGAGCTACTTTGAATAGAGGTATATTTCCAACAGATGGTACTTTAAATCAAGTATCTGTACAGACTACTGTTCCAGGATCTTCATTAAATTACTTTAGATTAGACTATAAAAATGAATTCTATCAGCCTATAAATGATGAGCTGATATTCAAAGTAGCTTCAAGAATTGGCTATGTAGACTCATTTGGAGACAGTGAAGTACCACCATATTTTGAGTATTTCTATGCTGGAGGTCCTTATTCAATCAAGGGTTATGAGACAAATAGTCTCGGGCCAAGGATAACACCTGTACCTTGTTACTCTTATGTCTCTGCAGAAGACTATTGCCCACCACTAATAGATAATAATTTTGATGGTGAACCTGATGCTCCTTACTATAATCAGTATGCTGCATATGGAATTAATAGACCAATTGGGGGTAATGTTTTATTAGAGACAAGCTTAAACTTAATCTTTAAAGTACCTTTTATTGAAGATCAAAGCCAATTTAGAACAGCATTCTTCGTTGACTTAGGAAATGTCTTCTCAACATTTTGTTACAACTATCAAACTCAGTGTTTTACACCTAATTTTGAAGATCTTAGAGGATCATATGGGCTTGGTGGGTCAGCAATTACTCCATTTGGACCTATAAGTGTTTATTTTGCAGTACCATTCAACAATGACCCATTAGATAGAACAAAACGATTTGAATTTACAGTCGGTAATAAGTTCTAAAAAATGTCGATTCTTTCACAAAAGTCATATAAAATAGCGAAACTTAAGGATTTATTATGAACAAACTAAAAGTTTTATTTCTAACATTATTGCTTGCAGCTTTTTCAGCTCCAATCAATGCCAAAATTGTTGTACTTAATGCAGAAGTAGCTATGTTAAGCACTCAATTTGCTCAAGAAGCATTTAAAAATCTTGACGAAGACACTGGTTTTATTGCAGATAGAGAAAGGCTAGAACTACTTCAAGCAGAAGGACAAGCACTTGTGGAAAAATTTCAAAAAGATCAAGAAGTTTTATCTGATGAAGAAAAATTAGATATGCAAAAGCAACTGCAGGATAAGCAAGCAGATATTCAATTTCTATCTAATAAGCTTCAAACAAAAGCCCAAGAAGTTCAACAGCAAGTAGTCGGCACTCTAACACCAACATTTCAAAAAGTGTTAGGAGAACTAATTGCTCAAAAAGAATATGAAATGATAGTTGCTCCAGGAGCTTTGCTTTATGCAGATCCTGATTTAGACATTACTGAAGAGGTTATAGCATATCTAGATAATGCTTTGACCGAAAAGTCTGAATAGTAGTAACCTATCTGAATGGAATCAATTACTCTAGAGAAGTTAGCTAAATTATTAGGTGGAACTCCTCTAGGGTCATTTGATCTTAAATTATTAAATCTACAAGATTCCAAGGTATGCGATGAGCACTCAATCTGTTATTTAAAAGACCAAAAATTTATAGACACTCTAAGTAATAAAGCTGGAGCAGTTATTACTACTCAAGAATTGGCAGATCAGATAAATAATAAAAACTTAATAGTTGTTGAAGATCCTTATTTTGCATATGCAAATGCATCAAAGGTCTTTTTTGAAAAATATAAAAAAGAAAATGAATCTAAAGAATCAGTCTTTGGAGTAAATGTTGTTATTGGAAAAAATTCTGTAATAAATTCAAATTGTAAGATTGGAAACAATGTCATCATTCATGACAATGTTTCAATTTATTCACGTACGACAATAGGCGATGACTGTATTATTCACTCTGGTACAGTCATTGGTTCTGACGGTTTTGGTTATGCACCATCAACTGATGGATGGAACAAAATTGAACATCTCGGTGGTGTAGAAATAGGAAAAAATGTTGAAATAGGTGCTAAATCTGCTGTAGATAGAGGGGCCTTGGGAAATACTGTTATAGAAGATGGTGTTAAAATTGATAACCACGTTCATGTAGCGCACAATTCACATATTGGTGAAAATACAGCTATAGCTGGTCAATCAGGTATGGCAGGATCCGTGAAGATTGGCAAAAATTGTCAAATTGCAGGACAAGTTGGAATAGTTGGCCATATAGAAATAGTCGATAACGTTATAGTTATGGCAAAAACTCTTGTTACAAAATCTTTAAAGGAACCTGGCGTCTATAGCGGAGTTATGCCAATACAAGAGCACAAAGATTCACTGAAATTTATCGCAAAAATAAAAAAATAATGGACAATAAAGAAGTAAGAAAACTCCTTCCTCATAGAGAACCATTCCTTTTTATTGATGAGGTAATAGAGGTCAATAATGAATTTATAGTAGCTAAAAGGTTTGTTTCACCTGATGAAGACTTCTTCAAAGGCCACTTTCCAAATTTTCCTATAATGCCAGGTGTTCTAGTATTAGAGGCAATGGCGCAAAGCAGCGCATTGCTTGGATCACATATTATGAGTCAGTCCGCAAATGAAAAATCAATTTATTTGTTATGCGGTGTTGAAAAAGTAAGATTCAAGAAAAAAGTTTTACCAGGCGATACATTAATATTCAAAGCATCTGTAATAAGTTCAAAAAGAGGAATCTGGAAGTTCAAATGTTCTGCACATTCTGAAGAAGAATTAGTTTGTGCAGCTGAAATCTTGTGCGCGGACAGAAGTTTAAATGAGTAACATACACCCAACAGCAATCATAGACCCGTCAGCATCAATACATGAAAGTGTAGTAATAGGACCCTATTCAGTAATTGGGCCTGATGTTGTTATTGCAGAGGAATGTCAGCTGAAATCCCATGTTGTCTTACAAGGCCCTACAAATATTGGTCCAGGAAATAAATTCTTCTCGTTTTGTGTAATTGGAGAAGATACCCCGGATCTAAAGTATAAGGGAGAAAAATCTAGTCTTGAAATTGGAAAAAACAATGTATTTAGGGAATTTTGTAAAGTACATAGAGGAACAGAAGTTGATTTAGGGTACACAAAAATAGGTGACGACAATCTAATAATGCCTGGAGTTATGATAGCTCACGATTGTGTAATAGGTAATGGAAATATTTTGGTTGATAATTCAGCGCTTGCGGGACATGTCCAGCTAGGTGATCATGTAACCTTAGGTGGTTACACACTTATTCATCAATTCTGCAAGTTAGGGTCTTACTCTTTTACAGGTCTATCCGCTCACATAACAATGGACGTTCCAGCCTTCACAAGAGTTGCAGGGACACCAACTAAACAAGCAGGATTAAATACTATTGGTTTGGAAAGAAAAGGATTTACAAAAGAAGAAATTATGAATCTTAAAAAAGCTTATAAAATTTTCTTTAGAGAGGGTTTAAAAGTTGACGAAGCACTAGAAAAAATCGAGCAAGAATGTTTATCTGATGACAAATTAAAGATATTTATCGATTCAATCAAACAAGCAACGAGAGGAGTCTTAAGATAATTGAAGATAGGTATTGTTTCAGCTGAACCATCTGGTGATTTGCTGGGATCAAAAATTCTTTCAAAAATAAAAGAACATTTTCAGAATATTGAAGTTATAGGAGTAGGTGGTGGTCCTCTTGAAGAACATAATCTATCAACAGATAGAGAAATGCTTGAAATTATGGGGCTTGTTGATCCAATTCTTAATTTCCAAAAAATAGTAAATTATAGAAATGACCTCATTGAAACTTTCATCGATGAAAAAATAGACATTTTTATTGGAATTGATGCACCTGATTTTAATTTTGAGATACATAAGAAATTACAAAAAAAAGGTATTAAAACTGTCCATGTCGTTTGTCCATCTGTTTGGGCTTGGCGACCTGGTAGAGTAAAAAAATTCAAGCACGTTGACTACATGCTCTGTTTATTTCCTTTTGAGCTCGAGTATTGCGCTAACGTAAACAAGCAAGCTTTTTGTATAGGCCATCCTTTATTAGAAAAGCAATCTGCTTTTGAGTGCAGTGATAAAGAAAACATAATATGCATAATGCCAGGGAGCAGAAGATCAGAAATTCAACATAATCTAGAAGTTATGATTGATGGTTTTAATCAATTTAACTTTGAAGAAAAATATCAAGCAATAATACCTATTTACAAAGAAGACGATAAATATCTGATACAGCACAAAATTCAAGGCCATAAGCATATTACACTTGCTAACGCAGAATCATCCGAAATTTTAAAAAAAGCGAAAGCAGCTGTCGTTTGTTCAGGCACAGCAACTCTTGAAGCACTTTTAGCTGAGGTACCAACTACTGTAATTTATAAAACGAATTGGTTTAACCACCTGATTCTAAAAAATTTGATGAAGAGTGAATTTGTTAGCATTCCAAATATTGTTGCAGATGAAGAAATATTTCTAGAATTAATCCAAACCAATGCCAGCTCAGAGAATATTGCTCATGATCTTAATTCAAACATGGCAGATTATGAATTTAGAAAAGAAATGATTCAAGCGGTTAAAGCAAAATTAGAGAAACCCAACTTAAACTCTTTTTGTAATAGGCTTTATGAAGATTGCAGGAGTTGATGAGGTTGGTATTGGCTGCTTAGCGGGACCATTAGTAGCAGCAGCCGTAATATTTGGAAATAATAAGTCAGAATATCTATTTAAAGATTCTAAAAAAACATCTCAAAAGAACAGAGCTATACAAGCCAAGTATATAAAAAGAAATTTTTATGTAGGACTTGGTGTGGCTTCACCTAGTGAAATTGATAAGTTAAATGTTTTAAAAGCTTCTCATCTTGCTATGATTCGAGCTGTTGCAAACCTGCCTGTTGCACCGGAAAAAATCATAGTTGATGGAAGTCATGTTCCCCATGGTTTAAAAAATGCTGAAGCAATAATTAAAGGTGACGAACACCATCAAGAAATTGCAGCGGCTTCGATAGTGGCTAAATACTTTCGCGATCAACTTATGTCTAATTATGCGAAAGAATATGCAGGGTATTTTTTTGAAAAAAATAAAGGTTACCCAACAAAAGATCATAAAAATGCTATTAATTATTTAGGATTATCAAACATTCATAGAAAAAGTTTTAAAATTTAATGATGTCTAATTTTATTCATCTGCAAACAAAATCCCATTACAGTATTTCTTGTGGACTGCCAAAGACAAATGAAATTGTAGATAAAGCTATAGAAGCAGGTATGAAAGCTGTTGCACTTGCTGATAAAAATACTTTTTTTGGGTTGGTAAAATTTTATAACTATGCCCTAAGCAAGGGCATTAAACCAATTTGTGGAGTAGATTTCGATGTCAAAGTTAACAATGGCTATACAAACTTAATTCTTTTAGCAAAAAATAAAAAAGGTTTAGAGAAGCTCTTTAAGCTTAGTACAGAATCATTTGTACAATCAGGATCAGAAAAAAGATCAATACCTGAAAAAGATATACTCAATGACGCAGATAATCTTGTCTGCATTATTCCCACATCATCAAACAATTTAAGAAACCTTGCTCTAAAAAAAGATGAGGATTCGATTGTTAATTTGTATGCAAAATACCAAAAGGCTTTTACTGAAAATTTATTTATTGGCGTATCAAACTTTTCAGCGAATGGTTATGATCCTGCTGCGGCTTTTGCTTGCAATACAGCCAAAAAAAACAATATTTCAGTTGTAGCAATCAATGATGTACTTTTTTTAGAAAAAGAAGATCATCTAGCGCATCAAGCTAAGGTAGCTATTAATAATGCAACCTTACTAAAAGATGAAATTGATAATCCAAATGTCTCAAGTGAGCAATATTTTAAAACTGAAGAAGAACTTACCAAATATCATGAGTTAGAGCCTCTAAGAAATACTTTTGAAGTTGCTAAATTATGCAATGTATTTCTTGAAGAGGGGCAGTATTATCTTCCTTCCTATGAGGTACAAGAGAATAAATCGTTGTCAGAACATTTGGAAGATCTTTCTCGAAACAAACTTAAAGAATATTTAGACCAACATAATGATTTAGATAAAAACTTATATCAGGAAAGATTAGAAAAAGAACTAAAAATTATCACCGAAAAAGGATATCCAGGTTATTTCTTAATTGTCATGGACTTTGTCAAATGGGCAAAAGGTCAAGAAATACCAGTTGGGCCTGGTAGAGGTTCTGGAGCAGGTTCCTTAGTCGCTTATATGTTATCTATAACTGCCCTAGATCCATTGGAGCATGGATTACTTTTTGAGAGATTTTTAAATCCTGAAAGAATGTCATTACCAGATTTTGATATAGATTTTTGCATTGAAGGGAGAGATAAAGTTATTGAATATGTCCAAAATAAATATGGTGTTGAGTCTGTAGCGCAAATAGGAACACTTGGTACAATGGCTGCCCGAGGTGTAACAAGAGATGTAACAAGAATTCTTGGCAAGCCTTATGGTTTTGGTGACATGATCGCTAAAATGATCCCTCTCACACCAGGCATAAAGCTCACTGAAGCCATAAACGAATCGCCTGAATTGCAACAAATTAGAAAAGAGAATGAAGAAGCTGCTGAGGTTTTAGACTTATCCCTAAAACTTGAAGGATGTGCAAGAAGTATTGGTAAACACGCTGCAGGAGTTGTAATCGCACCAAATGACATACACGAATTTACACCATTGCACTACGATTTAGAAACTAATTCGATGGCAACACAATTAGATATGTATGATGTTGAAGAAGTTGGTTTGGTGAAGTTTGATTTTTTGGGTCTTAGAACTCTAACGGTCATCAATAATGCTGTGAAATCCGTTCAAAAAATTAATCCTGATTTCAACCTGGATGACATATCTTATGAAGATCCCAAAGTTTTCAATTTATTGAGTTCCGGCAAAACGAAAGGGATTTTTCAACTCGAATCAAGTGGCATGATGGACTTAATAAAACGGCTGAAGCCTGAAAATTTCTCCGACATTACAGCGCTTGTAGCACTTTACCGACCGGGGCCACTTAATTCTGGTATGGCAGATGATTACATCAATAGAAAAAATGGGAGAGAAAGCATTGCCTATCAACATCCTGCTTTAAAGAAAGTTCTCAACGAAACATATGGTGTTTTTGTTTACCAAGAACAAGTAATGGAAGCAGCTCAAGTTTTAGCTGCCTACTCTCTTGGTGATGCAGATAATTTGAGAAGAGCCATGGGTAAGAAAAAAGCTGATGTAATGGAAGCGGAAAAGAGCGTTTTTGTAGATGGTTGTGAAAATAATAGTATTGGTAAGAAAAAGGCAAATGAGATTTTCGATAATATTGAAAAATTTGCTGGTTATGGTTTTAATAAATCTCATTCCGCAGCCTATGCATTAATAGCTTATCAAACTGCCTTTTTAAAAACTCATTATCCTTCCCATTTTATCGCTTCAGTATTGTCTTCAGAGCAGGATAAGACAGATAAACTTGAACCACATGTAAAAGATTGTGCAATTATGGACGTAACAATCCTCGCACCAAATATTAATAGTTCTCACTCCACATTTATGGTGAATGAAAAGGACGAAATTGAATATGGTTTAGCTGCCCTTAAAGATGTAGGAAGAAAATTTGTAGAAGAAGTTTGTGAAGAAAGAAAAAATGGCAGATTCTCAAGTCTTATGGATTTCGCTTCAAGAGTTGACTTAAGAAAAGGTGGTATTAGAGCTTTACAAAGTATGGCAAAGGCAGGTGCGTTCGATGAAATTTGTTCAAGAGATGAGGCCGTTAGCTCAATTAAGAGTTATCTTGAAGCTTCAGAACAAAAATTTAGATCAAAGGAATCTGCTGTAATGGAAATGTTTGCACAGGAGCAAGATTTAAAAGTTACAGGTTACAAATTAGAGACATTTTCGGAGTCTGAAAAATTAAAGATGGAATTGCAATCATTTGGATTCTATTACAGCAAACATCCAATTACATTATTGCGAAAAACTTTGTCTTCTAAAATTCAACCAATCAATAAATTAATGACAACAACAAATGAAAAATATATTCCTGCTCTTATTAACCATAAAAGAATTGTTAAAAAGGGAACTAACATATTTGTATTTTTAGAAATCTCAGATGAAACAGGTTTAATTGATGTTTCAGTTCCTGTGGAATTGCATGATGAGAAGAAACCATTATTCAAAGAGAATTCTGTAGTTATGATAAAAGGGACAGTTGTTGCCGATGATTATCGTAGAGGAAACTTTGAAGATGTTGGTATAAAAATTAGAGCTACAGATGTAATGCCAATTGAAATTGCGCGAAAAACAGTGACTTCTAAAATTCAACTAGATGTATCCAGAAAACAATTAAAAGAGCTTGGTAATGGCAAATTTGACGAGCTTAAAAGCCTCAATGATCCAGATGGTATCGATGTTGTGCTCAATTTAAAAGACGAAGATCTGAATATTTCAAGTGAAGTAAAAGTTGACACTTTTAAAATTTCCTTAGAGGATAGTACGTTCGAAAAAATTAATGAGTTATTTGGAGAAGAGAACTACAAGCTTTTTTAAAATATGGACCAACATTTAGATTTTGAACAACCAATTTATACTTGCCTTGAAAAGATTGAGGAACTCAAGAAAATTGTGCCTGCACCAGCAGATCTAGCTGATGAAATTGCTGTACTGGAGCGTCAATCTCATGAAGAAACTGAAAGAATTTACGCAAATTTAAGCCCCTGGCAGAAGGTGCTTGTTGCAAGACATCCAAATAGACCTCATACACTCGATTATATTGCAAATGTTTTTGACGGTTTCGAAGAAATGCATGGAGATCGCTTAAGCGATGATGATAAAGCAATAGTTGGTGGCTTTGCTTTCTTAGACAACTATCCAGTTGTAGTGATTGGCCACGAAAAAGGCAGGGAAACAGAAGATAGGGTTGCCAGAAATTTTGGAATGCCTCATCCATCAGGATTTAGAAAAGCGAATAGGTTAATGAAATTAGCAGAAAAATTTTCTATTCCAGTACTCACTCTTATTGATACACCTGGTGCTTATCCAGGGGTAAAAGCTGAACACTCTGGCCAACATGAAGCAATAGCAAAAAGCTTAGAAATAATGTCTGATTTACAAACCCCTGTAGTAAATTTAGTAATTGGCGAAGGAGGTTCTGGCGGTGGTTTTGGTATCGGTCTAGCAGACAGAATTGGCATGTTGGAATATTCAATTTATTCAGTGGCTTCACCAGAAGCATGCGCATCAATTTTATGGCGCACAGCAAAAAATGCAGAAGAAGCTGCAGATGCCCTTAAATTAGATGCTGATAATCTCGTTGAACTTGGCATTATCGATCATGTAGTGAAAGAACCCATTGGCGGAGCTCACAGAAATCATGAAGAAACCTATAAAGCAGTGAAAAAATATTTTCTTGACGAACTAAAAAGACTCTCGAAGCACTCTTTAGAAGACTTAACAGCTAAAAGATACGAAAAATTCAAAAATATTGGAGTTTAAGATGAGCTTCTTTAATAAATCAGAAGAATTAATTCTGCTGAATGCAAAAAGTGTTGTCGTTGGCTTCAGCGGAGGAGTTGATTCTACATTGGCTCTCAACGCAACAATGCAATTTCTTGAAAAGCATAATAAGAAATCTTGTTTAACTGCAATTCATGTAAATCATCAGACTCAATCAAGTAGTGCAACTTGGCAAAAGCACTGTGAGAGCTTTTGTAATGCCCATAAAATAAATTTTTTATGTAAAACAGTTGAGATTAATGAAACAGGCCAAGGTTATGAAGCAGCTGCAAGGTCGGCGCGCCTTGAAATTTTTAATTCTTTTGATGAAGGAAGTGTAATCATTCTCGGCCATCACTTAGACGATCAAGTGGAAACAG
Source organism: uncultured SAR86 cluster bacterium (assembly GCA_902619265.1). GTDB lineage: Bacteria > Pseudomonadota > Gammaproteobacteria > Magnimaribacterales > TMED112 > TMED112. The sequence continues at coordinate 16,984 of CACNDL010000006.1, forward strand.
TTTTTTTTAGGGTATTACGAGGTACAGGTCTAAAAGGTTTAACTGGCATGCAAAGATATATAAAAATCAAAGACAAGCATTTTATGAGACCTTTATTGCATGTCACTAAAGAAGAAATTATCGAACATGTTAATGATCAAAAACTTAGTTTTATTGAAGATGATTCAAATACCGATAATGTTTACAGTAGAAATTTTTTAAGAAACGAAATTATCCCTAAAATTGTGGAACGATGGCCTGGAGCAAAGCGAAATACAGCAAGAATGGCAAATCTGCTCACAAAACAAAGTTCACTCTATCATCGTTTTTTACTTGAGAGGTTAGCAAATGTTTGTGATGAGGACGGTTTGCTCTTAGATAAATTATCAGAACTTGATTATTTTGAACGATCTGAAATGATCCGTATTTGGCTAGATCAGCAGTCTTTTGCTTCTCCTAACGAAAGTCAGATGAAAGAGTTGGAGAAATCTTTCTTTCAATCAAGACAGGACGCTAAACCTACTATAAAATTCTATAGAGAAGATGCACAGAAAACTGGAGTTATCTTGAGTAAAATTAATAATTACCTTATTGCGGAAAAAATAAATGAGTGAGCCAAAAGTATTATTCGAAGATCATGGCAACATTGCTGTGATTAAATTAAATAGACCTGAAAAAAGAAATGCATTAGATCCAGAAACGGTCTTGATGTTTAATGAATTCTCAGAAAAAGCAAAAGATCCTAAATTCAGAGCCGTTATAGTCACAGGAGATGAAAGTGCTTTCTGCGGTGGCGCTGATATTACTGCTGCCGCTTCAGAAGACGGCATGGGTTGGGAAAGTGTCGAACAAGCTCTTAACGAAGGCTACCATGTTGGCTTAAATAATTTGATCTATATGGATAAGGTTGTGATAGCAGCTGTTGAGGGTGCTTGTGCAGGCATTGGTTGTGCTTATTACTTAAGCTCAGACATAGCAGTTATGGCAAAATCTAGTTTTTTTCAAATCGGTTTTTCTAAAATAGCTTTGATTCCAGATGGTGGATCTAATTGGTTATTAACTAAAGTGGTAGGCTATCAACAAGCATTTAGAATGGCGGCTGAAGCTAAAAGAGTTTCTGCCGAAGAATGCCAAAGTTTAGGCATGTGTTCAGAAATATGTGAGGATGGCTCTGCTCTAAATACTGCAATGGAATTAGCAAAGCATTATGCTGAGTTGGCGCCAAGGGCAATTTTTAAGACCAAACACTTGATGAGAGATAGTTTTAATAAATCCTATGAACAGAATCTAAAAGACGAAGCCCAGATGCAAGAAGATATGGTTGGTCGAAAAGATAATATAGAAGGTGTGATGGCTTTTGTTGAAAAAAGAAAACCAAAATTCACAGGCGAATAACTACATAATAGAAAATTTTTCTGAACATCATTTAGATGATGTCATGGATATTGAAATTCATGCCAATCCCACACCTTGGTCAAAACATATTTTTGAAAAAATTCTTGAACAAAGATCATTAAGCTTTGTCATTATCTTAAATTCGCAAATTGTTGGTTTTTGTATAGCTAACAAAGTATTAGACGAATGCCATTTGCAAAATATTTCTGTACTTGAGGCTATGCGCAGACAAGGGGTGGGTAATTACATGTTGGATATTCTAAAAAAGAGGATGAGCTTGTCTGGTATCACGGCTATTTTGCTTGAAGTAAGGAGATCAAACAAAATTGCTCAGGATTTTTATCGCAGAAACGGCTTCCAAGAGCTTTCAATCAGAAAAGATTATTACCAAACAAAGAACGGAAGAGAGGATGCGATTATTATGTGCCTAAAAGGACTTTAATTTCACTTTCTAAATTTTCAGGAAAATCCAGCGAGCCATATCTTTTCACAACTTGACCATTTTTATTAACAAGAAACTTTGAAAAATTCCATTTCACAGATTCAGTGCCCATAAAGCCTTTTATTTGTTGTTTTAAAAACTTAAAAAGTGGTTCTGCTTTATTGCCATTTATTTCAACCTTACTAAAGATTGGAAAGGTGACAGCATAGTTTTTGGTACAGAATTCTTTGATATCTTGTTCGCTGCCTTTTTCTTGTGAACCAAATTGATTGCAAGGGAAGGCAAGCACTTCAAAACCATCCTTTGAGTATTTCTCATATAAATCTTGCAGGCCTTTGTACTGGGGAGTAAAGCCACAAGTTGAAGCAACATTTACTATTAGTAAAACTTTATCTTTGTAGTCTGACATAGCAACTTCTTTGCCGTTAATGTCTTTTACTTTGTAATCGTAAACAGTTTCTTTCATAATTTCTTTATGTCCAATCAAATGAGACCAGTCATAATAAAAAGTTTTGAGGAATTAAACAAGGCTGAACTCTACCAAATCATACAGTTGCGAATAGCTGTCTTTATTGTCGAACAAGATTGTCCGTATCCTGATTTAGATGACATGGATCAAGATGCGCAACATTTGTGGATTGAGGATGCAGGTGAGATAGTTTGCTATCTAAGAATAAACCCAGCAGGCTCTAGATTTGCAGAGCCATCCCTAGGGCGTATTGTGACAAAGAAGAGCCATAGAAAGCAAGGTTTAGCAGAGACACTAATCAATAAAGCTATAAATTTGGTCTGCGAGGAAGAATCCAGGGCTATTAGAATTTCAGCTCAGTGCTATCTAGAAAAATATTACGAAAAGTTTGGCTTTATTAAAGCTAGTGAGGAATACTTAGAAGATGATATTCCTCATATTGAGATGTTAAGAGATGTATAAAATTAGTAGATCAGCTGTTGAACAACACTTAAATTGCCAAAGATGTTTTTATTTAGCTTATAAACATAAAATTAGACCACCCAGCCTACCTTTTACCTTAAATAGTGCAGTAGATAATCTTTGTAAAAACGAATTTGATCACTATCGAGCTAAAGCAGAACCTCACCCCATGTTTATTGAGCATGATATAGATGCTGTACCTTTTGCGCATGAGAAAATGGACGAATGGCGAAATAATTTCAAAGGTATTAGACATATTGATGAGAGTGCTGGTTATAACTTTGGGGGTGCAGTAGATGATGTCTGGCAAAAACCAAACGGAGACTTAATAGTAGTAGATGTTAAGTCTACGTCTAAGAATGTATTTGATTGGGAAGATACTTATTCAAAGTGGGAATATGCAAAAGGTTATCAAAGACAACTAGAAATGTACCAATGGCTGTTCAGAAAAAATGGTTTTGAAGTTGCGCCTGAAGCTTACCTTGTCTATTACAACGGTAAAAAAAATGAGCCCATGTTCAATCAGAGATTAGAATTTGATTTACATCTAGTTAGATTAGAGTGCGATGATAGTTGGGTTGAAGACGCAATTCTAGCAGCAATAAAAACACTTGATAGTGACGTTATGCCAAAACCTTCACCAACTTGTGAGAATTGTAATTATCTGAGAAAACGTTGGGAAGTATCTCAAAGAGATCCAAAAAAGTTGGTTGAATAGTCTATTTTAGATTATTCATTCCGCCATCAACACGAACAACTTGTCCAGTCATCCAGTTATTGTGAGCATCCAGTAAAAAATCGATTGTTTTAGCAATTTTTTTAGGATCACCAATCTCTTTCATTGGATTTCTCTCTTTACTTGCCTCAATCAGTCGGTCGGTTTTTAAAAGATTGGTTGAAAGATTAGTCTCTGTTAGAGAAGGTGCAACCACATTAAAGCAAACTTTTGCGTTAGTGTATTCTGACGCAAGAGCTCTAGCCATACCTTCTAAGGCTGACTTAGAAGCACCTATGCTGGCATGGAACGGTAGGCCAATATTTGCTGCCACGCTTGATATAAATACTACACTTGCACCGTCTGCCTCTTTGAGTTTATTGATAACTTTTTTCACGACTTTAGATGCACCCAGGACATTAATTTTAAAATCGTTAAGAAAATCTTCTTCTTTCAGCATCGTGAAAGGTTTCAGATTTATTGTGCCAGGAAAATAAACTAACCCATCAATATCTGATACGTCATCTAGCTCAGATAAATCGCCATCAAGATTTAAAGTTCCTTCTGATCGAGAAAAAGTCAAAAATTCCCTCTCAGAGTTTTCTTGTAATGCTTGAGCTATTGTGGAATTAGCACCTATTAATAATGTTCTTGCCATCAAACAGTTGTAGGGACGTTTATTGTTTTTTAAAGATCCATCAATGAACCATCTTTAAAAACTAGTTCATTAATTTCTTCTGTGATGAAAGGACAGAAGGGGTGCATCATGAGTAGAATTTTCTTTAACATTGGATGAAGATTTGCTGTTTCACCCGATGCCTTACAATCTTCAATGTATTTGTCGCAGAACTTACCCCAGAAAAATTCATAAACCTCATTGACCGCAAAATCCAGACGGTATTCAGTAATATTTTTTTGAATTTGTTCATTAACTTTATTAAATTCCTCTTCAATCCATTTATCGGAATCATTCTTAGCAACGAATTCCTTTGACTCCAGAGGGTAATTATTGATGAACCGTGCAGCATTCCAGATTTTATTACAGAAATTTCTATACCCTTTTAATCGACCAAGCTCAAAGCTGATATCTCTAGTATGAGTCGCTAGTGAATAAAATGTCATACGCACGGCATCGGTACCGTATGAATCGATGCCATTAGGAAATTGTTTGCGGGTTTTGCGCTCAATTTTTTCTGCTAAGCCTTCTTGCATTAAATTAGATGTTCTTTTGGTAACTAAATCTTCTAGGTTAATCCCATAGATAAGATCAATCGGATCGATAATATTGCCTTTAGATTTTGACATTTTTTGACCATTTTCATCTCTGATCAAACCAGTCACATAAACGTCTTTAAATGGGACTTTACCCGTAAACTCTAAACTCATCATCATCATTCTGGCTACCCAGAAAAAGATAATGTCAAAACCAGTAACCAACAAAGTAGTTGGAAAAAACTTTTTAAAGTCCGCAGTATCTTCTGGCCAACCTAATGAACCAAAAGGCCATAGTGAGGCTGAGAACCACGTATCCAAAACATCCTCTTCTTGCGTTAGTTCACGTGTATCAAGTTGATAAAATTCACGTACTTCATCTTCGTCGTATCCAACATAAGTATTACCTTCGCTATCATGCCAGGCAGGAATGCGGTGTCCCCACCAAATTTGTCTACTGATACACCAATCTTGAATATTATCCATCCAATTGAAGTAGGTTTTATCCCAATTGCCTGGATGGAAAACTACTTCACCTTTATTTACAGCATCATTAGCTTTTTGGGCCATTTCTTCTGTTTTTACGTACCACTGATAACTAAGTTTTGGCTCAATGACTATGTTAGATCTCTCTCCTCTAGGAACACTTATGTGATGTTTTTCTTCTTTAACAAGTAATTCTTTATTTTTTAGTTCTTCTAAAACAGCTTTTCTCACCTTGAAACGATCAAGGTTATTAAATGGTGCTGGAACCATATCATTTGAGAAGGCTTCGTCAGTAAAAATATTTATTGGGGCAAAATCCTCAAGCTTATCTGAGGTTTGTACTTTGCCATCTACTTCATGCAACGCATATTTCTTACCAATATCGTAATCGTTGAAGTCATGACCTGGTGTAATCTTCAAACAACCGGTTCCAAATTCCATATCTACGTATTCATCTCCTATGACCGGAATTTTTCTGCCGACAAAGGGCAATTCAACGTACTTGCCAATATGATGTTTGAATCTATCATCGTTGGGATTCACTGCTACAGCCATATCACCAAACATGGTTTCTGGTCTTGTGGTTGCGACAATAAGAATTTCATCTGAATCCGCTAGTGGATAGGAAATATGCCAAAGCACACCATCTTTTTCTTGTCGGACTACCTCAAGATCTGAAACGGCAGTTTTCAAAGATGGATCCCAGTTGACCAAACGATAGCCACGATAAATTTTATCTTTGCGGTAGAGTTCAACAAACGCCTTATTAACACCTTTGCAAAAATCATCGTCGTAAGTGAATCTGTATTTATCCCATTCAACTGTGATACCTAGTCGTTTCATCTGAGCTGAAATCTCACCTTCTGAGTAATCTTTCCATTTCCATACTTCTTCAAGGAATTTTTCACGGCCTAAGTCATCTTTAGATTTGCCTTCATTCAGTAAATTATTTTCCACAACCATTTGTGTAGCTATCCCAGCATGGTCTGTCCCAACTTGCCAATAAGAATCGGTGCCATTCATATGATGGTATCTGGTATAAAAATCCATGATGGCATATTGAAAGCTATGGCCCATGTGTAATGTGCCTGTCACATTTGGCGGAGGAATAATCTGAGAAAAGTGGTCTTCAGAACCTGGTTTTTCTAATTCACGATCAGCCCAAATTTTTGACCATTTTTCTTCAATTTGTATGGGTGAATATTGTGCTTCCATTAAACTGCTTCGTGACTTAAATCGAAATTATTCTTCTTCAGATTAGCATAAAGCTCACGCGATGCTTTAGTGATGTCTTCATCTGCTTTTGTTGTGTACACGTAAACATTTTCACAGACATTAGTTGGTAGTTCTAAAACCTTGTCGCTCAGAATATGAATTTCATCAAATTCATCAGCTGGTTTGGTATCTAATAGTGAGATGTTTTCATCGTAAAGATACTCTATCTTGCCGTTTTCAAAATACTTTTGTTGTTGGGCTTTTTTGAATTCATTGCAATGTTTTTCGTCTTTTAAGACGACACATATTGAGTTTTGCATCTGAAAGCCCTCATAAATTTGCTCTAGCAAAAAGGTTAGGGCTGATTGTTCATCTTTAAAGCCTGAAAAAAAAGTTGCTGCCATTAACGATTACTATTTACATACTCAAACAAGAGGCCGACTGGTTTACCAGTTGAGCCTTTATTTTTGCCGTCACCAATATCTGCCACACCTGCAATATCGATGTGAGCCCACTTATAGTCCTCGGTAAATCTTGAGATAAAACATCCCCCTTCAATTGTTCCAGCCGCTCTGCCAGGGGCAATATTAGCTATATCCGCAAAATTTGAATCTAAATAGCTTTGATATTCATCCCATAGGGGTAATTGCCATGCTTTCTCTCCAGAGGCATGACCTGCTTCAAGAATTTTATCGACTAGTTTTTGATCATTGCCCATAACGCCTGCAGCAACGTTACCTAACGCCACTATTACAGCACCTGTTAAAGTTGCAGTATCTATAACAACTTTTGGATCGTACTTTCCTATGTAGGTTAATACATCGCATAAGACCAATCTGCCCTCAGCATCAGTATTTAGTACTTCAATAGTTTGGCCTGACATTGAAGTTACAACATCGCCTGGTTTTGTGGCATTGCCCGCTGGCATATTTTCTGTCAAACCCACGGCACAAACTAAATTGACTGGGAGCTTTGAAGCTGCAACCGCGCACATTGTCCCAATTACTGAGCCTGCACCAGACATATCCCATTTCATTTCATCCATTTTTGGGCTAGGTTTTAAACTTATACCACCTGTATCAAACGTTACACCTTTCCCAACTAGAACGATTGGTTTGGCTCCTTTTTTGCCACCTTTGTATTCCATTGTGACTAACTTTGCTGGCTCAACACTTCCTTCTGAAACTGATAATAATGATCCCATTCCAAGTTTCTTCATATCTTTTTCTTCAAGGACATCAACCTTAAAACCACCAACAGCTTTGCTCAATTCAACCACTTGATTTGCAATGTAAGTTGGAGTGGCATGATTAGCTGGTCTATTGCCCAGATTTCTGGCAGTATTAGCACCTCGTCCAACGTTATAACCTAATTCCACTGAGCGTTTCAAAGCAGCACTACTTTTTTCAACACAAATATCTAACTCTTTTAATTTGGCATCCTTTTTCGTGTTTGGGTTTGTATCTGTATATCGATAAGCAGATTTTTCTGCATATTTTGCAATGTTGAAAGCAAAATTCTTATCTTTAATATGCATTGAGGTATCAGCAAAAATACTTGCCGATTCAACATTGTATTTATCTAATTGCGCGAATACTCCCATCAACCAGTTCTCTTTTTTATGTTCAGGTTTTTTCTTATCAAAATCTCTGACGAAAAGGACGTCTCGAGATAAACCAGAAAATTCCTTTGAAACCATCAGTGATGCTTTCGATTCATCCTCAAAAAAGTTTGAAACTTTTCCTTTGACTTCACTGTCAAATAGTTTTGTTGTTTTTAATGATCCTTTTGAATAGAAAACTACACCAAAGTTGTCATCAGATGCTTCTGAATATTTTTTCAGTTCGATTTTTTCAAGTGCTTTATAGAATGCCATTTTTTCTCCTTTTTGATATTCTTAAGAAGTGATTATTTCACGTTATATCAGTAAGGAAATTATAGTAAACATTTGCTGGGTTTCTCTAGTCCTTTTTGGATTAGTTTTGCTTTCTAGGTTCAATATTTTCCTTTCTCAAGCAGAAGTAGGCAAAATTTCAGCTGAAAACATACTTTTTGCCTTGGTTTTGTTCTCTCCCGGCTTAATAAACTTAGTTTTTCCAATAAGTGTCTTTTTAGCTCTAGGTTTTGTCTTAACTCCAATTTTTAAAAATCATGATACTGTCCTCACTGCAGGATCAATGACAATTGGAAGGCTTTTATTCAGTCAAAAATACGTCATATTTGCAATATTTTCTGTTTCAATTCTTTTGAGTGCTTTTGTATCGCCTTATTTCACCAGTAAAGGTGAAGATTTATTAGACAAAGATAATTCTTTTGCTTCAAAAATTCTTGCGCCAACTGGATTAGTGTCATTACAGGCAGACACATTCAATGTTTTTGGTAATAAAGATAACGATGTTTATCGAGACTTAATTTTTATTAACTCCCAATCTATAGAAACTTTTATTTACGGAAATACTGGTGTAATTGAGACTACTCCAACAGGTGTAAGTTTAATTTTGAATGATGGTTTTTTATTTGATAACGAAAGAAACGTCATTTCAAAATTTAATAAAGCCGATATACCAATTGATGATTACTCCTCTGACGAATACATATCAACAATGGCACTATTTAGTAACCTTACATTGGATAACGTTAAAGAATTATTTGTCCGGTTCACATTGCCGATTTTCTGCGTAATTTCATTTATCTTTTCAGTGATTTTTTCTAGTTACAGCTCATTTTTTGGGCGAGAGAAAACTTATTTCTTCTTAGCAATCTTTAATATTCTCTATCTTTTACTTGCAATGTCTGCTTTTGAGGTAAGTGCGACTAGTTTAGGAGGCTTAATAGTAGATTTTTATTGGATGCATTTGTTGGTTTTAATTTTAGCTCTTCTTCTAACGAGCAAGAAGATAAAAAAAGGATTTGGTTATGAAGGCATATAGTTACATTTTTAAGAAATCAATGCTTTCATTTCTTGGAGCATTATTAATAATTTCAGCGATAGATTTCTCATTTAATTTCTTTTCTGAGATAGAAGACATAAACGAAAACTATTCATATTTCGATGCTTTGAGTTATTTGATAGCTACAGAGCCATATAGAATGAGAAGTTTTATTTATCTAGCAGCAGTTGTTGGTTTTTTAGCAGTATTTGTTGATGCAAGCTTTCTCAGAGCTTTCAATACCGTGCGACAAGCTGGCCTTAATAAGACTAAATACGCTCTCATGATTTTTGCTCCCGTAATTTTAATAAGTATGGCTTCATATGAATTTGTCATACCTGAACTAACAAAAAGTGCTGAAGAAGTTCGAAAATCAAAGGTGTCATCCTCCTACGAAAATCAGCCTGTAATTATCGAGATTGAAAAAATTGAAGATAGTAGTTTTGTCATGGTTTCTGAAGAGCTATCACTTAGCTTTGATAGAGAGGGAAACCTTTCCATTAAAGACCAATATAGTGGGGAATTTAGCAAATTGAATTACAACAAAAATATTAAACATCTGACATTTTCAGAATTAATTGAAAATTCATCTGCTTCCTTTGAAAAATTTAGTCTCGTATCAAAAACAGAATTGCTCAGAAGGAGCCTCAATTTTCTTTGCTATATTGTAATTTTTCTGATCGGCCTTGAAATACTCTTATCATTTGCCAAAACTCTAAATGTTAATCGTATTCTGGTTTATGGTTTTGGTGCTTGTTTGATATATGGGTTTGCTGAATCAGTTTTTGCTGATTCTATTTCAGTTTTTATGTTACCTTACTACCTTCAAGCATTCCCGGTTCTCTTGATCTTGTTGTATTACACATTCAGGAAGCGTTTTTTCTTTTGACGATTTTTAATTTTAAAATTCTATCTGGTAAGCATTTATTTTCTTTATCGAATAAGATCCAAATCATGCCAATTACATTTAGAAGCAAGTAGAGTATGAATCTTTTAAAGGCTTGTTCACTAGTCAGCTTAACCTTATTATCTGAAATTATCTCATGATTCCAAGTGCTCATCCCCAGTGTATTACGACCATTGGACCAAAAATACATGTAATATCCTGCCGTTGTTAAAAATATTATCAATGCACCGAATGGTGGAGGGAAATAATCATTTTCTGAAAATGCTAATTTGTAAAGACCAAGAAAGATAAATCCAAATAGAAACCACAAAGCAGCAACCAGAAATATGTCATAAGTAAATGACATAAGACGAGAAAAAATGCCTGGATATGTAAATTTATTTTGCATAATGTGCTAATGTAATTCGTACTTATGAGTAATCAAAAAAATCTTACAACAAACGATACATGGTTTTTTGGTCATCCGAAAGGGATGGTGACTTTATTCTTTACAGAAATGTGGGAAAGAATGTCTTATTACGGCATGAGAGCGTTATTGGTCTTGTATATGACAGGTGCTGTTACTGGGTTTAATCCTGGTCTAGGTTGGTCGCAAGTGGACGCGCAAGCAATTTACGGAATTTACGTTGGTATGGTCTATTTCATGGTCATTCCAGGTGGTTGGCTTGCTGATAATGTTCTAGGTCATCAAAAAGCTGTACTTATCGGAGCAATAATTATTGCTCTTGGGCACTTCACTTTAGCATTGCCACTGACTGAAACATTCTTTTTAGGATTGATATTAGTCGTACTAGGTACCGGGCTTCTGAAAGGAAATATCTCAACTATTGTTGGTCAACTGTATAAGCCAGGGGATTCTCGAGTTCAAGCCGGTTACACAATTTTCTATATGTCGATAAATATCGGCTCAACTCTAGGTTTCTTGATTTGTTCTTATCTTGGAGAGAAGATTGGCTGGCATTGGGGATTTGGTGCTGCAGGTATAGGAATGTTTTTCGGTGTTATGCAATACCTTAATTTCAGACATTTATTGGGCGAGGCTGGTAATAAACCAAATGATATGCCACAAGCCCAAAGAGACTCATACATCAAATGGTCAAAAATAACTGCAGTACTCATGGTTGTAGTAATTGGTCTTGGGCTTCTAGGAATAATCACAGTTGAACCGAAAGTTTTTGCTGAAAACTTTGCAATCTTTTTAACAGGGGTAGCTTTTGTTTACTTTGGTTATTTATTCCTTTTCGCAGGTTTAACTCAAGTTGAGAAAAAGAATTTATTCTTACTCTTAATCTTATTTATTGGAGCTGCAGCTTTTTGGTCAGGTTTTGACCAATCCGCCAGCTCACTAAGTATCTTTGCAAGAGATTACACCGATTTATCTGTCGGTGGGTACATTATTCCTATTGGGTGGCTACAATTTGCTAACCCAATCTTCGTAGTTATTTTCGCACCAATATTTGCTGGTATTTGGATGCATTTGGGTCGAATGAATCTTGATCCATCATTGCCAGTGAAGTTTGCCATTGGTCTATTCTTCATGGCTTTAAGTTTTGTAGTCATGATTTATGCTGTGAATCTAGCTATGGAAGTAAGCCCAGTAGGTATGCAATGGTTAATCATTACTTACCTTCTTCAAACGTGGGGTGAGTTAGCTTTATCTCCAATTGGACTTTCAGCCTTCTCACAATATGCTCCAAAAAAATATGTTGGACAAATGTTTGGCTTATGGTTCTTAGCATCTGCCATTGGTGGAGTTCTTGCAGGACTGCTCGGTGGCGAGGCACTAGGCGAAGGCCTAGAGAGCATTTCACCAGTATTTGAATTTATGATTCAATACTATGTTGTGATTGGGCTTGCACTTGTCGCAGTTGCGGTTTTTGGTATAGCCAAATCAGCAGATGAAGCTAAAGCTAAAACTGCTAAGACATAAAGTTAATTTTCTTTGAGAATAGGGCGGTTAGAGATGACCGCCTTTTTCTTTTTTAGGATTAGTTCTAAAAATTAATTTGATTCGTTAGTTTGGATGTAAAAGTTTAAGGTTTTTAGGTTAGTCTCAGGATTTAATTCGCCTTTTAGAGCAAATACTACATCGATGTCAAAATCGCTGTTATAGTCAAGAAAAATTGTATATGCATGCTCTGTAGGTGTATTTGCAACAGCTAATTCTTCGTTATCCAGAGCAACGTAGCTATAGGTTGTAACATCCTCGTCGTCTGTTGTTTCTTGTTTTTCTATGATGAGAAAGCTAGCCGTGTTATCTCCAAAGTCTTCAAAAGAAACAAGCAAATCACCACCATCAAAATCAGTATCATAATCAGCATAAATTACATGTCTGCTTAACGACGCTGTAGCTTGTTTAGTAAAATCTATATCAACTATATTTTCTAAAATATTCACTTCCCCAGTTTCATAAACTCTGAGAACAGAATTTGGACTTAAATCAATACCATTTGAAGGGCTCTCATCACCCATAACAAAAACATCAATATCTGAGTCTTGATCATAAACAATTGTTTGTAATGATTTTAAAGTTGGAATATTTTCGTATGCTTGAGCTTCTGCCCAGTTTGTCCCATCACCAGATTTTGGAACGGTTATAAATTTGCCTGAACCATTATTATCATTGACAGACATTACAATATCCTCATTTGCATCTGAATCAAAATCAAAAGCAGTAATTGCAGTGATAGTTTGATCAGTAAGAATAGTATTGTCATAATCGAATTCTTCAAATTTTGGACCATCAGTTGCTCCAACTTCTATCCAATACTCTTTATTCTCACCAAGCAAATATAAATCTAGCGTGACGTCATTATTTCTATCTATTAAGCCAGCCGCTCTTACACCTGCATTATTAAGGTCAAGAGATGTGTCATTTGCAACATGTTCATTGTCTAAAACTAGACCTGTCTCCGTACCCTTAAAAATACAAATTTTAGAATTATTCAAGTTTTGTCTTTCATAGTCTGTTGTGTGGCCAACAACATCTGTAAAACCATCTTGATCGAGATCTTTAGCCACAAGATTACTTATTGCGTTGCACTCATCTGTGGCTATCTCAGTTATTATTGGGAGTGGCCCACCGAGCATTTGTAGTAACTTTGTTTGGACAATACTGTTGTCATTGATATCTCTCAGTTGCACACCAAAGACGATATCTGGGAGGGTATCATCATTCATATCACCACGAGCTTGGCTTGCAAAAATAACTTTTTCATTTTCTGTATATTCCACAACAAAATCTGGCTCTTCTGCTCTTTCTGTAAAAACAAAATGATCAACAGTACTTTTTACGATCGTGACGGCTACAGCCTGATTAATGAATTCATTATTTCTACGACAATCCATTATGAATGTGCTAATTCCACCTCTCTTAATCTCTATTTCTTCACTGCCTGATGTAGCTTTTTCACCAAACCATCTCCCTCCTGCATAGCATTGACTTGCATTTGATTCCCAGGTCAGAGTGAAAGCATCACCATAGTCAACATTTTCTGAACTTGCATCAAGTTCAAGAAAAAGGTCTTCCAACGGATCTTCTTTATCGCTGCATGCAGCAAGTATTAAAAGGGCAAAAAGTATTAGTAAATTTTTAGTTCTCATATTTCGACATTGTCTATTCTATACAAAAAGTTTAGTTATTTGTCTCTTCATTAAGATTTAATAAGATTTGATGGTAAATATCGGTCAATCGTTCCAATTCATGCTTCTCAATTTTTTCATTTATTTTGTGAATGGTTTCAAATTTAGGCCCCAGCTCTACAATTTCACAACCTGTTTTAGCTATAAATCGACCATCTGAAGTTCCACCAGAACACGATAATGTAGTTTCAAAATTCTGGATGTCATCAATACTTTTTCTGACAACTTCAGTAAATAACTTTGGCTCAGAGTAAAAAGGCTCTGCATTTATATCAAAAGAGACTTTATGCTTAATACCTTCACTCATTAAAAATTTATTTACCTTATCTTGTATTTCTTCTCCAGTGATTTGAGTTGAGAATCTAAGATTAAATTTTAAATATAAATTATTAGGAGTGACGTTATGTGCTCCAACACCTGCGGTTATGTTTGTTACTTGCAAGGATGTCGGTGGAAAATGTTCGTTGCCCTCGTCCCAAACTTCACTTAAAAGTTTATCCAAAAAAGGCACAACTTTATGAATAGGATTGTCAACTCTTGCTGGATAAGCAGCATGCCCTTGTTTACCTAAAACTTCTAACTCAATATTTATTGAACCTCTGCGTCCAATTCTAATGTTGTCTCCAACCGTCTCCAATGTTGAGGGCTCTCCTATCAAACAGTAATCAATCTTTTCATCTCGCTTCATTAATTCTTCAACAACTTTTACGGTTCCGTCTTTTGATGGGCCTTCTTCATCTGCTGTAATTAAAAAACCAATTGAATAATTAAGATCTTCGACATTTATTCTTGAAAGTGCTGACATAAAACATGCAATGCCGCCTTTCATATCACCTGTACCTCTGCCGTTTATGAATGTACCATCATCGAAGCCTGAAAATGGATTATGTTCCCATTGGTCAGCTGGTCCTGTGGGCACTACATCTACATGTCCAAGAAAAACAAGTAGCGGTCCTGAATTTCTTTTTACACTCCATAAGTTTTTAACTCTTCCATAAGTTAATGTTTCATTGACAAAACCTCGTTCTCTCAGAAAATCTTCTATGTATTTAAGGCAGCCAGCATCGTTAGGTGTAATTGATTCTTTACGAACTAGATCTTGTGTTATTTGGATTTCCAAAATTAATTATTCTCGTGCAAAGCTGTATTTAATTTAAATTGCCCATCATTTATTTTTGCACAAACTTTTCCTGTAGTTGAATCTCTAAAATATAAGATACCATTTTTGCCACTTAGCTCTCGAGCTTTAACGATATTCTTTCCCTCATCAAGAAGTGTGATTTTTGTTCCTGCTGTAATGTAAAGTCCTGCTTCAACAGTACAGTCATTGCCTAAAGAAATCCCTATTCCTGAATTAGCTCCTAATAAGCACTTTTCACCTATTGAAATAATTTCTTTATTGCCGCCTGATAGAGTGCCCATTGTAGATGACCCACCACCTAAATCTGACCCTTTTTTAATAAATACACCTGCAGAAACTCTTCCCTCAATCATATTTGGTCCTTCTGTGCCAGCATTATAATTGACAAACCCTTCATGCATAATTGTTGTCCCTTTTCCTAAATATGCTCCTAAACGTACTCTTGAAGTATCTGCTATTCTGACCTCATCTGGTACAACAAAATCTGTCATTGGTGGAAATTTATCGAGTGCATATATTTTTAAGTTTTCATTAGAAAAAGCACCTTCGAGTTTTTCAGGTCTAATAGGACCTTCATTGGTCCATGCTAAGTTTGGTAAAACAGAAAAAATATTATCAAGATTCAATTCGTTAGGTTTAAAGTGCCTTAATGACAAGAGATACAATTTCAACCAAGCTGTTGCAATGTCTTTAATCGGCTCATCATTTATAAGGTGAGTTGTTATCGCATCTTTTTCTAAAATAACTTGATTTTCTTTATTACTAGAGTGATTAAAAGTTTGATACCTTATGCTCAGCAAACCATTTTCATCTAGATTTGGAATTCCTTTTGCTTCAATTGGTAATTTCATATTTTATTTTCCCAAAGTAAGAATTTCATAGCCGCTACCTGTAACAGCAACAGTATGCTCCCATTGAGCTGAAAGTTTTCCATCCTTGGTTACAACCGTCCAGCCATCATTAAGAACTTTTGAATGATATGTCCCTAAATTTATCATGGGCTCAATGGTGAAAGTCATTCCTTCTTGCAGTTCTAATCCTTCACCTTTATTCCCATAGTGCATAATCTGAGGCTCTTCATGATAGACTTTTCCAATTCCGTGACCGCAATAATCTCTTACTACTGAGTAATGATTTGACTCAGCTAAACTCTGTATCGCAAAACCAATATCTCCTAGTGTTGCGCCAGGCTTAACTTCTTCTATTCCTGCAAAGAGACAATCCTTGGTAATATCAACAAGTCTTTTTGCATGTGGGGCAACATTACCAACTAAATACATTTGAGATGTATCGCCATGCCACTCATCATCAATTACAGTCACATCGATGTTAACTATATCTCCATTCTTTAAAATTTTTGACTCACTTGGTATGCCATGACAAATTACATTATTAATTGACGTGCAAAGGGTTTTGGGAAAACCGCTATAACCAATATTGGCAGGAATACATTTCAATTCTTCTGTAATAAATTTAAAAGCAAGAGAATCTAATTCCGCAGTACTTACTCCTGGAACTACATGATCTTTCAGCATTTCCAAAACACTTGTTGCTTTCTGACCAGCGATTTTCATCTTTTCAATGTCTTTTTTGCTTTTAATTGAAATTGACATAGGGTTAATTCTAAATGATCTATAAATTATGTTCTAACTTCTTTATAGTATTCGGAAGCGAAAATGAAGTTTGCAGCAAAGCTCCTACTTGAGAATGGAATTTCATTCGAGGGCATTGGTTTCGGTTTTCAAAAAATTGGAGTTGGAGAAGTAGTATTTAACACCGCTATCACCGGCTACCAAGAGATTCTTACTGACCCGTCTTACGACGGTCAAATTATAACTTTCACTTATCCTCATATTGGCAACACAGGTATTAATTTTGAAGATAATGAGTCAAAAAAAATTGCTGCCCGAGGTTTAATTGTCAAAAATTTTTGTGATTTTCCAAGTAATTATCGTTCAAAAATGTCCTTGGAAGATTTTTTAATAGAACAAATGACAATTTGTATTTCAGATATTGATACGAGACACCTAACAAAAATCTTGAGAGATGAAGGCTGTAAAATTGGAGCTATATATCCTACAAAATTATTTACCGATGAAGAGGCAAACTCAGAAATAAAGAAATTTGGCACCATGGATGGAAAAAATTTTACCGAAAATGTTGCAGTTTTAGATCCCTACGCATACGGAACTCCCCAAACGAAAAATAAGTTCAAAATTGTGGCAGTGGATTTTGGTATAAAAGAAAATATTTTGCGTATCATGAAGAATATGGGTGGTGACATTACTGTTGTACCTCCATCAACGAGTGCAAAGGAAATTGAAGCTTTAAAACCAGATGGAATATTCTTATCGAATGGGCCTGGTGATCCAAAAGTACTAACTTCGGCTGTTAATGAAGTAAAAGAGATGATGAAGTTAGAAATACCAATATTTGGTATTTGCCTTGGACATCAAATTATGTCATTAGCGTATGACTTAAAGATTGAGAAAATGCCTTTTGGTCATCATGGAGCAAACCATCCAGTGCATGACTTAAAAAATAATACAGTTTTTATAACCTCTCAAAATCATAATTTTGCAGTTGCAGAAGTTGAGGATAGAGCAGACATTTCAATTACACATAAGTCACTATTTGATGGTTCAATTCAGGGAATTGAGCATTGTGAAAAACCTTTCTATTCCATTCAATGTCATCCAGAAGCTAGTCCTGGACCGAAAGAATTTGAAGTTTTATTTGAAAGATTTTTTGAGGATATGAATGCCTAAGAGAGAAGATATTAAAACCATCTTGATCGTAGGTTCAGGCCCTATAGTAATAGGACAAGCATGCGAATTTGATTACTCAGGCACACAGGCTTGCAAAGCTTTGCGTGATAATGGATATAGAGTTGTTCTGGTGAATTCTAATCCTGCAACAATCATGACAGATCCTGAAATAGCAGATGCCACTTATATAGAACCGGTGGACTGGCAGACACTCGAAAAGATTATTGAAAAAGAAAAGCCTGATGCGATCTTGCCAACTATGGGTGGCCAAACGGGCTTGAATGTTTCCTTAGAATTAGCAAAAAGGGGAATACTTGAAAAACATTCAGTTGAAATGATAGGCGCGAATAGAGAGGCAATTGATAACGCTGAAGATAGGGAAAAATTTGATAATTGTATGAAAGAGCTTGGCCTAGAAACACCAAGGTCAGGATTTGCCCATTCAATGGAAGATGCTTGGAAGATTTATAAAGACATCGGTTTGCCTTGTGTAATAAGACCATCTTTCACGTTAGGAGGCACAGGTGGCGGAATCGCATACAACCTTAAAGAATTTGAGGAAATTTGTATGAATGGCTTAAAACTTTCTCCGACTAAAGAACTTCTTATTGATGAATCTCTTGTAGGTTGGAAAGAATTTGAAATGGAGGTTGTCAGAGATAAAAATGATAATTGCATTATAGTTTGCTCAATTGAAAATGTTGATCCAATGGGCGTTCATACCGGTGATTCAATTACTGTTGCACCTGCACAAACATTAACAGACAAAGAATATCAAGAAATGCGGGATGCTTCTTTTAAAGTTCTCAGGCGAATTGGCGTGGAAACTGGAGGATCGAATGTTCAGTTTGCTCAGGATCCTGAAACAGGTCGTTTGGTTGTTATAGAAATGAATCCAAGGGTTAGCAGATCATCGGCCTTGGCTTCAAAAGCCACTGGATTTCCAATTGCAAAAGTTGCTGCTTTATTAGCGGTTGGTTACACATTAGATGAATTAAAAAATGATATTACTGACGGAAAAACTCCAGCTTCATTTGAGCCAACAATAGATTATGTTGTCACTAAAATACCTAGATTTAATTTTGAAAAATTTCCTGAAACTGATCCCCGGCTAACAACTCAAATGAAATCTGTTGGCGAAGTGATGGCAATTGGTAGAAATTTTCAAGAATCATTTCAAAAAGCAATTAGGTCAATGGAAAATGGCCTTAATGGATTATCAACTGTTCTCAAAGACAATGAAGGAAATGGAGCTCTAAAACTTGAGCTTTCAACTCCTGGAGAAAAACGTTTGTGGTTTATTGCAGATGCATTTAGAAGGGGCTGGTCCATGGATGAAGTCTTCGTTTCATGTAAAGTAGATAAGTGGTTTTTACACCAAATCAAAGACATTGTTGATGACGAAATATCTATCACAAAGAAAAATTTAGATCAGATAGAAGCTAAGGAAATGAAATCCTATAAAAAGAAAGGATTCTCTGATGCAAGAATTGCAAATCTACTTAAAATTGATGAGCAAAGTGTTAGAGAGCATAGATATCAACTAAAGGTACATCCAGTTTTTAAAAGAGTTGATTCATGTGCAGCTGAGTTTGATAGTACAACCAATTATCTATATTCAACTTACGACGAATTTAACGAGTCAGAGGTTTCATCAAAGAAAAAAATTGTGGTTTTAGGAAGTGGTCCAAATCGAATTGGACAGGGAATTGAATTTGATTATTGCTGTGTTCAAGCTGCTTTAGCTTTCAGAGAAGAAAACATCGAAACGATTATGATTAACTCTAATCCCGAGACTGTTTCAACAGACTTTGATGTTTCAGATAAATTGTATTTTGAGCCAATAGTTGCAGAGGATGTTTTTGAGATTATTAGACATGAAAATCCATATGGAGTGGTAGTGCAATTTGGTGGACAAACACCTCTTAAACTTACCGATGAATTTGAAAAAAATGGTGTAAAAATTCTGGGAACACCACCCTCATCTATAGATACGGCAGAAAACAGAGAAAAATTTAAAACTTTTTTATCAGAATTTAATTTTCTTCAACCTGAAAATAGAATTGCTCAATCTGTTGAGGATGCAAAAAAAGCTGTCGAGGAGTTAAGTTATCCTGTGATAGTAAGGCCATCTTATGTTCTTGGCGGAAGAGCAATGGAATTGATATATACCGATAATGATCTCAACAACTATTTAACTAAAGTCGCAAATATATCATCTGATAATCCACTTTTAATTGAAAAGTTTTTAGATGATGCTGTTGAGCTTGATATTGACGTAATCTGTGATGGTGAAAAAACACTTATCGGAGGAGTCTTGCAACATATAGAAGAGGCTGGCATACACTCTGGCGACAGTTCATGTTCTTTTCCACCTTACAGTGTAGGAGATACCCAGCTCCATGCATTAAAGAAAGAAATTAAAGCAGTAGCGAAAAAATTAAACGTTGTTGGTCTGATGAATGCTCAAGTTGCGATAAAAGATGACAAATTCTATATGATAGAAGTTAATCCTAGAGCTTCAAGAACAATACCATTCCTATCAAAATGTATTGGAAATTCACTTGCCAAAATTGCCTCAAAAGTTATTACTGGAAAATCATTGAGTGACTTAGGGCTAGATGCTGAAATTATGCCAACTAATTATGCAGTCAAAGCTCCTGTTTTTCCATTTAATAAATTTAGAAAAGTTGACCCTATTCTTGGTCCAGAAATGAAATCAACAGGCGAGGTTATGGGTAGAGGTGATTGTTTTGGTGAAGCTTTTGGAAAAGCAATACAGGGGGCAGGCGAAACTATACCAAATAAAGGGAATGTTTTTGTTAGCGTCAAAGATAATGATAAAAAATACCTTCCAGATTTATGTTCTAAATTAGCTAATCTAGGTTTTACGATAGTAGCAACAAAAGGAACTGCTGAGGCTCTTAAAGACACAAACATTAATGTGAAAATTATTAACAAAGTTTTAGAAGGAAGGCCCCATATTGTTGATGCAATTTTAAACAAAGAAATAGATATGATTATAAATACAACAGAAGGCAGGCAATCAATCAAAGATTCATTCTCAATAAGAAGATCTGCCCTAGAACACAGTATATTTTTTACCACTACTATTTCAGGTGGTTTTGCAATTGTTGAATCTTTAGAGAAAGGAGTGGAGAATTGGGAGTATAAACCACTTCAATTGTCTTAAAGATGGAAAAGAAACCAATAACGCCTGAAGGCCAAACCAAACTTAGATCTGAGCTGGATCATTTAAAAAATATTAAAAGACAAGAAATTATCGATGCTATTTCTGAAGCAAGGGCTCATGGAGATTTAAAAGAAAATGCTGAGTATCATGCAGCCCGAGAAGAACAGGGTCTAAATGAAGCAAGAATAAGAGAACTAGAAGAAGTTTTATCAGTTTCACAAGTTGTTGAATATAAAACAATGGGAGTTGAAGACAGAGTAATTTTTGGCTCGACTGTAACAATTAAAGATTTAGAATCAGAGGAAATAAAGACATATCAAATAGTTGGGGATGCAGAGGCAGATATTGAAAGAAATACCATTTCTTTTACTACACCAATGGCAAGGTCCTTAATTAAAAAAGAACTTGGAGAATTCGTAGAAGTAGAAACTCCGGGCGGTGTAAAAGAATACGAAATAACAGAAATCAAATTAATTTGAAAGAAATACAAGATACCTGGGCCAAAAAAGCAAAAGAAGAAGGATACAGATCAAGAGCATCGTTTAAATTATTACAAATCAATAAACCACATAAGTTAATAGAAAACGCAAATATGATTATTGAATTAGGTTCTGCACCTGGTGGATGGTCACAAGTAATATCTAAACTAAAGAAAAATAATGCAAAATGTTATGCATTTGATTTATTGCCAATGAAGAATGTGAAAGGTATAGATTTTAGTAATTTAGATCTTTTTTCAGTGGAATTTGAAGAATTTACAGAAAACCTGGCTACAAAAGTAGATCTAATATTAAGTGACATGTCCGTAAATTTATCTGGAATAAAATTAATTGATGATGAGTCCAATAAACAATTGAACTTTTTTTGTCTTGATCTATCAAAAAAGATCCTAAGTACCAAAGGGGCCCTGATTATAAAAACGTTTACAAATGAAAATTTAAAATCATTAAAGTTGGAGTTTGAAAATGCCTTTGAGAGAGTTTTTGTGGAAAAGCCAAAGGCTTCAAAAACTTCTTCTGCTGAGGTTTATTTGTTAGGATTAGTCCCTAAATAGAAGAAACATGAAAAACTTTGGGAGAAACATACTTTTTTGGTTAGTGGCAGGAACTCTAATGTTCATGCTGCTTGATAACTACTCTACAAGCTCACTTAAAGAGGAGCTGACGTATTCTGAGTTTAAACAAGAAGTTAAAGGTAAAAAGGTAAAATCTATTGTCTACAAAGGCGATCAGATGACTGTTGAAGTAGAAAGGTTCAACGGAACAAAATACACAACGCAAAAGCCAGCATACATAAGTGATCAAGATCTCAATGAGAGTTTGACAGAAGCAGATGTGGAAATTGCTTTCGAAGCGTTAGAAAAACCTAGCGTTTGGTCACAACTTCTCATTGGAGCATTTCCTCTGTTACTTCTATTAGCAATTTTCTTTATATTTATGCGAAATATGCAAGGGGGTGTTGGAGGCAAAGGTGGCCCAATGACTTTTGGTAGAAGCAAAGCAAAACTTCTTGATGGCGGACACGTAAAAACAAATTTCACAGATGTTGCTGGATGTGAGGAAGCAAAAGAAGATGTTAAAGAGCTGGTGGATTTCCTTAAAGACCCAGCAAAATTCATAAAAGTTGGTGGGAAAATTCCACGAGGTATATTAATGGTAGGGCCTCCTGGTACCGGAAAAACTTTACTAGCCAGAGCAGTAGCTGGCGAAGCTAAAGTTCCATTTTTTACAATTTCAGGTTCAGATTTCGTGGAGATGTTTGTTGGTGTTGGAGCTTCGAGAGTACGAGATATGTTTGAGCAAGCAAAAAAACACTCACCATGTATTGTTTTTATTGACGAAATAGACGCAGTGGGTAGACAAAGAGGAGCTGGTTTAGGCGGTGGGCATGACGAAAGAGAACAGACACTTAACCAGTTGTTGGTGGAAATGGATGGTTTCGAGGAAAATCTGGGAGTGATAGTTATTGCTGCTACAAACCGACCAGATGTTCTTGATGCTGCACTTTTGAGACCAGGAAGATTTGATAGACAAGTGATGGTTGGTTTACCGGATATCAAAGGTAGAGAACATATCCTCAATGTACATTTAAAGAAAGTACCGGTAGACAAATCAGTCGAGTCAAATGTAATAGCAAGGGGAACACCAGGTTTTTCAGGTGCTGATCTTGCCAACCTAGTCAATGAGGCAGCTTTATTAGCTGCAAGAAAAAATCTTAAAAAAGTATCACAAGCAGAATTAGATTTCGCAAAGGATAAAATAATGATGGGTTCAGAGAGAAAATCTATGATTCTCAATGAAGAGCAAAAAAAACTCACAGCTTACCATGAAGCAGGTCATGCAATAGTTGGCTTAAATCTACCTGAACATAGCCCTGTTTATAAAGTGACTATCATTCCAAGAGGTAGAGCTTTGGGTGTAACAATGTTCTTGCCTGAAGAAGATGTGTATACATACTCAAAAACTGCCCTCATCAGCCAAATTACAAGTTTGTTTGGAGGTAGGGTAGCAGAAGAAATAATTAATGGTAAAGATGGTATCACTACCGGTGCCTCAAACGATATTGAAAGAGCTACCGATCTGGCCAGAAATATGGTCACAAAATGGGGTTTTTCAGATAAATTGGGAACACTAAAATACGATGACGAGGATGAAAACCCATTTCTTGGGAGATCAGCAGGATCTAAGAAAAGAATATTCTCTGAAGAAACGGCAAAACAAATTGATGATGAAGTTAGATCAATCATTCAAACATGTTATGAGAAGGCAGGTTCAATTCTTGCCGCTAATCTTGATAAATTGCACAACATGGCTGATGCATTATTGAAATATGAAACTATAGATCAAGATCAAATATCAGATATAATGGCAGGCGCACTACCTAGAGATAAAAGTGATGATAATGATCAAGATAAAACAAAAAAATCAAAAGTATCCAGTTCTTCTAAACCTATTCAAGGAACATAAATGAAATTCGGCACTGACGGATTTAGAGGTCCGGCTGATAGTGTAATAACGCCTGACTTCTGTCTTAGGCTTGGGTTTCATACTGGTGCAGTAATTAAAGAAAAGGGGTACGATTCAGTAATTATCGGCAAAGATACTAGGGTTTCTGGATACATGTTGGAGGCTGCTTTGCAAGCAGGCTTTATATCAGCTGGAATCGATGTAAAACTTGCAGGCCCAATTCCAACACCTGCAGTATCGTTTCTTACTGCAACTTATGCTGGACAATTTGGTGTTGTTATCAGTGCTAGTCATAATCCGTTTTACGATAATGGTATTAAGTTCTTTAATAGACATGGCAGAAAAATTTCTGAAGACCTTGAGCAAGAAATCGAAAAGCGACTTGAAACTTCAAACATACCTGTAAAAGCAAAACATCTAGGCAAAGCTTTTAGGATAGACAGTGCCTCAGGGAGATATGTAGAGTATTGTAAAAGTACCTTGAAAGGTAACTATAGTCTCCAAAACAAAACAATACTTGTTGACGCTGCGAATGGAGCAAATTACAAAATTACTCCCATGTTACTTAGGGAGTTAGGTGCTAAGACAATTAATATCAATTGTGATCCCGATGGTTTCAATATCAACGTAAATAGTGCTGTGTTAAAGCAAGAATTATTTGCAGAATATGCAAAAAATTATGAGTTTGATTATTGTGTAGCTGTTGACGGTGACGGAGACAGAATAGTTCTATCTGATGCTAAAGGCAGAATTTTTACTGGTGATGACATTTTATATACCTTGGCCTCTAGAAATAAAATGATTGGTAAAGATCAGTCAGATTCAGTCATTGGAACAACAATGTCTAACCAGGGTGTGGTAGAAGCACTAGGCAAGCTTGGAATAAGTTTTTTAAGAACAGATGTTGGAGATAAATATATTTCTAGAGAATTAGTAAAGCATGATTTAAATGTTGGTGCAGAGCCATCTGGACATATAATTCAAAGGGAGTTTTCAGAGAGTGGCGATGCGAACATTGCATTAATACAAACTTTAGCTGCACTTCAGGAACTCGATACCACTATCGAAGAAATTAAGAAGAACATAAATTATAAACCTTTAAGTCTGAGAAATTTTTCCGTTGATAATATAGCAGTCGTTGAATCACAAATATTTATTGAAAGCATAGATAAACTACAAAAAAATTATCCTGCTGCAAGAATTTCTGTGAGGAAATCAGGCACTGAGCCAATCATAAGAGCTATGGTAGAAGCAGATACTGAGAGTGACAAAGATTCTATTCTTGATGAAATAGAAAGCCTAATTACATAATGTCAAAGCTAGTAATCGCAAATTTTAAAATGAACGGGTCTAAAGAGTTCATTGAAAGCTGGGCAAAAGATTTTCTTGAAGAAAAAAAATCGAATAATAGGGTAGTAGTAGCGCTCCCATCTCCTTATCTATCAAATTTTAAAGAAAGTAATTTAAATTTGGCAGGTCAAAATGTTTCAAATCAATCATCCGGAGCTTTCACATCACAGCTCTCGGCGCAAATGTTAAAAGATTGTGGTGCAGAATACTGTTTGATAGGCCATTCTGAGGCAAGACAGTATTTAATGGAAACTAATGAAAATATTAAACAAAAATTTGATCAACTTACTCAAGAATCAATTCAACCAATATTATGTATTGGAGAGCCGTTAGAGATAAAAGAAACTTCAAAAACACCGGATTATTTGTTAGATCAGTTAAAATTATTAAGCTCTGATCAAGAAAATATAATCATTGCTTATGAACCAATTTGGGCAATAGGAACAGGCTTGACCCCAGATATGGAGGATATCCAATTGGCAGTAGATTGCATAAGAGGCAAATTCAATAAATCAATAAAGGTTCTTTACGGTGGAAGTGTGAATTCCTTAAACGCTGCTAATATTTCTGCGAAAACAGATATTGATGGTCTTTTAGTAGGTGGGGCTTCTCTAAACCCCAAAGAATTTGCTAAGATAGCGCAATTATGTTGATCAAGATTCTACTAGTAATTTTAGCTGTCATGATTGTTGGCTCAATTATGTTGCAACAAGGTAAAGGTTCTGACCTAGGTTCAGCGTTTGGTGGTGGAAGCTCAGATTCATTATTTGGTCCGCTTGGACCTTCCAACTTTTTCTCAAAATTAACTTGGGGTCTTATAACAATATTTTTTATTCTTTGTTTATTGCTTGCATATATATCAAAACAAGAACTTACTTTAAATGTAAGTGAAGATTTGATTGAAGAAGTATTCGATGAACCACCTGTAGAATAAATGGTGCCGAAGGAGGGACTTGAACCCTCACAAGCATTGCTTACTACCCCCTCAAGATAGCGCGTCTACCAATTCCGCCACTTCGGCAAAGTTTAAGAAAGAATAAATTATAGTCTATAAATATTGACCATTCTAAGTCTTTTAACTATCCTTTACGTCACTGCGGGGTAGAGCAGTCTGGTAGCTCGTCGGGCTCATAACCCGGAGGTCGATGGTTCAAATCCATCCCCCGCTACCAATTACGATGATAAAAAGAGATATTGAAGCCTTTTTAACCCCAATTATTGAGGAAACAGGATGCGAACTCTGGGGTATAGAGTTTGGATCTGCAAAAGGAAAAGGCCGTTTATTAAGAATATATATTGATGCAATTCATGGAGTTGATATTAATGATTGCACAAAGGTGAGTAGAGAAATTGATTATTATTTTCAACACGAATCAATTTTTTCAGAATTTGCCTTTTTTGAAGTTTCGTCTCCTGGATTAGATAGAAAACTATTTAATCAAAAACAATATAAAAAATTTGTTGGAGATGTAGTATCATTATCACTCTTCTCTAAGGTGAATAACCTTAGAAAATTAAAGGGCACTCTCCTAGAAGTTTTGGATTCAGAAATTTCTGTCAAAACAGAAGGAGAAACCTTATTGCTTGAATTAAGCAATATTGAAGTATGTAAACTTGATTTAGACGATCAAATAGAGAAAAAAAAGAATGAATAAACAGATTTTAGATGTTGTTGCTTCAGTCTCCATAGAGAAAGGAGTTGATAAAACAATTATATTTCAAGCGCTTGAAGAGGCCATCGCAAGTGCAACTAAAAAATTAGTGGATGACGAAGCTAATATTGTTGTTGTGATCGACAAGACTACGGGTGAATACAAAACCTATAGAAAGTGGGACATCGTAAAAGAGATCGATGAAAGTGAGGTATTTCAAATACTTGAATCAGAACTTGATGGATACGAAGTTGAAGAAGATACAGCAACTAAAGAAATTGAAAACATAGATTTTGGAAGAATTTCAGCACAAGCCGCAAAACAAGTAATTATCCAAAAAGTAAGAGAAGCCGAAAGAAGCAAAATAACAAAAAAATACGAAAGTTTGGTGGGTGAAGTGATATCAGGCCAAGTAAAAAGAATAAATAGGGATTTTTTATTATTGGAAATTGAAGAGGATCTCAATGCTCAAATACCAAGAGATCAAATAATACCTGGAGAAATTTTCAAATTAAATGATCGTGTGAGAGCAGTAATTAAAGAAATTGTAAGCACACCTAGAGGACCGCAGATAATTCTAAGCAGGACAGATGAAAGATTAGTGGTTCAGCTTTTTACACAAGAAGTGCCAGAAATCTCGGAAGGAACAATAGAAATTAAAGCAATCGCAAGAGATCCTGGTTATAGATCAAAAATTGCTGTCAAAACATATGATGGCCGAATTGATCCAGTAGGAGCATGTGTTGGAATGAGAGGGTCAAGAGTTCAAGCTGTTTCAAATGAGATCGGCAATGAAAGAATAGACATATTTATACATAGCGATAATCCAGCTGAATTTGTAGTTAACTGTCTAGCTCCAGTCAAAATATACTCAATACTTGTCGATGAAAGAACTTCAACACTCATCCTAGAAGTTGAAGAAGAAAACCAAGCCCAAATTATTGGAAAGAATGGTCAAAATTTAAGATTGATGACACATATGATTGGTTGGTCATTCCAAGTTTTAAATAAAGAGCAGTTTAAAGAATATCAGGATTCAAGTTTAATTGAAAAATATGATGGACTAGCTAAAAGATTAGGTCTTAGTGACAAAGAAAAAGAGGGCATTGTTTCCAAAGAATTAGATAGTTTGGAAAAAATTGTCGACCTGGATGCAAAAACACTAGCTGAAATTTTTGCAAATGAAAAAAGAACAACCGAACTATTAGATAAAGCGAATGAACTTTTGCTTCAAGACGCATTTAATGCAGATTTTAATGATCCTACTATGGAGGAGGATTTAGTTAATCTAAATGGAATAACCAACGAAGTATTAAGTGCATTAAGCTCAAATAATATAAAAAAACTTGAAGATTTAGCAGAGATGTCTGTTGGAGAGTTGCAAGATATTTCAGAAACAATTTCTGAAAAAGAAGCTTCAGCTCTTATAATGGAGGCTAGAAAGCCATGGTTTGAGTAGGAGATAGCGATTAATGGATATATCTGTAAAAAAACTTTCTGAAATTTTAAAGATAGATCCTAATGCTCTTCTCGAGAAAATGATCGCTGCAGGCTTGCCTCAAAAAGATATTGAAGATTCTGTATCTACCGAAGATAAACAAACATTATTATCTTATATAAGAAGTTCTAAAGATTCTCCAGTCCAAGAAAAGAAAGTAGAAGTACCTAAAGAACTCTCACCAAAAAAAGCACCAAAAACTATAAAGGAAGAAAAACCTGAAAAAGAGATTAAAAAAGAAGTAAAAGTTCAATCTACTCAAGAAAAAAATAAAAACACTGAAACTAAAGAAAAGGTAAAAAAATCAGTAAATATTAACGGATCAATAAGAGTTAATGATCTTGCAAGAAAATTAGGAAAAAGAGGCAATGAAGTTGTAAAAAAACTTGTAGAGCTTGGTGAAATGGCTTCTTTAAATGATGAAGTTGATCAAGAAACAGCGGTCTTAGTCTCTGAGGAATTTGGGTTTGTAGTTAAATTTGAAGAGGAACAAAAACTAACCGAAGAAGTTACTGATTATCCAAAAATTGAAAGCAATTATGTAGATGCTGAAAGCCCGCAAAGCAGACATTCTGTTGTGACAGTTATGGGTCATGTTGATCATGGCAAAACTTCACTTCTTGATGCAATTAAATCTACTAACGTAGTTGATGGCGAGTCAGGTGGAATTACTCAACACATTGCTGCTTACGAGGTAAAAACAAAGTCTGGAAAGATTACCTTCATTGATACTCCTGGCCATGAAGCTTTCACAGCCATGAGAGCACGAGGTGCAAATACAACTGATATTGTCATATTAGTTGTTGCAGCAAATGATAGCGTTAAACCTCAAACAATTGAGGCTATAACACACGCAAAAGCGGCTGAAGTTCCAATCATTGTTGCTATTAATAAAATTGATTTAGAAGCTGCAGATATCGATAAAGTTAAGGGTGATTTAGCAAAATATGAACTTGTCCCAGAAGATTGGGGAGGAAAAAATCAGATGATTCCTGTCTCTGCAATATCAAAAGAAGGCATTGACTCGCTTTTGGATGCAATTGAGCTTGAATCTGAATTGCTTGAACTCAAAGCACCAGTAAAAGGATTAGCAACTGGTGTTGTATTGGAATCTGAACTAGATAGATTTAAAGGCCCTCTAGGAACATTTTTGGTGCAAAAAGGAGTCTTAAAGGTAGGAGATATCATTGTTGCTGCAGAGAAAAAAGGAAAGATAAAATCATTAATCAATAGCTCAGGCGAAGCAATAAAAGAAGCTGGACCATCAACTCCGGTAGAAGTATTAGGCCTTGAGGATTGTGTTGCTGCTGGAGAAGTTTTTAATGTTATGGCATCTGAAAAAGACGCTCGCAATATCCTTGATCAAAGAAATGCATTTTTAAAAGAACGAGCAGATAAGAATGTTATGACTTCACAATCTGCTTTTGATCTTTTAGATCAGGAAAAAATTAACAAATTAAGAATAATTATTAAATCTGATGTGGCGGGTACCAATGAAGCAATTAATGCATCATTACTTAAAATTGGTAATGAGGAAGTAGACGTTGATATTGTAAGTTCAGGAGTTGGAGGTATAACAGAATCCGATGTAAATCTTGCAATAACCACAGGTGCAAGGATTTTTGGTTTTAATGTTCGATCAGATAATAAAGCAAAAAAACTGTTGGAAGAACAGGGCATAGAGGTGAATTACTATAGTGTGATATACGATTTAATTGAAGATACCAAAAGATTGCTATCAGGCCTACTAAAACCGATTTACTCCGAAAAAATACTTGGTTTAGCAGAAGTTAAGGAAGTATTTAAATCACCAGAGTTTGGTTTAGTGGCTGGTTGTATGGTCACAGAAGGGCTAGTAAGGAGAGAAAAGCACGTGCGTGTATTGAGAGATAACGTTGTCATTCATGAAGGGGAACTAGATTCACTTCGAAGGTTCAAAGACGATGTGAAAGAAGTAAATAATGGCACCGAATGCGGAATTGGTATAAAAAATTATTTAGACATAAAACCAGGTGACTTAATCGAAAATTTTGAACAAAAAGAAGAAAAGAGATCACTTTAACTAATGGAAAAAGACAGAATAGTTAGGGTAAATGATAACCTAAAAAAAGAAATTGCCTTTTTTATACAAAATTCAAGCCTCAGAGATAATTGTGGTTTTTTAAGTATCAACCACGTTGACACCTCACGAGATTTATCAGGTGCAAAAGTATTTTTTTCCACAATAAATTCTCAATTATCAAACAAAGATCTTCAAAAGTTTCTTAACGAAAATTCTTGGAAAATCAGAAAAGGTCTATCTGGAATTCTTCCTTTAAAAAAAGTTCCTGAGCTAAGGTTCATTTATGATGATCACATTGATAATGTGAGAAAGATAGATGATCTAATTGAGAAATTATAATCATGAGTATTTTGCTGCTTAATAAAGAAAAAAACATGACATCTTTTTCTGCAATAAAACAAGCACAGAAAGAATTGGGCTTCAGTAAAGCAGGGCATGGGGGAACTCTTGATCCCTTAGCAACAGGCGTTTTACCAATTTTTTTTGATCAATCTACAAAGTTCCTACAATTCTTTAATTCCGAAACCAAGGAGTATGTTGCTGATTTCATATTTGGTATAAGCTCAAATACAGAGGATATAACAGGAATACTAACTTATGAAAAAGCAAAAAAAGAACCAAAAGAATCAGAAATTAAAAATGCTTTAAAAAAATTTGAAGGTATTACTGAGCAAATTCCACCTAAATTTTCTGCCAAAAAAATCAACGGAGTTCCAATGTACAAATTGGCTAGAAAAGGACAGGATTTTGAACGCAAATCTCAAAAGATCAATATTTACAATATCGAACTCCTAGGGTATGAATACCCAAGATTCCAGATAAAAATTTCTTGTAGCAAAGGAACTTACATCAGAACTTTAGGTGTTGATATTGGAAAATCACTCGATCAATCGGTTTCGATGTGTGAATTGAAAAGAACAAAATTTGGTTCGTTGGGCTTAAATGAATCTGTCACATTAACTGAGTTAAAAAATTTGGACAAACAAGAAAAAATGCAGTATGTTAGGCGGGTTGAAGAAATTTTAATAGATATCCCACAGGTAGAAATAAGATCTTCTGAAGTAACGAAATTTCAAAATGGGTGCCAAATTAAGGCAAGGGAAATAGAAGATACCGGAAAACATTTTATTTTTAACAAGAAAGAACTATTGGGATTAGGTGTAGTGGATGACAATTTAATGATTAATCCACTAAAGGTTTTAACGAAAGGAGAAAAAATTAGAAATGAGCTTAAGTAAAGAACAAACTGAAGCAGTAATTAAAAAATTTGGTAAATCAGAAACAGATACAGGTTCTACATCTGTGCAAATTGCTTTATTAACAAAACGAATAGAAGAATTGCAGAGTCATTTTAAAGAACATAAAAAAGATAATCATTCTAGAACTGGGTTGTTACAAATCGTAAGTGACAGAAAAAAACTTTTAGCCTATCTAAAAAGCTCTGATTTAGCTGCTTATCAAAAGCTTGTAAAAGAATTAAATCTAAGAGACTAACTATGAAAAATATTGTAAGAAAAGAGATCCCAATGGGATCAAAAACACTTGTACTTGAAACAGGTAAAATCGCCCGACAGGCTACTGCCTCTGTAATCGCATCAATGGGTGGAACTATTGTTATGTGTGCTGTTGTCACAAAACCTAGTGCGGAAGGGCGAGATTTCTTTCCCTTGAGTGTACACTACATGGAAAAAACTTATGCCGCTGGAAAGATACCAGGCGGATATTTCAAACGCGAAGGCAAACCAACTGAAATAGAAACTTTAACATCAAGATTAATCGATAGACCTTTAAGACCATTATTCCCGAATTTTTATGTAGACGAAGTCCAGGTAAATTGCATGCTTTTATCGTTAGATAAAGATAATCCACCAGATGTAGTTGCTCTTATGGCTGCCTCTGCTGCTATGTCCATAGCCGACGTACCGTTTAAAGGACCGATGGCTGCAGCAAGGGTAGGGTTTGTAAACGATGAGTATGTTCTAAATCCGTCATTCGCTGAAATGGATGAATCAGATCTTGATATGGTAGTAGCTGGTTCTGAAAGTGCTGTTTTAATGGTTGAATCAGATGCAAATGAATTAAGTGAAGATTTAATGATTGGAGCAATTCTTTATGGCCATCAAGAAATGAAACCAGTTATTAAGCAAATAGATGAATTTGCAAAAGAAGTTCTTCCAGAAAAATCAGACTTTACAAATCCAAATGAAGAAGAAGAAAAGAAAATCTTTAGTGAAGTAAGTGAACAATGTACAGCTGGTCTTAGCGAAGCTTTTACAACAACTGACAAAAAAGAAAGGGGTGAAAAAATTTCATTAGTAAAAGAGGCTTTATTGGATGGGCTTGATGAAGAACTTCATAATTCTTATTTGAAACAATTTAAAGAAGTTGAAAAACATATCGTTAGAGAAAATATTTTGGGTGCGCAAAAAAGAATTGATGGAAGAGATCTTACAGAAGTCAGAAATATAAGTGTCGAAACTAATTTCTTACCATCAGTACATGGTTCCGCATTATTTACCAGAGGGGAAACTCAAGCAATTGTTACAGCAACTCTTGGCTCAGGCAGAGATATTCAAACCGTTGATGCTCTAGCAGGTGAAATCAAAGATAATTTTATGCTTCATTATAATTTTCCGAGCTATAGTGTTGGTGAATTAGGTTTTCCAATGGGGCCTAAAAGAAGGGAGATTGGGCATGGAGCACTTGCAAAGAGATCGTTACAATTTGCTGTTCCAAGCGTAGAGGAATTTCCATATGCAATAAGAGTAGTTAGTGAAATTACAGAATCTAATGGTTCAAGCTCAATGGCATCTGTTTGTGGTGGAAGTTTAGCTATGATGGCAGCTGGCGTACCAATTAAAGAGAATATAGCTGGTGTTGCAATGGGGCTTGTCAAAGATGATAGTCGTTATGAAGTTTTGACGGATATTCTCGGTGATGAAGATCATTTAGGTGATATGGATTTTAAAGTCGCAGGAACAAAGAATGGTGTTTCAGGTCTTCAAATGGATATCAAAATTGAAGGCATAAATGAGGAGATCCTTGAAAAAGCGTTAATGCAGGCAAAAGAAGCAAGAATGCATATTTTGGGAGAAATGGATAAAGTTCTTGCCAAGCCAAATGAATTGACAGGTTTAGCACCTTATTTCTGTAAATTTAAAGTTCACAAAGATAAAGTTAAAGTTGTGATCGGTAAAGGCGGTTCAACAATTAAAGGATTGCAAGAAGAGTTTGGTGTTACTATCGAACTTCAAGATACAGGGGAAGTAAATGTATTTGGCGAAAATAAAGAAGTTGCTGAAGCTGCTAAAGAAAAAATTGAATTACTCTGTGCAGAACCTGAAGTTGGCAAAGATTACGATGCAGTTGTAGCTAAGATTATGGAGTTTGGGGCCTTCGTTACATTCATGCCTGGCAAAGACGGCCTGCTTCATATATCTCAATTTAAAGAAGATTTTGATCAGTTAACTGACGTCATAAATGAAGGCGATAAGATTAGAGTAAAAGTAACTGAAATAAGAAGAGACGGAAAAATTAAACTCGAGTTCTCAGACTCAGAATAGTTCAGCAAGCATACATCTTGCTGAGCCTCCTCCATATTTTTCTATGGTTGAGATATCAGCGTGCACGATCTTTTTAAAATGTTTTTCAATCTTATCCTTTTGAAGTTCTGTGTAAGCATTGAAAGCTGCAGTTGACATAGCCAATAACAAATTTCCATCTTTATCAGGTATTTCCAAGCAGTTTCCACAAAAATTTAATAATTGTTCTTTCTTAATTTCAATTACATCATGGAATCTCTCAACTCTTTCTTTTACGAGATCTCTATATTCAGGCTTAATGACTTCATAGCATATTCCTATAGCAGTTGTGCCTACATACATTAAAACATCTGTATGATAGATCGGACTTCCAGTATGGCTTTCTGTTTCAAACATTACTAATTCATAATTATTTTCGTTGCACCATTCATTCGCTAATCCAGCATTTGCTCTGGGAGAGATCGTTAAATATACAATTCTATTAACTCGATCAAAAACCATACTGCTCGTTGATTCTAAAAATATATTTCTACTTTCATGAGAGCTAAGATCGCGAGTCAGCTTATATTCTTCTGAAAGTTTTTCAATCATCTTAGGCGTTTTTTCCTTTCTACGATTCTCTGCAAGCATACTAAAAATTTGAAATGTTTTATTTTCGAAGGTTATGAACCAATTTGGAAAAATGTGATCAGGACATTCTTTAGAACCTTTCATTGATAAAACAGATACTCCATTTTTAGTAAGAGCATTTTTAAAAGTATTAAATTCTTCTTTAGCTTGTTTCAAAATTTCATCAGTGCTGATTGAGTTATCATCAACCTGGTAATGATTGCTTGATGCAGTTTGAGGATTCATGAAAAATACTTCAGGCTCAACCATGAAAATTTTATTTGTGGATTGTTTGTCTTGCATTTTATAACTGGCAGTACAATTTTTTTGCTATTAGAATAACTCCAGTGGTAAATGATATTCAAAATAACTTAATAAAAAAAGAGTCAATTTTTGGGCCCGATAATTACAAACCTTTACCTGTTGTTTTATCAAAAGCAAAAGGAGTTTGGGCTTGGGATGTAAATGAAAAAAAATATCTTGATATGATGTCTGGATACTCTGCAGTAAGTCACGGACATGCACATCCAGAGCTACTGAGGGTTTTTCATGAACAATCTAGTAAATTATCGCTTACTTCCAGAGCATTCTATACAGATACTTTAGGACCATACCTTGAAACAATAACTAAGATGAGTGGTTTTGAAATGTGCTTACCTATGAATTCAGGTGCTGAAGCAGTTGAAACAGCTATAAAATCATCGAGAAGATGGGCTTACAGAACTAAAGGAGTTGAGCCTGGTAAAGCCGAAATAATAGTGGCTGAAGGAAATTTTCACGGAAGGACGACGACCATAATTAGTTTTTCAAGCGATGAAAATTCTAAAGATGATTTTGGACCTCATACACCTGGTTTTATTACTGTTAAATATGGATGTTCTAAATCAATTGAAACTGCAATTAATAAAAATACTGCTGCAGTTTTAATAGAGCCTATTCAAGGAGAAGGTGGAATAATAGTGCCACCCGATAATTATTTAAATGAAGTTAGAGAAATTTGTACAAAACATAATGTTTTGATGCTTTTAGATGAAATTCAATCTGGTTTAGGAAGAACAGGAAAATTATTTGCATATCAACACTCGTGCGGTGATTGTAATTGTGATGTAGGCTGTAATGAAGATCAACCAAAAGAATCTAAACCAGATGGTCTAATACTAGGAAAGGCACTAGGGGGAGGTTTTATGCCAGTATCATGCTTTCTCACATCAAAAGAAGTAATGCAGTGGATGGATCCTGGTTCACATGGCTCAACTTTTGGCGGCAATCCGCTAGCAGCAGCACTAGCAAAAAGATCATTAGAATTGCTTGTTGAAGAAGATTTAATCGAAAATAGCAGAGCGATGGGTGATTACTTCAAGGAATGTTTGCTTAGTATGAATTCTAAAATCATTAAAGAAATTAGAGGTAAAGGTTTATGGCTAGGTGTAGAAATTGATCCTAATTATGTTTCTGGGAAGGAGTTATCAAAAATGTGTTTAGAAGCAGGTATTTTATGTAAAGAGACACATGAAACAACCATTAGGTATGCTCCTCCATTGGTTATAACAAAAGAAGAGCTTGATTGGGGAATAGAAAAAATTAAAGCAGTGTTCTCTAAGATAACTAGTTAGAGCCATTTCTAAATGATCATAAAAATAATTAAATATGCAGGCACAAATGGAGTTGCATTTGTAGCTGATTTCATTGTTTTAGTTTTATTAGATACCTATACAGATTTCAATCGTTCCTATATTGCCTTTTTTTGTTACTTGCTTGGAACTTGTGTAAGTTTTGTTTTGGCAAAAAACTTTGTTTTTGGTAGGGGCTGGTTAGCAGATAGGCCGGCGTTAGAGTTTTCAGCATATTTTTTAGGAGGCATTATTGGAGCAATTATTACTGCTGTGGCATTTTTTTTACTTGCTGCAATAAATGTTAATAACATCCTTGTTCAAAAAATCATCGCTTCCGTATTTAGCTTCACAACTGTATTCATTTACAGGAATTTCATAGTATTTAATGATGACCGAAATAATTAAGAAGCTCATTAATTTACTTGGTGAGAAAAAAGTAAAGTTTTCTAAGGACTATTTAGAAAAATATGGAATAGATTGGTACAAGGAAATAAAACCTGATCCAACAGCTATTGTTTTTCCTTATAATGAAAATGACCTTCAAGAAATAGTTCTATTTGCAGAAAAAGAAGATCAAAAATTAGTTATTTCAGGGGGCAGAACTGGTTTATGCGGCGGAGCGACTGCTGCAAATAAAGAGATAGTAGTA
>CACNDL010000007.1 GCA_902619265.1 uncultured SAR86 cluster bacterium
CTTATAATGTCGGAGGATCCCTTGGCGTTCAAGGCCCATTTGCTCTTGATTCAGATCTAAACAGCGAAGACTATGAAAATGTAACAAATAACTTTACAAACAGAGCTCAATTCTTAGATACTGCTTCAACATTACTTGGTTGGGTTGGTGGTGAAGATGATGTTGACCTATATCAAGTGATAGCTGGTCCAGGCAGGATAAATCTCGAACTCACAATGGTAAATCACGATGGTAATCCAGGAAACACCAATAATAACGTTGATTTAGATATGTTTGTGGTTGATGCCCAGGAAAATACAAACAATGTTGGAGGTACGTATGCAAAAGTTGAAACGGCCTATATACCAGCTGGTGAGGGAGATATTTATTACGTAATTATTGATCATTATCGTGTTGATAATTCTGTACCTTCGGCCTATGTACTTACCCAAACACCTACATTCGCCAGTACCTCTGAACAAAAAGACGCAGCAGCACGAGCAAATGCCGATTTTAATATTGATGAAATACTAATAGCCAAAAAGCCTACCTTTAACCGAGCAAGTCTAAATGAAACAGAAAATGAACTCACACAAGATATGGGAAGTTCAGATGGTGGTCTAGTCAATATGTCTTTATTTGAATTGGAACAAATTGCAGGACTTGGAGACGATCAAGACTATACATCTACCTTGAAAACCAATTTTCCAGAAGCCTATAAGAAAGGTAGATACATGAAAGCTATATCTGTTCTAAGTAACAGATCACCAAACCTGTTTATAGA
This sequence comes from uncultured SAR86 cluster bacterium, assembly GCA_902619265.1. Taxonomy (GTDB): domain Bacteria; phylum Pseudomonadota; class Gammaproteobacteria; order Magnimaribacterales; family TMED112; genus TMED112. The sequence goes on from CACNDL010000007.1 coordinate 764, forward strand.
GCCAAGTTGGCAAAGATATATTCAAGTTGAATCCTTTACACCTGATCCAAGATATGACACTTACCAATGGTGGAATTTTGATGTTGTGAACATACCCGAAGCCCTAGATATATTGGGGCAAGAAGTTAAGCCAGTTAACGTTGCTGTACTTGATTCTGGTAGCCCATTTTCTATAGATCCAGCCTATGCTGGCTCTATATTTGATACTCAATGGGGCTGGGATATGGAAGATAATGATCCTCTGGCAGATGATGAGGAATTTACAACTGGTTCGTTCAGTCATGGTACTCACGTTGGTAGTACCATTTCAATGTTAAACGATGGTATTGATGGTAACGGTATGGCAGCAAGAGTAACACCTCTAAGAGTTTGTTATCAAAATGGTTGTGGACCAACATATGCTGCGTATTTATACCTCAATGGAGATGCTAATGACTCTGGTACAAATTTTGCGCAAAGAAGTAATGGTCAAAAATTGCATTCAATGAATATGAGTTATGGTGGAAGTGGTGGTAGTGCAACCTCTTCATCCTGCTTGAAGTTAGGAGAGCTAGCTGACAAAGGTGTATTAATAGCCTCATCCTCTGGAAATGGTGGTATTGGTTCAATTGGGTGGCCATCCGCTTGTCCAAAAGTCTATGCAGTTGGAGCTACTAATGGTACAGACAGAAGGTCAAGCTATTCATCAACGAATGAATATGTTGCTTTCTCTGCACCAGGTGGTGAGTATTCAGACTGGAACGCAGATGGAGTTGATGATCTTGTTTATGCATATGCATACGTAGATAGCTCTGTTCAGTCGAACAATAATGGAAACCCAATGATAGGAGCTCAAGGAACCTCTATGGCTTCACCTCACGGAGCTGGTTTTCTAGGATTAATCAAATACTATTACGAAGACATTGTTAAACCTTTCGAATCAAATGCTTCTCTTCCTACATCTCTAACATACGTCGAAGTAGATAAAATGCTGGCAGCTAACCTTCTTACAAACGATGTGAATAAAGAAGCTAGACCGAATGATTCAGTTGCTCGTCCAGGTTGGGACGAACATTTGGGATATGGAATAATTGATTTACATAAAGCTATACAGGCAATTGATTCTTTCCAAGATGGATATTTTACAAGTTTTGATAGTTTGCCGTACTATGAAGGGCCTTCAGTTGTAACATTAAATTCGCAAGACTCTTATCAAGGCCAATTTACAATCACACCAAGCGGAGCAGCAGGAGAGGGATTCAATGATGTTACATACACATACCAATCCGAGTTTATAGAAGTTGAAGCTAATGGTTTGAATTTCACAGTTAAAAAACAGAATGATTATGATTGGGCAGGTTGGGTCAATACAACAATACTATTTGATTTCCCATTAGTCGAAGGTGCAGATTTACCGTTCGATGGTTACGAACTACTTTCAGTAGGAATCAATGTAATATTCAATGTAATTGGGGAAGCTTATGATATTAACTTCCCAGCATTAAGAGCAAGGCTTCTTGATATAAACGGTGTCCCAGTTGCTGAAGTGACATCTGCCATCATTGATGGCCAAGGAAATTTTGTTTTTACAAGCATCGATCCAGGGACATACAGAATGGTAATAGGTTCAGATATTAACGGAGATAACTCTTGGGGAGGTCCAGGTGAAATGTCAGGATCAAGCTCTAACTTTGAAATAACAGACTCAAACGTTTCAGATTTGTCAATTACTTTATCTCCAGAATTAGCTGGAGAAATAAATAATGCACCTGTTATAACATCTTCTCCTTTCACAGATGCATATGTGAATCAACTATATTTTTATGGTGTTAGAGCCAATGATGAAGATGGGGACTCACTAAGTTACTCTATTGAACTAGTTAATAGAGAAACTGGCACAACAGCAGACTTTTTATCTATTTCATCAAATGGAGCTGTTACAGGAACTCCAAGAGAAGACGATGTTGGTGAGTATGATGCATCGATAATTGTTTCTGATGGCGTCGATGCTGCAATTCAAGAATTTATTCTTAGTGTGAATGAATAAAACATGGACAAAAACAGTCCGTCGTTAGATAAATTTTTCTCCTCCATAACACCAAAACAATCATTTAGTAGTTTAACTTCACCCAATGCACCTGATTATGCTAAGCAGGAATCATGGGCAGCTTTTCCGGGGAAAAAATCTGTGGCTTTATTGGAACCAAAAATGGAAAGCCAAAATAAATTAAAAAAAATTGATTGTTTTTTTATTCATCCAACAGGTTTTTTTCTTAAAGAGTGGAATTTTGATATGAATCCAGATTCTGCAACATCTCAAAGAACAGACCTAATGCTCGCTACTCAAGCAACAGTTTTTAATAATGAGTGTAATATTTATGCACCAGAATACAGACAAGCAACTTTTGCTGCAATATCTCAGAATTTAGGCAGCAATAGTTCTCAAGCATTAGATCTAGCATATTTAGATGTTAAAGAAGCATTTAGATATTTCTTAGAAAATCATTCAGAAGATAAACCTTTTTTTCTTGCTTCACACAGTCAAGGCTCATTACATGCTCAAAGATTATTAACTGAAAAAGAATTTAAAGAAGTTTTTTCAAAGCAACTCATCACAGCATATTTAATTGGATATCCATTAGAGGATCAATATCTCAAAAATCTTGCAGCATCAGTTTGTACAAGATTCCTTGATGAGGGAATTATTATTCAATTCCAAACAGTCGGGGAAAATGTTATTAGGTCAAGATTAAAATTTTGGATGTTTGATGGAAAGAAGTACAGTCTTCAGAGAATAAATCAACTTGCCACAACAAATCCGATATCTTTCTCAAAATCTAAAGGATGGGTAAAGAATGAAATAAATTCTTTATTAATGCCAAAAATTTCAGGAATCTCACCTCTTTTTGATTATGGAGCAACAAATAAGAATAATAGCTATGTGAGAGAAATTAATTTTGCTGATGATCAAAACTTTTATGCAAGAATAGGAAAAACTGGTTTCCTTGAAACAAAAGGATCAACAATTGACAGAATTTTAAAGAACGATTTCCTGGGTGAAAAAGACTTACATATTTGGGATTATCAAATTTTTTGGAATCATCTCAGAAAGGATGTTGAAAAAAAAGCAAAGAAACTTAAAGAAAAAATTTGAAGATAAATAACATACAAAAATTTTCATTTGGATTAGGTGGTGGTGTCAATGCAATTAAAACTGATTTTTTTGTATGGTACCTTGGTGCTTACTATTTAACAGTATTAGGTTTAAATCCTCTCTTAACAGGTTTTGCTCTGCTAACAGCTTTAGTTATAGATGCGATAAGTGACCCCTTAATAGGTACATTTTCAGACAGAATCAGATCTAAATTTGGAAGAAGACATCTATTGATGGCTTTTTCACTTTTCCCAATCTCACTAAGTTATTTAATGCTGTTTTTACCTGATCCAGATTGGGCAGAAAATCAAATATTTTTATTTATGTGGCTATTAATTTTCGCAGTTATTACCAGATTCTCAGTTACATTATTCGATATACCACATAGAGCTTTAGCAGCTGAAATACCAGAATCATATGAAGATAAGGCAAGTGTTATGTCGCTTCGTGAGGGGTTTCAGTCACTTATTGCTCTATCACATTCATTTATTATTTTGCCATTTATAAATCTTGATGGTAACGATCAGTGGTTTAATGTGGGCATAATCGGATCAATCATTATGTTTGTATTGGGGCTGATATCGATTATTGGAACAATGAGCTTAATACCCAATCTATATCAATGGCCTGAAACAAAAGAAAACAACAATCCTTTCAAAGAAATCCAAAAACAAATGAGTTTCGTTTACAGAAATAAAACTATAATTTTATTTCTCTTAGGCTCTATAACAATTCAACTTGCATGGGGCTTAGCCAATAGTCTTACATTCTTAACTCAAACTCAATTCTGGGGTCTGACATCTCTTCAAATTCAGGAATTTATTAAGATTTATTTTCTATCCACAATTGTGAGCTGGTTTTTAGTTCCAAAATTAGTAAAAAAATTTGAAAAGAAGACAATCTTGTTATTTAGTCTCGTTGTAATAGGGGTTTTTCAAGCAACTCCGTTTATTTTATATAAAGTTGGAGCGGTACCGGAGATTGGCAGCAACTCACTAGTGTACTTTCTTTCAATATTTATTTTTGTAACTGGCACATTCTCCATAATGAGTCTTATGACGAGGGAATCTATGGTTCCTGATATGATTGATCAGGTTCAGCAGGAATCAAACTTAAGACAAGATGGGGCAATAAGCTCTCTTACTTCTTTTTGCGCAAAGTGCATGACAGGATTAGGTCAATTTTTCTCAATGTTTGTTTTATGGTTAATCTCATTTCCGCAAGGATCTATTGAAGCTACATTTGAACAAAGAGAAATGCTAGCCTTATTTCAAGGCCCGTTGATAATGCTTTTATTTGTTATCCCGATAGTAATATTTTCAGGTTATAAAATTGATCGAAAAAAACATAAGGAAATACTTAAAAAAATTAAAACTTAAAAGAAGAATCTTATTTTGAACTGAAAGAGTATATAATTTAATGTCTAAAATTAACGATCTATGGAACTAAAAGACGCAATTGCCAAAAGATATTCTGTAAGAAGCTACCTTGATAAAAAGGTAGATAAGGAATTAGTTAAAGAAATCCTTGAGGTATCAAAAAGAGCCCCGTCGGGTGTGAACTCACAGCCATGGAAGATATATGTTGTCATGGGTGATGCAAGAGATAAATTAGTAAATGAAGCTTGTGAAAAATTTGATAAGGGAGAATTAGAAAAAGAGGAATATCAAGTTTATCCAACTGAAAGACCTGATTGGTATAAGGCAAGACAAAGAGCAGCCGGATTTGCTTTATATGGAGCCGTTGGTATTGGAAGGGAAGATGCAGACAAAAGAATTACTCAAGCTCGAAAGAATTATGAGCTTTTTGGAGCTCCAGTTGGTATATTTGTGACCGTTCATAAATCTGTTGGTCCAAACGGTTGGGGGCACGTTGGTCATCTTATTCAAAATATATGTTTAGCTTCTGTAGATGCAGGGCTTGCAACATGTCTCCAAGAAGCTTGGGCAGGATTTCCAAATCTCGTGAAAGAGCATGTTGGTTATGGAGATGAAGAAATATTATGGTGTGGCATTGCACTAGGGTATGAGGATTCAAATCATCCAGTAAATAGCTTCAGGACTGAAAGGGAAGAGTTTGAAAGCTACGCCAAAATCCTAGAATAATGAAAGAATTTTCTTATCCCAGCAAACACGGAAAGTTAAGAGGAGTGACCTGGGATAAAGTAAAAAATCCTATTGCGACTATTCAAATTTTTCATGGTCTGGTTGAGTATCATGCTCGCTATGAAGAAACAGCAAAATTTCTTAATAAACACGGATTCATAGTTTACTGTAACGACCATCTTGGGCATGGTCTCAATGTCACTCATGGTGATCCAAAGGGATTTTTCAAAGAGAAAAATGGATATGAAGCAGTGGTTGACCAGCTGGGTGAATTAAATTCAATCATTCGCAAAGAAAATCCAACAATCAAGCACTTTGTCCTGAGTCACAGTTTGGGTACATGTTTTCTTTTGTCGTTATTAAAAAGAAATATCTTTTTTGATGGAGTTGTAATGAGTGCTGCGTTTAGCGTTAATGGATTTATGTTGTCTTTAAATAAACTAATGCTTTTACTAGAGTATGTAATTAAAGGAAAAATGGGTATAAGCGACGAAATGGAAAAGCTTACAACACAAAAACATAATTCATTTTTTGAACCAATCAGGACAACACATGATTATTTATCAAGTGATAAACAAAAAGTAGATGAATATGTTGCTGATGAGTTATGTGGATATCCTAATACAACACAATTGTGGCTTGATCTTGCAGATGGTTTTCATAATTTATGGAGCAAAAAGACTTTTGAGGAGTTCGATGAAAAAATCCCATTCCTTCATATAAGCGGAGACCAAGATAAGGTTAACAATGATGGTACACAAGCCGAAAACATTCATAACTTATTAATTGAATCAGGCCTAAAATCAGAATTAAAAATATTTAAAGGTATAAGGCATGAGCCATTTCAAGAAAAGAAAAGGCAGAAAGTTTTTGATACTGTTTTAGACTTTTATTTGTCCAATCTTTAAGATCTTCGTCTTACTGGTTGAACATAGGACTGCAGAATTAGAATCCTTTCAGTAATAATTTCTCTTATTTTAAAATTATTTCTGGCTATTCGTCTCGCTTCTTGCAGATCTCTCAAAGCCTCTTCATATCTCCCAGAGTAAAATAGAAATTCACTGTTAGTAAGATGATAACCCAACATATTATTGCTATTTTTTTGCACCTGACTTAGGTCTTTGAGTAAATTTATATCCACCGGCCTATAAAATTTAATATCTTCTAAAATTTGTTCAGCGGCTACATAGTCTTCCTCTAAAATATGTGCATTAGCTAAGTTATAGCTTAAAGGGTAGTTGCCGAGTGATACCGATAATAGTTTATTTGTGTAATCTTTACTTTTTCTTATATTGCCAGACTCTGTATAAACTTCAGCAATACTTGTTTTTATAATTAAATTATCGGGATGCTTTGCTTCAAGACTTTTAAGTAATTCTATAGATCTCGTGAAGTTTAATTTTTTCTTCTCAATGAGAGCCCTTAAGTAGATGTCTTCATCATTTTCACCTATCTCTTTTTCTATTGATCTTATGGAAAGGTTGTCTGTCATTAGAAACTCAACTCTTTTTTTGATTAATTGAAAATTTAAACTATCGATTGTACCTGGACTTGGATATTCACGAGCTCTTTCTCTTGATTCTGTGATTCTTCTTGTGGTAATTGGGTGAGTGAGAAGAAACTCAGGAATATTATCACCAGATAATCTTCTAATTTCTTGCATGTTTTTAAACATTTCAGACATTTGAGTGGTGTCATAACCAGATTTTTGTAGCGTTACATAGCCTTCACGATCTGCCTCTGTTTCATAAAGCCTCGAAAACCTAAGTTGTTGAGACACAAGTAATCCTTGGCCTCCAATTATTGCAGCAGGACTATTTGTTGCCACGGCCACAACTATTGAGGCTAAAACAGTTGCTAAACTTTGGTTACTTCTGTCGCTGCCTTCTAGTATCTGTCTAGCAAAGTGTCTTTGACTTAAGTGCGCTAGTTCGTGGGCTATTACTGATGCAAATTGAGCTTCATTATCCGAATATTTAAATAGACCTGCATTCACACCTATTATGCCACCCGGAGCAGCAAAGGCATTCAAAGAATTATCTTCGATTATTAATAATTCAAATGCTTTTTTACTAACTTTGCTTTGCTCACCAATTTTATAAATAAATAGTTCGGTCCATTCTTGAACAACGGGATCATAGAGAATTGCAGACTCTCTTTTTAGATCTCTTAAAAATTGTCTTCCTAAAGCTTCTTCTTCCGTCTGTGAAACAGCTCCACTTAATCTGTCACCTATTAATGGCAACTCAATGCTGCTCTCTTGTCCATGAGAGTACAAGCTAATGAGAACCAGCTGCAGTGTAAGGATAGTTTTTTTAATCATAAGTTTTAACTATAATTATTTGATAGGTATTTTATAAGAAGATTCAATAAAAAATGAAATTAAATAATCTGTTAAAAAATCAACAATTCATGTTTATGGCCATGGTTTTACTGGGTGGTTTCTTTTCTTTATGGGTTGTTGGAGACCTATCTACCCCGATATTAACTAGTATTGTTTTGGCTCTATTGTTTAGGCCTATGCAAGTTTACTTCACAAAAATAGGAGTTCCTGAAAGATTAAGTGTTTTCATCACTTTTTTTACTGCTGTTTCACTAGCTACTTTATTTTTGCTTATTTTTATACCTTTATTTATTAATGAAGCAAATAGATATCTAAGTGAGCTACCAAGTTTGGCGGTGATTGCAGAACCAATAACAGATTTACTTGGAGATATAAACGCCCCAAATGAGTCTATTGAAGGTGCACAAAGTTTTTTGAGTGAGATTACTGGCTTTGCGACTGATGCAGTATCATTTGGTATATCCCGTTTGCAAGATACTGCAAATCTATTTTTGAGCATAATTTTAGTACCCATTTTTTTATTTTTTTGGTTATGGGATACTGATACATTATCTTCCGGTTTCTCAAAACTAGTACCAAAGAAAAGAAAATTTTTAGTAAGAGTTTGGAACGAAACAAATACTAATTTCCAGAATTATTTCAAAGCTAAATTCATTGAAGTATTCGTTGTTGCAGTAACAGGTAGTCTTATGTTCTGGGCATTAGGACTAAACAGTCCTGTTTTGCTGGGAGTATCCTTTGGTTTAAGCCAACTTATACCTTTCTTTGGTCCTGTATTTATGACATTCCCAGTTCTTATAGTTAGTCTTGCTCAGTTTGGTCTGGATCCTTATGTAATTGTGATATTACTATTTTATGCACTGTTACAAAATATTGATGGGAACATATTTCTGCCGTTCTTAATGTCAGGAGTCGTTAAGTTGCCAGCTGTAGTTGTTCTCTTATCTGTATTTCTATTCGGAGCTATTTTTGGGATATGGGGTGTATTTTTTGCAGTACCTATTGCTAGCTTTATAAAATCACTTTTAGATAACTGGAAGTACGTTGATTCTTAAAGTTCACAAATAAAGTTGTAAACTTCCTCTACGTGTCCCGGTACTTTTACGCCACGCCACTCTTTTATCAAGATGCCATCGGGATCAATAACAAAGGTACTTCTTTCAATTCCCATATACTTTCTGCCATACATTGATTTTTCTTTCATAACACCATAGGCATTACACATAGTTTCATCAGGGTCAGATATCAATGGAAAATTTAATGACTCTTTTTCGGTAAAGCTTTTATGAGACTTAATTGAATCTCTTGATATACCAATAATTTTGCAATTTTTATTTGCAAATTTTTTCTTATAATCTCTAAAATCTTGGCTTTGTATGGTGCAGCCTGAAGTTTTATCCTTCGGATAGAAATAAAGAACTAAAAAACTACCTTTATAATCACTGAGACTAATTTGATTATTTTCATCGATCAGGCCTAAAAAATTTGGGGCTTTTGATTTATCATTCATGTTTAGATTATAGGAAAAAAAAGATTGAAAGGAAGTATTGTAGCGATTGTAACGCCGATGTTAAAAAATGGCGATATTGATTTTGTAGCATTTGAAAAACTATTAGGTTTTCATTCTAATGCAGGCACTGATGGAATTGTTCTTGTAGGAACAACAGGAGAATCTGCAACATTAACTAAAGATGAAAGAGCAGAAATCTTCGCGTTTGCAAAATCCAATACAAACATTCCCTTAATGGCGGGCGTGGGGAGCTCATCGACAACTCATGCGATTGCGCTAGTTGAGTGTGCTTTAAAGAATGATATTAGAGAATGTCTGGCAGTAACGCCTTACTATAATAAGCCGTCTCAAATTGGATTAGAGCTTCATTACAAAGAACTTTCAAAAGTTGGTGCGAACATTACCTTGTATAACGTGCCAGGAAGGACAGGTGTTGATTTATTACCTTCTACAATTGAAAAATTAATAGAGATTAAAACTATAACTGGCATTAAAGAAGCAGTTGACTCAAAAGAGAGATTTAGTGCGTTAAACAAGATAAAAGATAAAAGAAGTGACTTTAAATTATATTCTGGTGATGATCCAAGTTTTGTTAAGTTTATGAAATTTAAAGGAGATGGTGTAATTTCAGTAGCAGCAAATATTATGCCCAAAGAAATGAAAGATCTTTCAGACCTTTGCCTTGCAGGCAATTTTGTTGAGGCCGAGAAAGTAATTAAAAATTATCAGGAAATTTTTAAACTTTTATTTATTGAGGCTAGTCCAAGTCCATGTAAATACTTACTTGAAAAATTGTCTCTACTAGAGAATAATTTAAGATTACCATTACATCCGCTCTCCGTGGAATACAGGGAAAAAATATATGAAGTATTCAAAAACATTTAGCATAATTTTAATTTCTATATTTGTGCTTCAAAATTGCACAATACCTGAAAGCAGAAAACCATACTGTCCAGAAAGCGGCTGTTTACTTGAAAAAAGAGAAAATCCAAACGAAAGATATGTGAATGAGGGTCAAAAGCTAGAGACTAATGGTGAATTTGAATCTTTAGAAGTACTGGATGAGTTTCCATACCCACCTGAAACTCCTAGCTTTATAAAAGAAGGTGAAATGCCGAGGCCCAAAAAGATATTCTCTTCCACAGGATCTGAAAATGTTGAAGTGAGAAGATTAGGAGAAATCTACTGGATTTATGTTGAAGCTTTGCCCTCAAAATCCTGGCCTTTAATAAAAGATTTTTTTGCTGATGAAGAATATAACCTAGTTAATGATGACCCATCTCTTGGACAGATCACAGCTGAAAAAAACGAGAAACTATTCTTAACCCTTGAGCATGGTATCAAAAATAATAGCTCTGAAATCTATCTACTTAATGAGAGTAATACTAGCTTAGAACTTGCTTACTTTGAGGACTTGGCTTCTTACATATCTCTAAATTTGCCTGGCTACGAGGGAAATTCAATAGCTGCACAAGGCTTAAACCTAAATAAGAAAGCACGTATTGTGTATGTTAAAAAAGAAATTGGAATTGAATTTAGACTACCATTTGATAGAACTTGGTCAGCACTTTCAAGAGCAGTTGATAAAGCAGATCTTAAGGTTGTTGATAGAAATAGGGAGCTGAAATACATACAAATCAAGCTTGAGGTAGAGGAAGAAGGTTTTTTTGCTAACTTATTTAACAGAGTTAACGATGATCAGGTTGAAGCAGACTATGAGCTAGTTTTCTCTGAATCAGAAGGCAATACAATTTTAGAATTCAAAAAGTTATCCAACATCGAATTTTCCGTTGATGAGTTAGTTGACGTAATTAATGAGTCATTATCATGATTGAAAAAGGAAATTTAATATCTGAAGGAAAAGCAAAATCTCTATATGAGACACAAAACCAGAATGAGCTTTTAATGGTTTATAGAGATGATACATCAGCGTTTGATGGAAAAAAGAAGGAAGCATTAAAAGGTAAAGGTGAGATTAATAACAAGTTTAATGCTCACATAATGCAGTACTTAGATAAAAATGGAATTCGTACTCATCACATAGAAAACGTTACTGATACTGAAAGTCTAGTCCACAGGCTCGATATGTTACCTGTAGAGTGTGTTGTGAGGAATATTGCTACTGGCTCCATATGTAGAAGGTTGGGAGTTGAGCAAGGCTTGAAGTTTGAAAATCCTCTTTTTGAATTTTTTCTTAAAGATGATGACCTAGGAGATCCTTTAATTAACGATAACCACATAATTGCCTTTAATTGGGGCACAGAAGAAGAAATAGCAATCATGAAGGAAAAAACTTTAATCATTAACAAACTTCTTTGCAAGATATTCTCAGATGTTGGGCTTATTCTTGTGGATTATAAAGTTGAATTTGGAAGAAAAGACGGACAAATCATCCTCGGTGATGAGTTTACTCCTGATGGATGTAGAATCTGGGACAAAGAAACTGGCGAAAGCCTTGATAAAGACCGGTTTAGGAAAGATTTAGGTGATGTTGTTGAATCTTATCAAATAGTAGCTCATAAGCTTGGAATAAGTATTTAAATATTAGTCTAAGACCCCACATAAAGTTATAATTAAATCATGAACAGCAATCTAGTATATTTTGATTATGCGTCTACAACACCTGTAGATCCAAGAGTTGCAGAAAAAATGCACGAGTGCCTTCTATTGGACGGTAATTTCGGTAATCCTGCTTCAAGATCGCATGAATTTGGATGGAAAGCTGATGAAGCAGTCGAAAAGGCAAGGCTTCATGTAGCAAATCTTGTCAAAGCTGACTCACGCGAAATAGTTTGGACTTCTGGTGCAACTGAATCAGATAACTTGGCAATCAAGGGCGCAGCAAGATTTTACAAAGATAGAGGCAATCATATTATCACCTCAAAAATTGAACACAAAGCAGTATTAGATCCTTGTCGTCAACTTGAAAGAGAAGGATTTGAGATCACTTACCTAGATCCAGATGAAAATGGGGTAATTTCTCTAGATAACATAAAGAAACATGTGAAAGACTCGACAATACTTTTATCAATTATGCACATCAATAATGAATTAGGAGCTGTGAATAACATCGAAGAGATAGGTAAATTTACAAGAGAGAACAACATTATTTTTCATGTTGATGCAGCACAAAGTACCGGTAAGCTACCAATAGATTTATCAAAACTGGATGTTGACTTAATGTCATTTTCTGGCCACAAAACTTATGGTCCAAAAGGAATAGGAGCCCTGTATGTTAGAAGAAAACCCAGAATTAGACTTGAGGCACTTATTCATGGTGGTGGACACGAAAGAGGTTTTAGATCTGGTACTTTACCGACTCATCAAATTGTTGGTATGGGTGAAGCATTCCGTATAGCAGCAGAAGAAATGGAAAAAGATAATAAGAAAATTGCAAAATTAGCTGATTTATTTTGGAAAGAAGTTTCTGATATAGAAGAAATTTATCTCAATGGAAGTTTCAAAAATAAAATTCCTAATATTACAAACATCAGTTTTGCATACATTGAAGGTGAATCTTTGATCATGGCACTCAAAGATGTAGCTGTTTCATCCGGCTCTGCATGTACATCAGCAAGTCTAGAACCATCCTATGTTTTAAGAGCATTGGGTCGAGCTGATGAATTGGCACATAGTTCAATTAGGTTCTCATTTGGTAGATTTACGACTGAAAAAGAAGTTAAAATGGTCGCCGAGACAACTAAAAGAGTTGTTCATCAATTAAGAGAACTTTCTCCTCTTTGGGACATGTACAAAGATGGTGTAGATCTTGAAAAAGTTGAATGGGTGACCCATTAATAGATTATGTACTCAAGAAAGGTAATACAAAAGTTTGAAGAAACACTCAAAAATCCAAAGGCGCATAATGTTGGGCGTATGGATGTTAAAGCAAAAAATGTTGGAACAGGCATGGTTGGGGCACCAGCTTGTGGTGATGTAATGAGGCTTCAGATAGAAGTAAACGATAAAGATGTTATTACAGACTGCAAATTTAAAACATACGGTTGTGGGTCTGCAATTGCATCAAGCCAACAAATGATTGAAATGCTCATCGGCAAAACATTAGAAGAAGCCAAGAACATAAAAGACAGAGAAATAGCAGAATTATTAGAACTACCATCTATCAAAATCCATTGCAGTGTTTTAGCTGAAGATAGTATTAAGAAAGCAATAGCGGATTATGAATCCAAGAAAGCATAAGCCTGAACCATTAAATTTTACTACAAAAGCATTAGCGCATTTTAAGCATATGGTTTCTATGCAAGGTAAAGAGAATAAAGTAAAACTTGGTGTTAAAAAAATGGGGTGTAATGGCTATTCATATTTTTTTGAATTTACAAGCAGAGCTAATAAATCTGACTACAAGATCACTATAGATGATTTGGAATTCTTCATTCCTTCTGATTCTCTAGAAATTATAAAGGGCAGCCAAGTCGATTATACAATCGAGGGCCTCAATCAAGGTGTGAAATTTATTAACCCTAATGCTAGTGCTGTATGTGGCTGCGGAGAGAGCTTCACAGTCAAAGACGAAAAATTTAGTTCAGATATAAAAACTGCTCAAAAAAAAAATTAAAAATATTACCTCATGAGGTGATATGTCCTGAAGGTTTAACAATAGATCTGGAAGAAAACGAAACTATTTTAGATGCATGTCTAAGGAACGGAATAAATCTCGAACATGCGTGTGAAAAAGCTTGCGCCTGTACAACATGTCATGTAATTGTTAAGGAAGGTTTTGATAATCTCGATTACGCTTCAGATCAAGAGGAAGACATGCTAGATAAAGCTTGGGGTTTAGAATCAAATTCCAGATTAAGCTGTCAGGTTTTTCCAGTAGATGATATCACTGTGATAGAGATACCAAAATATACTATTAACCAAGTTTCTGAGTTAACATAACATGCTTAAGTGGGTAGATACTCTAGATATTGCGATTGAATTATCTGAAAAACATCCGGATATTGATCCTCAATGGATAAATTTTGTAGATTTACGAAAATTAGTTGTAGAGCTCCAGGATTTTGATGATGTGCCAGATAAAGTAAATGAAAAAATTCTTGAGTCTATTCAACAAAACTGGATTAAGGAGATAGATTAAGATGGAAATGACATTATCAATTATTAAGCCAGATGCAGTGGCTAAAAACGTTATTGGTCAAATTGAACAAAGATTTGAAGATGCAGGATTAAAAATTGTAGCTTCAAAAATGCTGCATTTGAGCGTTGATAAAGCCCATGGGTTCTACGCTGAACATGAAGGCAAGCCTTTTTTTAATGCATTGATTGAATTTATGACATCAGGTCCAGTTGTGGTACAAGTGTTAGCCGGAGAAAATGCAATCATGCTTAATAGAGAATTAATGGGCAGCACTAATCCAAAAGAAGCAGAAGCAGGCACCATTAGGGCAGATTTTGCTGAGTCTATTGATGCAAATGCAGTTCATGGTTCTGATTCACCAGCAAGTGCGCAAAGAGAAATAGCATATTTCTTTGAAAGCACAGAGATTTTTGGATAAAAAAATTGGATATAAAGCCAGTTCAGAGAAAAATTACGAAAAAAATTTGGGTAGGTGATGTTCCAGTTGGTGGAGGTTCACCTATCTCTGTTCAATCAATGACAAATACAGAAACATTAGATGTTTCTGCAACTGTTAATCAAATAAACGAATTAGAAGAAGCAGGAGCAGATATTGTACGTGTATCTGTTCCAAGTATGGAGGCTGCAGAAGCATTTAAATGCATCAAAGAACAATCAAATATCCCTTTGGTTTCAGATATACATTTCGATTACAAAATAGCACTTCAAGTTATTAAATATGGTGTTGACTGTGTCAGATTAAATCCAGGAAATATTGGCAACGAAAAGAAAATTAAAGAAGTAATTGCAGCTGCTAGTGACCTTGATGTTCCAATAAGAATTGGTGTAAACGCAGGATCTTTAGAGAAAGATTTGCAAAAAAAATATGGAGAACCTAATGCAGATGCGCTCGTTGAGTCAGCTATGAGACATGTGAATATATTGCTGGATAATAATTATGACAACTTTAAATTAAGCATTAAATCGTCAGATATTTTTATGGCTATTGAAAGTTATGAAAAGATTTCAGAATTAATTGAACAACCACTTCATTTGGGCATTACTGAATCAGGTTCTCTTAAAACTGGAACTGTAAAATCCTCCATTGGATTAGGTAGTTTATTGATGCAGGGAATTGGAGACACGATAAGAGTTTCTCTAGCATCGGATCCAGTCGATGAAGTTAATGTGGCTTGGGAAATGTTAAAGTCCTTGAAAATTAGATCAAGGGGTGTAAAAATTGTCGCCTGCCCAAGCTGCTCAAGGCAGAATTTCCAAGTTATTAAAACTGTTAATAACCTAGAGAATAACCTTTCTCATTTGAAAGAGGAGGTTACTTTAGCGGTTATAGGCTGTTACGTTAATGGGCCAGGTGAATCAAAGGTAGCTGATGTTGGTGTTACGGGAGCTTCACCCAAACATCTAATTTATTTAAATGGAAAGCCAGCTTATAAAGTTGAAACTAATGAGCTTGAAAATGCTCTAATAAAAGAAGTAACGAAAATTGCAGAACAAAAAAGAAATACAATATTAAAACAATGAAAGATTTAAAGACAATAAGAGGAATGCCTGATCTCTACGATGAAGATGTAGAGAGAATTTCTATTGTCGAAAAAACTTGCTTTGAAACTTTTAAAAGTTTTAATTTTCAAGAATTCAGAACACCAATAATTGAAAACAAGTCATTATTTCAAAGATCAGTTGGAGAAAGTTCAGATATCATCCAAAAAGAAGTATACGAATTTGAAGATAGAAATGGAGAGTTGTTATGTTTACGGCCTGAAGGAACTGCAGGACTTGTTAGAGCGTTGATCACGAACGGCTTAATGAATGATGAAATAAAAAAATACTTTTATTTAGGCCCGATGTTTAGATATGAAAGGCCTCAAAAGGGAAGAAAAAGACAATTCTTTCAAGCAGGTGCAGAGCTCATAGGGGAAGAATCTACAAAAAGTGATGTAGAAAT
Organism: uncultured SAR86 cluster bacterium; assembly: GCA_902619265.1. Classification (GTDB taxonomy): domain Bacteria; phylum Pseudomonadota; class Gammaproteobacteria; order Magnimaribacterales; family TMED112; genus TMED112. The sequence continues at coordinate 16,902 of CACNDL010000007.1, forward strand.
TATTTTATTAGCAAAAACCATACTTGAAAAACTCGGAATTAAATACTCATTAGAAATTAATTATTTAGGAAAAGATGAATCTTTAAATTCATATAGGGCTTATTTAAGAAAGTATCTTCAAAATTTCAAAGAGGATTTAGAGGACAAGGTTTATTCGAGGTTACAAAGAAATCCAATTAGAGCAATTGATTCAAAAGACAACAAAATTAATAAAATTTTTGAAAAAGCAAAAGATATATCAGCATTCCTTAACAATGATGAAAAAGAGTCATTCCTCAAAACTATTAATTCACTTAAAAAGTTAAATATTAAATTTGACGTTAATAAAAAACTAGTTAGAGGTCTAGATTACTATACAGGTACAGTTTTTGAATTCACTGTTGAAGGACTAGGTTCTCAAAACGCTGTTATTGGTGGTGGGAGATACGATAATCTCATTCAAGAATTGGGAGGTAGAGATTTGCCAGCTATAGGTTTTGCTCTTGGGATTGATAGATTAGCTGAAATAATAAAAATCAATAATAAAACAAAAGACCTTTTTATTGGCTGCATAAATGATGAGTCAATTAATTTTGCACAGTATATTGGAAATAAACTACGTCAAAATGTTAATGGTATAGTTGTTGAAAATTACCTTGGAAACGCAAATGTTGCTAAACAACTAAAAAAAGCTAATTCTCAGAGCTTTAAATTTGTTATGATAGTCGGCCAAGAGGAGCAAAAAACAAAGACATTTAAATTAAAGAATCTCACAGATAGTAGTGAAAAAACACTCAGTGAGGAAGAATTAGTGGAGTTTTTTAAATGGCAGATAGAATCTTAGAATTTTTGAAGAATAAGTACTTTATTGGTGCTGTTGTTGCTGTTTTCTTGGGGTTTTTAATTAATTCAATTACAAGCTACACAAAAGAAAAAGCTAACGAAGAGGAATTCAAAAGATTTCAAGAAATAAATAACTCTCTTTCAAGTGAAAGTACAGTCAATGCAGAGGAACTTAATTTTGAATTTGATTCATATGGATTTGAAATTATTGCTAAATCTGTTATGGCCAAAAAAGCACTTGATGAACAAAATTTTTCTGAAGCTAGTGAATTATTTGAAGATGTATTTATTAAGGTCAAAAATAGTTCTATTGCAACGGATACAAAGGAAATACTTCTTGAACAATACTACGAAAACTTGGTGAGACTTTCTATGGAACTCGAAGATTTTGAGAAAGGAGATGGCCTAATTAAAGAAAACCAATTAGGCTCTGCAAGGTACCATGATGTCGCAGGAGATTTTTACAAACATTTTCAGGATAATGAAATGGCTAATTATCATTATGATTTGGCAATTTCCTTTGATATGGATGAGTCTCAAAAAAACTTAATTAAACTAAAAAAACCGTTGAAATAGGATGAAAAATTTTTATGTATTAACAATTATTTTCTTGCTTTCTTCTTGTCAAACTTTAAGTTCAATTCAAGAAACTCTTGGTTTAGTCCAAGAAGATCCTAATGCACCAGTAAAGCTTGATGAAAATTATGAAAGTTTTTTAGATGTTAATTGGAAAAAAAATGTTGATAAGCCTTTATTAAATTTAAATTTGTTCAATGAAAATATTGAATCTAATTTATTTTTTGACATTAATGCTGGAACTATTTATAACCTGAATGAAAAACAAATTGAATTAATTGATATCGAAACAGGACAATTAACTGAAGTTTTTGATCTTGAAACCGACAGAATAATTTCAGGTGTTTCGGTTGGTTACAATTCTTTCTTATACGTTGATGCTGATGGTGTTGTATACGCACATGATTCTAATTCCGGTGATCTCAAGTGGACAAAAGAGCTTGAAGATGTAGTGCTCTCAAAAATTTTAATAACCTCAACACTCGTATTCCTGCAAACTTCTTCAGATGTTCTTTATGGTATGGACTTACAGACTGGGGAAACAAGATGGCAAAAGCAAGCCCAAGCTCCTCTTCTTTCAATAAGAGGCACCGCTTCGCCTATAACTTATGAGGGTTTAATTTTCACGAGTTTTTCAAACGGAAGATTAGCAGCTATTCGAGCACTTGATGGTATCCAATTGTGGGAAAAGCCAATTTCAAGATTAAAAGGATCAACTGAATTAGAAAAATTGATGGATGGGGATTCAAATGCAATTGCTGTTAATGAAGATGTATTTGCATCAAATTATAATGGATCCTTAACAAGGTTTAATATAAGAAGTGGCGATAAAATATTCTCAGTTGACCATTCAACTTCTAAACCAATTATCTTTTACAAGGGGAGTATAGTTTCAATAAATACAGATGAAGAAATAGTCGGGTTTAATGCATCAAATGGTATAGAATCCTGGCGTAGTCAAAAATTTAAAAATAGGGGCCTTACAAATTTAATACTCAACGATGACAAAATCTATTTTGGGGACTTCGAGGGCTACATACATCAGCTAGATGCAGAGACAGGCATGATTACTGGATTAACAAAGACCGATCTTAAATCGATTTCTCAAATAGCTACTTTTTCAGATAAATTATTTGTTCAAGACGAAGACGGGTCAATCGCTGGATTCAGCTTAAAGTAAATGAGTACAACAGTCGCACTTGTCGGTAGAACAAATGTCGGCAAATCATCTTTATTTAACAAATTAGCTAAATCTAAATCAGCCCTTGTGTCTGAGCAAGAAGGCCTCACAAGAGATATAAAATCTACTTCTATACATCTAGGTGGAAAATCAATTAATTTAATAGATACCGGAGGATTCTTCACCTCTAAAGATGATGATTTTGAGGAAATGATTTTATCAAAAGCTTACGAAGCAATTGAATATGCTGAAGTTATTTTATTTGTCGTGGACAAAAAATTTGGTATCTCCCCTTTTGATAAAGAAATTGCTTCCCTTATCAGAAAAAGTAATAAAGAAGTAATAATGGTCATTAATAAGATTGACGTAAAAACTTCAGAGGGTACAGCAATATTTGAAGAATTAGGATTTAAAGAAAAAGTTGAAGTCAGTGCCGAACATAATCTAGGTATTGATCAATTGAAGACGTTATTGTTTTCTAAGGTTAAAGAAGAAGAAAATTTATTTGAAAACAATATTCCAAAAATTTGTATTTTGGGTAAACCAAATGTTGGTAAGTCTTCAACAATAAATTCAATTTCAAATGAAAAAAAAATGATTGTTTCGAACGTTCCTGGAACGACCATTGACTCCATTGATTCAAAAATAACTTACAAAAATAAAGAATATATTTTCATAGATACAGCTGGGATTAGAAAAAAAAGTAAAACTACTTCAAAAGAAGAAAAATTCTCAGTAATCAAGTCACTTGAATCAAATAAAATTGCTGATTTATCAGTAATAATGTTAGATGCTTCGAATTTCTTGCTTGATCAGGATAGAAAGCTAATTGAGAAGGCAAAAGAGAATGGAAAAGCCATTATTATTGCCGTTAATAAGATGGATCTTTTGGATAAAACATCCTTAAATGAGATTGAAAAAAATTTAAGTAATGATTCAATGTTTAATGGCCTACCTGTGTGTTTTATCTCTGCTAAAGATAGGCACGGTATAAGACATCTTTTTGATAATATTTATAGAGTTTTGGAGAATGCTGATAAAAAAATATCAACAAATAAATTAAATAATATTTTAAGAAAAGCACTAGAAACTAAATCCATACCATTTAAGGGAAAGTTCAAACCAAAAATAAGATTTGTACATCAAGGCGGCAAAAATCCACATATAGTAACGTTACATGGCAACTCACTTGAAAAGCTTGAAGGCAGCTATAAGAGATTTCTCAACAATTTTTACCAAAAGCAATTAGGCTTAATGGGTATAACTCTTAAACTTAAATTTATTACTTCCAAAAACCCCTACAAATCTTAATTTTATACGCTTTAATGCATTAAGATATTCTATAATACTGCTGAAAATGACTAGGCGCCCAACTTTTATAAATCTTCTTTTAATAAAGTTGCCTATTACTGCTATTTCTTCAATAAGTCATAGGGTTACAGGAATAGTTAATTTTTTTATTGCCATACCAACTTTTATCCTTTTGTTTCTGACAGATTACTTGGTAGGTAATGATCTTAATTGGAGTGCTGAAAAATTTAACTTTGAAGTTAAGTTACTTATTTCGGTTTCTATAATTTCTATCACATATCATATCTTCTCAGGTTTAAGACATCTTATTGCAGACTTCTCTAATTATGGACATGAGTTTTCTGAAGCTAAGTCTTCTGCGATGGTTGCGTTTGTTCTTACCTTGCTGGTTTCATTCTTTTTAATTTTGGAGGTTTGGTAAATGGGTACTATTCTTTGGTTAGTCCAACGTTTTAGCTCTCTCATAATTTTGAGTTATATACTCTTAATATTTATTAATTATTTTATAAAACCGTACGATGTTGATGCACAAGTTTGGTTTTCAGACATAAATTCCATTCAGATGAAAATATTTACTAGTTTATTTTTAATAGTGATGGTTCTTCACGCATTACAAGGTTTAAAAGCAGTTGAGGATGATTATTTTACAGAGAGAACTATTGGCATGTTTCTGCCTGGGACAAAACACCTTGCAAAGTTTTTAAGATACTCATACAGAGGTTTTATAGGATTAGTAATTATTGTGCTTAGTTACGTCACTGTTTTGAGTTATTTAATGGAAGTTTAAATAGATGACGTTTATAATTACATATAAATAAAATTGATAATGGAAATTGGTGGAATAACTGTATCGGAAAAAATCTTTGATGTTGCAATCATTGGTGGAGGAGGCTCTGGACTTAGAGCTTCTTTAGAGATATCAAAGTCAGGATTAGATGTTGCAGTCGTTTCAAAAGTATTTCCAACCAGATCCCATACTGTCGCGGCCCAGGGAGGCATAACATGTGCAATAGCAAGTGCTGATCCTAATGACGATTGGAGATGGCATATGTTTGATACTGTTAAAGGTTCTGATTACATTGGCGATCAAAATGCAATTGAATATATGTGTTCCGAAGGTCCAGATGCAATTTTTGAATTAGAGCATATGGGATTACCATTTTCTCGTTTTGAAAATGGTCGAATATATCAAAGGCCGTTTGGAGGCCAATCAAAAGAGTTTGGCGAAGGAGGTCAAGCAGCAAGAACATGTGCGGCTGCTGATAGAACCGGTCATGCTCTTTTGCATACTTTGTATCAAGCAAATCTTAAAGCAGGAACTAAATTTTTAAATGAGTGGTTCGCAATAGACCTTATTAAAAATGACGAAGGCGCAATAAGAGGCTTAAGTTGTTTCGATATGGAAACTGGCGAGGTCTCAATAATAAGATGTAACGCTGTTGTTCTTGCTACCGGTGGTGCTGGGCAAGTATATGAGCAAAATACAACTTCTTTAATTTGCACAGGCGATGGTCTAGGTATGGTACTTAGGCAAGGTTACCCGCTTCAAGATATGGAAATGTGGCAATTTCATCCGACAGGTTTGTACGGAAACGGATCATTAATGACAGAGGGTTGTAGAGGCGAAGGTGGATATTTAATAAATTCCGAGGGCGAGAGATTTATGCCCAACTATGCACCAAAAGCAAAAGATTTGGCTTCCAGAGATGTTGTATCAAGGTGCATAGTTCAAGAAATTTTAGCTGGTAGAGGATGTGGAGAAAATAAAGATCATGTCTTATTAAAGATAGATCATTTGGGTGCAGACGCAATTATGAAAAAACTCCCAGAAATAAGAGAGATATCTATGACTTTTGCAGATGTCGATCCAATTAAAGCACCTATACCTGTAGTCCCAACTTGTCACTATATGATGGGAGGAATACCTACGAATGTACATGGCCAAGTAATTACAACAAAAAATGGAACTGATTCAGTGATAGACGGATTATATTCAATTGGTGAAGCAGCGAATGTGTCAGTACACGGAGCTAATAGGTTAGGTGGAAATTCTTTGTTAGATTTGGTTGTTTTTGGAAGGGCAGCAGGTCGACACATTAATCAAAATGCAAAAGAAGCAAGCTCATTAAATATTTCTAAATCAAATATTGAAGAATCATTAAATGTTTTCAACAAAATTCAAAATACAAAAAAAGGTGAAACCGTATTTAATCTAAGATCAGAGATGCAAAATGTAATGCAAAATTACTTTGGTGTATATAGAAATGAAAAACTTATGAAAGAAGGAATTTCAAAACTTGAAGAAATTACTAATAGAACCAAAAAAATTCACTTAATGGATAAATCAAATCAATTCAATTCTGAAAGAGTTGAAGTCCTAGAGTATTTAAATCTTCTAGATATTGCTAATGCTACTGCATATTCTGCACTGGAAAGAAAAGAGAGCAGAGGAGCACATGCAAGAGAAGATTTCCCAGAAAGAGATGATCAAAACTGGCTGTGCCATTCACTATTTTTCAAAGAAAAAAATGTTGTTTCAAAAAGAGAAGTAAATTTATCTCCAAAGACAATGGACGCATTTAAACCAAAGGCAAGGGTATATTAATGTCAAATGAATTCTCATTAAGTCTTTATAGGTTCGATCCTGAAAAAGACGAGAGACCTTACATGTCTGACTACAAAATTTCATACCCTGAAACTGGAAACATGATGGTAATCGATGCAATTAGACAAGCACAAGAAAAAGACTCAACAGTCACATTCAGAAGGTCTTGTGCCCAGGGTGTTTGTGGATCAGATGGTGTAAATATGAATGGGCAAAATGGATTGGCATGCATTACTCCGGTAGCTGATGTTATATCAAGAGGAAAGCTGGAAGTCCGACCTCTTCCTGGCTTGCCTGTAATAAAAGACCTTATAGTTGATATGAAACCATTCTATGAGCAGTACGAAAAAATTAAACCATTCCTTGATAATGAAGATGAAGTAACTACAGGATATGAAAGACTACAAAGCCCAGAGGATAGAGATAGATTAGATGGCCTTTATGAATGCGTTTTATGTGCATGCTGTTCAACAAGTTGTCCTTCATTTTGGTGGAATCCAGAAAAATTTGTTGGTCCTGCAGCATTATTGCAAGCATATAGGTTTATTGCTGACACAAGAGATAAGCAGAAGAAAGCACGACTTAAAAAGCTTAATGATGCTTTCAGTGTTTACAGATGTCATGGGATAATGAATTGTACTTCAGTTTGTCCGAAAGGATTAAATCCTTCCAAGGCAATAAATGAAATTAAAAAGGAGTTAAGAAGAATAGGATAGTGACAAAATCAATAGAGGAGAGGTTTGAAGAAAGTTTCAAGTATGGGGGAAATTCACAGTATCTTGACCATCTTTACGAACAATACATACAAGATCCATCAAAAATTAAACCAGAGTGGAAAAAATATTTTGACTCTATTCAAAACGGTCACAACGACCAAAGCCACAAACTAATAATTGAGAAATTTAGAAATAAGAAGGTAACGATAAAAAAACCTTTACCTTCAACTGAAAGCTCAAGTTCCTCTGATGTTCAGAACTTAATTAATGCCTACAGAAGAAGAGGGCACCAAGTTGCAAAAATTGATCCATTACATCTCAGAGAGGAAGTAGTAATCCCGGACCTAGAGCTTGAGTATCATGGCTTATCTTCAGCTGATCTTGAAAAAGAGTTTTCTATCTCAAACTTTCAAAATTCAAATAAGTTAAAACTTTCTGAAATTTTACAATCCGTTAAAGAAACTTATACATCAAGTATTGGTTATGAATTTATGCATATTATGAATAGCAAAATTCGTACTTGGTTTTTGGAAAAGATTGAGGGTAAAAAAACACCATACAATTTCAATAGTGATGAAAAACAACATATTTTAAAAAGATTAGTTGATTCAGAAGGGCTAGAAAAATTTTTAGCATCTAAATACCCAGGAGCAAAGAGATTTGGCCTTGAAGGAGGTGAATCTCTAGTACCTCTTTTAGATACAATCATTGAAGATTTTGGATCAAAAGGCGCTAAAGAACTTGTATTGGGCATGTCACATAGAGGCAGACTTAATGTACTTATAAATGTAATGGGGAAAAAACCTAGTGAGCTTTTTACAGAATTTGCTGAAGATTTTGAAGATGACATTGAGCATACTGGTGATGTCAAATACCATTTGGGTTTTTCTTCAAATATATTAACAAGTGGTGGAGAGGTTCATCTTGCGCTAGGTTCAAATCCATCTCACCTTGAAATTGTAAATCCTGTAGTTTTAGGGTCTGTCAAAGCAAGACAAGACAGAAGACAAGACAAAGAGTATAAGAAGGTGATACCAATTCTGATGCATGGAGATGCTTCATTTTCTGCTCAAGGAATTGTAATGGAGATTCTTCAACTATCTCAAACACGTGCATATGGTGTTGGAGGTACAGTTCATATCGTTGTAAATAACCAGATAGGTTTCACAACAAGTCTAAAGGAAGATGCAAGATCTACTGAATATTGCACAGATGTTGCAAAAATGATCGAGGCTCCAATAATTCATGTGAATGGGGATGATCCAGAAGCCTGTGTAATGGCAGCTAAACTGGCAGTTGAATTTAGGGATGAGTTTAATAGAGATATAATTCTCGATTTTGTTTGCTACAGGCGAAGGGGACATAATGAAACCGATGAGCCATTTGCAACTCAACCTTTAATGTATGGAGAAATTAAAGCAAAAAATACTGTTACAGAACTTTATTTCGATAAGTTAAGCTCCTCAGGACAAATTGACCAAGGTCAATATGAAAAATTTAAAAAAGATTACAGAAGAAATATGGAGAAAGGAGAAATGGTCGCAGAATCAATGGCTACTGTACCTGATCATGAATTACATTTTGATTGGACCCCATATTTAAATCCTGATTTGAGTAAAGCGTACCCTACAGCTGTTTCTAGAGATTTATTGAACGATGCTATGAAAGTTGGCTTAACGATAGAAAAAGGTATTGAGCTACAAAAACAAGTTAAAAAGCTTTACGAAGAAAGAGAGAAAATGCTTTTAGGTGAAATTCCAATAAATTGGGGATTCGCAGAAATGGCCGCTTACGCAACTTTATTAAATGAGGGTTTTCCTGTTCGAATGACAGGTCAAGATTCCAGAAGAGGTACTTTTTCCCACAGACATTTAGTCATTAAAGATCAGAAAACAGGTATAGGTTATGTTCCGCTCTCTAATTTAAACAAAGACAACAAGAAATTTGAGATTTACGATTCTCTTTTATCTGAGGAGGCTGTTCTAGGTTTTGAATATGGCTATGCATCTACATGGCCTGAAGGTCTTGTAATTTGGGAAGCTCAATTTGGAGATTTTGTTAATGTAGCACAGGTGGTAATAGATCAATTTATTGTGAGTGCTGAAACAAAGTGGAACAGACTTTCAGGTCTTACTATGTTCTTACCTCACGGGTATGAAGGCCAAGGACCTGAGCATAGTAGTTGCAGGCTAGAAAGATTTTTACAATTATGTGCATACGATAATATTCAAGTTTGTGTTCCTACGCTCCCATCACAAATCTTTCATTTATTGAGAAAACAGGCAATTAAACCTTTAAGAAAACCATTGATAGTTTTAACTCCAAAAAGCTTACTAAGAAACCCAATGGCAACTTCAAAATTAGAGGACCTTACAAAAGGAACTTTTAGAAACATCATAAGAGATGAAAGTAAAGGTTTAGCTAAGAGAGTAATTTTTTGTTCAGGAAAAATTTATTTTGACTTATTAGAAGAGCTAAAGAATAAGAAAATCATGAATATTGAATTAGTGAGAATTGAGCAATTATACCCATTCCCTGAGAGTGAGCTAGTCAGTTATACAAAAGAAATTAAGTGCAAAGATTTTGTTTGGGTTCAAGAAGAACCAGAAAATATGGGAGCTTGGTTGATGATTAGACATAGATTAGAAAAAGTTCTTAATGAAACAAAAAAAGGATACAAATTGAATGTGGTTGCTAGGTTTCCTTCAGCTGCGCCAGCTGGTGGTTATCAAAAATATCACCAGATTCGACAAAAAGAGATAGTTACTAAGGCTTTAGAGTTATAAAATAATCATCATGGCTATCGACATAAAATCACCACAATTTCCTGAATCAATATTTGAAGGAACGCTTTCTAATTGGCTTAAAAAAGAAGGCCAAGAAATAAAGCAAGATGAGGTACTTGCCGAGATTGAAACCGATAAAGTAGTTATAGAAGTAACTGCACCTTCAGATGGTGTGATGGGAAAAGTTTTAGTTAAAGAAGGTGCAACAATCAAAAGTTCAGAAGTCATAGGCAGCTATAATGAAGGTGAGTTGAAAGCTGAATCAGACCATGGTGAGGTGGAAAGTAGTGTTGAAAAACATGAAGAGCCAGTAGAAAAAATTCAAACAGTTAAATCGGCAAAGAAAATACAAGAAGCACAAGAACAATCCGAAGTTTCTGAGACCACTGAAACAAAAGAGAAAAATATTGATGAGCTTGATATTAAAGGATTCAGAATGGGTCCAGCAGCAAAAAAATTACTTAAAGAAAAATCATTAACTACTGAAAATATTAAAACTTCGTCTAAAAAAGGAGTAGTGACCAAAAAAGATATTTTAGAAGCAGAAAAAACGCAAAAAGAAATCAAACCTTCACCAGTTTTAGAAAGTGCAAGGGAAATAGGGTCATCAGAAAGAGTACCTATGACAAGATTAAGATCCGTTGTGGCAAAAAGGTTATTGGAATCTCAAGCGCAGACAGCATCCCTTACAACATTTAATGAAGTAGATTTGCATGAAGTAAAAGTTTTAAGAGAAAAATATAAAGAAAGCTTTGAGGAGAAATTTGGAGTCAAATTAGGGTTTATGGGAATGTTCTTAAAAGCATCGAGCATAGCTCTTCAAGAAATGCCAATCGTAAATGCATCTATTGATGGGGATGACATTATTTATCACGGCTTTCAAGATATTGGTGTGGCAGTTTCAACTGAAAGAGGTCTTGTTGTTCCTGTTGTAAGAAATGTGCAGAATTTAACAATTGCTGAGATAGAGCTTGCCATTAGAGATCTATCTCTTAAAGCACGTGACGGCAAATTAGACATTGATGATATGACAGGTGGTACATTTACAGTTTCAAACGGAGGTGTTTTTGGATCTTTATTATCAACACCTATTTTAAACCCTCCTCAATCAGCCATTTTAGGAATGCACAAGATTCAAGAAAGACCAATGGCAATTAATGGTAACGTGGAAATAAGACCAATGATGTATCTTGCATTAACTTACGACCATAGACTATTGGACGGAAAGGATGCTGTGTCATTTCTCGTAAAAATAAAAGAAATATTAGAATCACCTGAATCAATGATACTTGGAGTTTAAATGGAATATGATGTCGTAGTAATTGGTGGCGGTCCGGGTGGCTACGTAGCCGCTATTAAAGCCTCACAGCTTGGTTTAAAGACTGCTTGTATAGAATTCGATAAAGATGCGTCTGGAAAAATTAAACTTGGTGGCACATGCTTAAATGTAGGTTGTATCCCTTCAAAATCTCTCTTAGATTCGTCATACAAATTTAAACAAATAAGCGAAAGTTTTGATGATCATGGAATAAAAGTTACAAAACCTTCATATGATCTTTCTAAAATGATGCAAAGAAAAGATGATATTGTTCAAAAACTTACTGGTGGAGTGGGCCATTTATTTAAACACAATAAAGTTGAATCAATACATGGAAGAGGAAAACTAATATCAGCTAATGAAGTTGAAGTAATAAATCCCAAAGGAAAAAAACAAATAGTTAAAGGTAAAAATATTGTTTTGGCAGCAGGCTCAAGACCTATTAATATTCCTTCTGTTCCATGGAATGGATCAACGGTTGTAGGAAGTTCAGGTGCTCTTGAATTCAATAAGACACCTAAAAAACTTGCAATAATAGGAGCTGGTGTAATTGGTTTAGAGCTCGGAAGTGTTTGGTCAAGACTTGGGTCAGTCGTTGATATTTATGAAGCTGAAAAAACATTGCTACCTATGTTAGATGACGATGTATCTAGATTAATCGAAAGAGAATTTAGGAAGCAAAATCTTAATATTCATCTTGGTACTTTTGTAAAAGGTTCTAAGAAATCAAGAAAGGGAATCTCGTTAGAACTAGAACTTGAAGGTGAAACTAAAACAGCTCAATACGACAAAGTAATAGTGGCGGTAGGAAGAAGACCATTCACTGAAAATCTACTTGGCAAAGAAGTACAAATATCGCTTGATGATAAAGGATTTGTCCCCGTAGATGAATACTGCCGAACTTCATTAGAAAATGTTTATGCAGTTGGAGATATTGTAAGAGGTCCAATGTTAGCTCATAAAGCGATGGAAGAGGGAGTGATGGTAGCTGAGAGAATTGCAGGAAAGAAAATGGAAGTTAACTATGATTTAGTGCCAAGTGTCATATATACACATCCTGAAATAGCTTGGGTCGGTAAAACAGAAAAAGAATTAAAGCAGAGTAATACTGATTATAAAAAAGGTAGTTTTCCATTTTCAGCAAGCGGCAGGGCACTTGCAGCTGGAGATGCTGTTGGTTTTGTAAAAATGCTTGCTGACAAAGAAACCGATGAAGTTTTAGGAGTGCAAATTTTTGGAAATTCTGCGTCGGAAATCTTGCAACAAGGTTTGATAGGCATGGAATTTTCTGCAAGCTCTGAGGATTTTGGTTTGACAATGTTTAGTCATCCAACTGTTTCTGAAGCTCTTCATGAAGCCGCTTTAGCTGTAAATAAACAAGCTATTCACATTGGTAATTAATGAACTTACACGAGTATCAGTCAAAAGAACTTTTTGAACTTTATAACTTGCCTGTTTCTAAAAGAGGTTTAATCACAAAATTGTCTGATATCGATGAAGCCATAGAAAAAATTGACTTTAGCAATGGATGTGTAGCAAAAGTTCAAGCACATACTGGTGGCAGAGGCAAAGTTGGCGGAGTACAGTTATGCAAGACTAAAGAAGAGATTGAAAAGTTTGTAAATAATTGGCTTGGAAAAAAAATTGTCACAAACCAGACAGATGATCAAGGACTGCCAGTAAATATTATTTCTATAGATGAATTAGCTTCAATTGAAGCAGAATTATATATGAGTTTAATAGTAGATAGGGCAGATAAGTGTGTATCTATGATTGTTTCGAGAGCAGGAGGTATGAATATTGAGGAAGTAGCGGAAACTAATCCTGAAAAAATACTAAAAGTTAAATTTCAAAATGGCCACAAAATTGATAAAGATCAGCTCCTAAAAGTTTGCAGCAAGCTAGAGTTTAATTCTGAACAATCAAAACAGTTTCATGAAATTGTAGAAGGATGCAAAAAGCTTTTTCTCGAAAAGGACCTGAGTTTACTTGAGATTAATCCTTTAGTGATTACTAGTGAGGGTGATTTGCACTGTTTGGATGCAAAAATTAATGTAGATGAAAATGCTCTTTATAGACAAGAAGATATCCTATCAATGAGAGACTCATCTCAAGAAGATGAAAGAGAATACCAAGCAAAAAAACATGACCTTAGTTACGTATCTTTGGATGGCAATATTGGATGCATGGTAAATGGTGCAGGCTTAGCAATGGGTACTATGGATACAATTAAATTGTATAACGGAGAGCCAGCAAACTTTTTGGATGTCGGTGGTACAGCTACAAAAGAAAGAGTCGGTGAAGCACTTAAATTAATATTATCTGATCAGAATGTTAAAGGAATTCTAGTAAATATATTCGGTGGTATTGTTCGATGTGATCTAATTGCTCAAGGCATTATTGGAGCAATCAATGAAATAGAAGTGAATGTGCCTATAGTAGTGCGACTTCAAGGGAATATGAGTAATGAGGGAAAAGAATTACTAAATAGTTCTGGACTTAATGTGATAGGTGAGGACTCTTTGATGGAAGCTTCTCAAAAAATTGTGGAGTTAGTTAAATGAGTGTGCTAATTGGCTCAAAAACTAGTGCAATTTTTCAAGGTTTCACAGGCTCACAAGCAACAATGCATGCTGAGCAGTGTATCGCATATGGAACTAATATTGTCGGAGGTGTGACGCCTGGAAAAGGAGGCCAAGAACATTTAGACTTGCCTGTCTTTAACTCAGTAAAAGATGCAGTTTCAGAAACTAATGCAAATACTTCAGTAATATTTGTTCCAGCAAGATTTTCCAAAGCTGCAATAATCGAGGCAGCAGAAAATGGGATTGAATTAATCATTTGCATAACTGAGGGTGTACCTGTACTTGATATGGTTGATGTGATAGATGTTTTAAATCACAATCCGCATGTTCGTCTAATTGGCCCAAACTGTCCAGGTGTTATAACTCCAGGTGAAGCAAAACTTGGAATAATGCCAGCATCTATTCATATGAAAGGATCAGTAGGGATTGTTTCTAGATCAGGAACTTTGACATATGAAGCAGTAAATCAAACAACCATTGCAGGCCTAGGTCAAAGTACTTGTATAGGTATTGGAGGCGACCCAATAAATGGGACATCTTTTATTGATTGCTTAAGAATGTTTGAAAATGATGATCAAACTAAATCTATTGTTATGGTGGGAGAAATTGGAGGTACAGCCGAAGAAGAAGCAGCTGAATTTATAAGACATAATGTTTCAAAACCTGTTGTTTCGTATATAGCAGGAGTTACTGCTCCAAAAGGAAAGAGAATGGGACATGCAGGAGCAATTATTTCTGGTGGTAAGGGCACAGCCCAAGACAAGTTTAAAGCTCTTGAAAGTGCTGGCGTATCTGTTGTTACAGATTTGAATTTAATTGGTTCAAAATTGACTGAGCTTCTTAAGTAACCCTTTTTTAAACTTAAGCCTACCTGTGTTTAGAATCGCACTCAGCGTTATCCCAATTATCATACCAACCCATATTCCCTCTGCCTCATTTGGTAAGCCTCCTATTTCGTTGAACGCCAGATAGACACCTATTGGCAAGGCAAAAAACCAATATGAAATAACTAGATTAACCATAGTTACAAAAGTATCTTTATGTCCTCGCAAAGATCCAATTGCAGAAAAACCGATTGCATCAGGTATTTGAAATATTGCTGCTAAAACCAAAAGACCAAGTGCCTTTATCACGACTGATTGATCATTTGTATAAAGCCCAATTAAAAGTTCACCCGCTAGAAATAACAAGCAAAAATTTAGAATGGCAATAAAGAAAGAGAGCCTTAAACTAAAATTGGAAGCATAATTTGCCTTTAAATAATTTTTTTCACCAATTAAATTTCCAACCCTTATTGCAGAAGCTAAACCAAGTGATAAAGGTAACATGAACAAAAGACCCACAATATTTATTGCAATAGTATGAGCAGCCAATGATGTTGAACCAAACATAGAAATTATTAGAGCAGCTCCACTAAACATACTCAATTCTACAAATATGCCGAAACTTATTGGAGTTCCAATTCGTAATATTTCCAAAGAATTTTTTACGTTTGGCATTATAAATTTTCCGTAAATATAAGATTCTTTGTAATTCCTTAAAAAGAGTGTTGCTAACCACAAAACTATAAGACCTATCCAGCTTACTAATGCTGTTGCGATTCCACAACCAATACCACCTAGACCCATCGAAAATATGAAGAAATAATTCAGTGGTATATTTAAGATAAATCCTAGGCCACCAATTATGAATACGATTTTGGTCTGTGTTATTCCCTCACTATAATTCCTTAATGCCTGATAAAGGGCTATGGGTATCGCACCATAAGAAACCGCGGTTAAATAACCTAGACTAACCGATCGAATATTTTCATCTGTACCTAAGGCATTAAGTATAAGATTTCCATTTGAAAGGAGTAGTGCAAATAAAATACCTAGAAATAATGCTACCCATAAAAACCTGCGGGTTTTAATCTTTATCTCTTCAAATTCCTTAGCTCCATAGTGCTGCGCAATTATAGGTCCAATTCCAAACATAACCCCAGCAGTTAAAAAATAAAGAGGATTGAAAATTGCTGCTCCTAAACCGACACCAGCTAGGTCATTTGCGGAAAAATAACCTGCCATGATGTAATCAGTAGTAGTCATGGCATACATAACAAGCTGACTACCTAAAATTGGCAAACCAAGTTTTTTAAAATGTTTTGCTTCCAGTGAGAAATTTACTAAATTAAACTTGATCATGCAGAGACTTATTCTAGCTTATAATTAGTAAAGGAGCTTAATCATCGACATAGAAAAAA
Organism: uncultured SAR86 cluster bacterium; assembly: GCA_902619265.1. Classification (GTDB taxonomy): domain Bacteria; phylum Pseudomonadota; class Gammaproteobacteria; order Magnimaribacterales; family TMED112; genus TMED112. Next base: position 33,043 of record CACNDL010000007.1, read on the forward strand.
GACCATTCTGGCTTAAACATTTATTTAATTCATTTAGTGCTTTTTACATACATCATTTCCTTAAGCCAAGATTTAAAGATTTTGGAAAAAATGTAATGATCCTTAATCCACAGCATTTGAAAATATTTGGAAATAATATCTCAATTGGTGATTATGCAACTTTAATTACCGCTCCTGATAAAAGAATTGATTTATCAACTTGGGAAACAGATAAAATTAACGGAGAACTTCAACTAGGAAAATACATTTTAATATCACCTGGAACAAGCATAAGAAGTGCACAAAAAATTGTAATTGGTGATTCAACAATGATTGCCTCTGATGTAACAATTACTGATTCTGACTGGCATGATATTTACGATAGAACAGATTATGTAGCATCACCAAAAGAAGTAATAATCCAGGAAAATGTCTGGATTGGTGAAAAATCGTTAATCCTTAAAGGTTCAAAAATTGGTAAAAATTCTATTATTGGAGCTGGTTCAGTTGTTAGTGGCGAAGTCCCGGCTAATGTTATATTTGCTGGAAATCCTGCAAAGCAGATAAAAAAATTAGACGAAAAAAGCTTTAAGACAAGAGAATCACTTTTTTCAGAGTCATCAACTTATTTAGAAGACCTTTTAACGATCGAAAAGAAAACCTTGGAACATAATTCTCTCATAAACTGGTTAAAATCTTTAATTTGGCCAGGAAAATGAAAATTTATATAGACGAAAAAATTCCACATTCAGAACACTTTTTTCATTCTTTTAATTTAGAAACAGAGAAGTTTTCAGATAGTTCTTTTGAAATAGAAAAACTAGATGAACCGTGTGTTGTTGTAGTTAGATCTACTTATAAAACTCATAAAAGAAATGTTCCTGAGTGTGTCAAATACCTTTGTTCTGTATCAACTGGTGAAGACCACATAGATAAGCAAAGTTTAGAAAGAAAAAATATTAAATATGGATTTTCAACAGGAGCAAATGCCATTGCTGTTCAAGAATACTTTTACTCCTGTTTATCAAAATTAATTCTTGAAAATAAATATGACCCAAGGAAGGATAAAATTTTAATTATAGGTGCTGGCAACATTGGTGCAGGTATTAAAAATGTATTAGATCATTTCAACATTAAATCTGATACTTATGACCCATTTAAAAATGCTACTCTTGACAGTTTGAACAACCTATCAGCTTATAAAGTAATCACGTTGCATGTGCCGTACACAGAGACTGGAGATCATCCAACAAAAAATCTAGTTGATACTAGTTTCTTATCAAAACTTTCTAAAGGCACAGTTATAATAAATACTTCCAGAGGAGGTGTAGTATCAGAAGAAGATTATTTACATTCAAAAGACCTTTTTTTGATTTCTGACGTTTTCGAAGGTGAGCCAAATCTGTCCTCGAAATTTTGTGAGAAAAACTACTACTTCACGCCTCATATTGCTGGGCACTCTCAATTTTCACGATATGCAATGACTAGAATGGCATTTCACAATGTAGCAGATTACCTAAATATTGATGTCATAGAACCAGAGTCAATTCTTGTGAATAAAGAACAAAACCGGATTAAAGAAACAATTAATGATTTTAAAAATTTTCTCTTTCCAGTTTCATTAATTCTTAAAACGTATAATTTCACTAAAGATGTCTTTGAGCCAAGTTTATTTAAAAAAATAAGAGACAATTACAACGATAGATTAGGATTCTCTCAAGTAAACATAAAAGACTGCAACGATCCAAAAATAAAAAAAAGTCTTGAAATTCTTGGTTTTAAAGTAATCTAAAGGTTGTACAATTTAAGAAATGAAAAAAATAAATGATTCTCTAACAGAGGAAGAATTAATTGTTTTAAGAGACAAAGGCACAGAAAGAGCATTTTCCGGCAAATTTGATTCATTTTATGAAGATGGAACTTACAAATGCAAAAACTGTGGTCAAGAACTATTTAAATCTGAAACTAAATATAATGCTGGTTGCGGTTGGCCAAGCTTTTTTGAAGCTGTTAATGAGGATGCAATAATTTACCGAGATGATCATTCTATTTTTGGTCGTCCTAGAACTGAAATATTATGTTCAAATTGTGAGGGTCATTTAGGTCATGTGTTTAATGATGGCCCGGTAGATAAAACTGGTTTGAGATATTGTGTTAATTCCATATCTTTAGACTTTGATTCAGAGAAAAAGTAATTGAATATCTCAAATTTTTGGAAGTCTTCTTTTGGATTTAGTTTTTTTACTCTAATTTCTAGAATTTTTGGGTATATAAGGGATTTAGTATTTTCAGCTATCCTTGGTTCAAGCGTAATTCACGATATATTTGTTGTAATTTTTAAGATACCTAATGTTTTTAGAAGTTTCTTTGGTGAGGGGGCTTTATCTCAATCTTTAACACCTAGCATTATCGAGGCAAAAGAGAATTTAAATAATTTTCTGAATCAAATCTTTACGATGTTGTTTTTTGCTTTGTTAAGTTTTGTTGTTTTCGTACAGCTTTTTCCTAAATTATTTGTTTTAATTTTTGCTCCTGGATTTCAAGCAGATGGAAACAAATTTTTGGCTGCTACTGAATTTTTAACTTATGTTTTCCCTTATATATTGCTTATTTCTCTGGTGGCTTTTTTAGGAGCAGTACAAAATTCAAAGAAATCTTTTCAGGTAGTTGCAGCAACTCCAATACTGTTTAATTTAACCTTAATAGTTTTTGCGTCCTTTTCTGAAACTCTCTCTTTAAGTGTTATTGGAACAGCAATTATAGTTGCTGGGGTGATACAACTAATATTAAATTTGTATTACACCAACAAACTAGGCTACTTTCCAACTTTTACAAAAAAATATGATACGAGAGTACTAAATTCATTTTTTTCTCGATTCTTTCCGGCAATACTTGCAGCTGGAGTTTACCAACTTAATGTTTTAGTAGACACAATTTTTGCATCATTTCTGATGTCAGGTAGTCCAACGTGGTTATATTTATCTGATAGGTTAATCCAGTTTCCTATGGGTTTATTTGGCGTTGCGATTGCTCTTGTAGCACTACCTGATCTGACAGAGCAATTATTAAATAAAAATAAAAAAGAGTTTAGAAAGGTATTGATCAAAGGTTTCTCATCGACGTTTTTGCTGGGACTAGCATCTGGTCTTTTTTATATTTTTCTTTCGACACAAATTATTCAATTATTATTTTTTAGAGGTGAATTTAATATGAATGATGTAGAGATGACTTCACTAAGTCTTGTTGCCTATGCTTATGCTTTACCTTTCTTATTAAGTTCAAAATTTTTCAATAGTGTTTTTTTTGCAGCGAATAAAACAAAATTTGTTCTATTTCTAGGTCTAGTCTCGCTAATACTTAATTTGGCACTAAATTATTTATTTATTTTTGTTTATGATATGGGTCACGTAGGGCTAGCTTTGGCTACTACTTTTGCTGTTATATCAGTATGGACAATTGCAATAATTTATCTATTTAGTTTGAGAAAAAGTTTAACAACATGAAAATTGGTTATGCCACGACAATAGGGAATTTTGATGGTTTGCACCTGGGCCATACAGCTTTAATTGAAAAAATTAAAACAAATGCAAAAAAAATGAATCTTAAAACGAAGGTAATTACATTTAACCCTTATCCATTTGAATTTTTTGAATTAAAGAAAAATAGGATTCTCTCAGAAGTTGATAAGAATTTAATATTGGCAAATTTTAAAATTGATGAGATCAATACTGTTGAATTTAATGATGATTTTAGAAGCACATCTGCAGAAGACTTCTTTTCTAAATATCTTCTTGAGGGAAATGTTAAATACTTGATTATCGGTAAAGATTTTAAATTTGGTAAAGAAAGGACAGGAGATTTGGAATTGCTAAAAAAGCTATGTGCTAGAAATGGAATAACTATAGAAGTACTGGAAGATCTCAAAAGTGAAGACTTAAAAATTAGTAGTACATTGATAAGAGAATTATTGAAAAATGGTGAATTTCAAGAAGCTTCAAAACTGCTTGGCAGATCTTATCAAATAACAGGAAAAGTAATAAAGGGGAAGAGTTTGGGAAAAAGGATCTCATCTCCAACAGCAAACATAGATATTGGAAATAAAAAATTCTGTTTTACTGGTGTTTTTTTAGGTAAAACTCAAATAAATAAAATCGAATATTTTTGCATTATAAATTTTGGTCCAAAACCTACTTTTGATGATCATGAACAATCTTTAGAGGCTCATATCCTCGATTATGATGGAAATATTTATGATGAGGGATTAAGCATTGAATTTTTATGTAAAATTAGAGATCAAATCAAATTTAAATCTATAGAAGAATTAAAGATTCAAATTAATGAAGATAAAATAACGGCTAAAGAGCTAAAAAAACTATATGAGTGAAAAGAAAGACCAAAAATTAAATTTACCAAAAACTAGCATTCCTATGAAAGCAAGCCTTAACTTAAGGGAGCCTGAAATGTTGAGCGAATGGGACAAGAGAAATGTCTATAAAAAAATTAGAAAAAATAGGAAAGGAAAAGAAAAATTTATTCTTCACGATGGGCCACCATATGCAAATGGCAATATTCACCTTGGGCATGCTGTCAATAAAGTTCTTAAAGATATTGTAATCAGATCAAAAACATTAGAAGGATATGATGCTCCTTATATACCAGGTTGGGACTGTCATGGCTTACCAATTGAACATCAGGTTGAGAAAAAACTTGGAAAAAAAAGAAGACAAATTGCTCAATCAGATTTTAGAGATCTTTGTAGAGACTATGCTCAGGAACAAATAAATATTCAGAAAGACGACTTTATGAGACTAGGCGTTTTTGGCGATTGGGATAAAAGGTATGCTAGCCTCGACCAAAAATTTGAGGGAGATGCAATAAATGGTTTTGCAAGAATATTTCACAATGGACATGTTGAAAAGGGCTTTAAACCTGTGCATTGGTGTCCTGAGTGTGGATCATCATTAGCAGAAGCAGAAGTTGAATATATGGATAAAAATTCTATTGCCATAGATGTTAAATTTGACTTTGATAATAGCAGTAAAGAAAAATTAATTAAGAAATTTAATTTAGATGAGAAAAAAACTCTTTCATTAATTATTTGGACTACAACACCATGGACCATACCAGGTAATCAGGCAGTATGTGCAAATCCTGAAATTGAATATCTAATTCTTGATTCTGGGAGTGAATACTCTGTAATAGCGTCTGAACTTGTGAAGAGCTGTCTTAATAGGTGGAGCGATAAAACATATGAACCCACAAATATTTCTTTTAAAGGTTCTGAGTTAGAAAATTTAAAAGTTCTACATCCACTCTATAAAAGAGAGACACCTTTATTATTTGGTGATCACGTAACTACAGAAACTGGTACAGGTTTTGTGCACACAGCACCTGCTCATGGTGTTGATGATTTTAATGTCTGTTCAAATGCAGAGATCGAAGTTATAAACCCAATAGCAACGAATAATTGCTATAAAGAAGATGTCGATTTTTTTTCAGGCGTACATGTTAGAAAAGTTGATCCACTCGTATTAGAGGAGTTACAAAAAAACAATGCATTAATATGCCAAGAAAATTACCATCACAGCTATCCACATTGCTGGAGACATAAAACTCCTTTAATTTTCATGGCTACACCACAATGGTTTATTTCAATGACAAAATCTGGATTGCTAGACGGGGCAAATAGAGCAATACGAGATGTAGATTTTATACCTGATTGGGGCAAAGAGAGGATGGAAATTATGTTGAAAGATAGGCCTGATTGGTGTATTTCAAGACAAAGAGATTGGGGTATACCAATACCTTTATTTTATGACAGTGAATCTGGAGAATTACATCCGAATCAAGATAAAATTTTTAATCAAGCATCTGAAGCTGTAAAAAATTCTGGAATTGATTCTTGGGCAAATATGGACTTAGGAGTTGAGGAAAAAAGCTTTGAGAAATCAAAAGATATCTTCGATGTCTGGTTCGACTCAGGCATAACACATTACTGTGTTATTGATGAACTTTTTGGCTCTAATACGCAATCTGATCTTTATCTAGAAGGAAGTGATCAACACAGAGGCTGGTTCCAATCATCACTACTTACTTCAATTGCGATGAAAGGAATTGCTCCTTATAAGTCTGTTTTGACTCATGGTTTTGTTGTTGATGATGAAGGAAGAAAAATGTCAAAGTCGATTGGAAACATAGTTACCCCACAAGAAATTATAAAAGATTCAGGCGCAGATATACTTAGGTACTGGATTGCATCTACTGACTTCAGGGGAGAAATGGCCTTCTCAAAAGATATTTTTAACAGAGCAATAGATGGATTTAGGCGTATTAGAAACACTATGCGTTTCATGGCTTCAAATCTTTATGACTTCGATCAAAAATTTGATACTGGTGACTTATTATTTATTGACAAAGTTGTTTTGCATAAAACAAATATTCTTCAGCAAGAAATTAGGGAAAACTATAATAATTATAATTTTCACCAAGTTATTTCAAAAATTCTGAATTTCTGTGTAAATGATTTAGGTGGTATGTATTTAGATGTTATTAAAGATAGGCTATACACTATGAAGAGTGACTCTATTGGAAGAAGATCAGCACAATATTGTGTAAATGAAATCTTAAATACTATTACAAAATTAATTTCACCAATTTTGCCGTTCACTGCATATGAATTTAATGAAAATTTACACCCAGGAAAAGGTGAAGAAATTTTTTGTGAGGAATTCCATGACTTGAAAACATTTGCCTCGAAAAGCGATGTAGATGCGTTTGATGCATTGCTAGCGTTGAGAGGAAGGGTATACCAGGCAATTGAGGTTGAAAGACAGAATGGAAATATTAAAAATGCTTTAGATTGCGAACTGCAATTAACATTAACTAAAACAAATTTTGATTACGCTCAAACTATGAGCTCAGAATTATTAAAATTTTTTATAAGTTCAGGTTGTGAAATCAAATGCGGAGAAAAAGAAAAAATTATTGTAAAAAAATCGAAGCATGAAAAATGTTCAAGGTGCTGGCATAGAGTTGAAGAGTTAGACTCTAAAAATGTTTGTGCCAGGTGTAACTCAAATATGACTGGAGATGGTGAAATCAGGGGTTTCTTTTAATTGAAATTCTTTCTCTTATTTCTCACTTTCCTAGGCATTGATTTATCCCTAAAGTGGTACCTCAATAATGCAAATATTGAGTCAATAACATTGATACCCTATTTTTTAGATTATTTCCTAACAAAAAATACTGGCATTGCTTTAAGTTTGTTTAGTTCTTCCGGAAATATAACTCAAATTGTGTTGCTGGTTTTTATTTTCTTAGCTCTTATATTCTTAACCTATACATTTTTAAAAACACGAGATCAAGTTCAAAAGGTAGGTCTGCTTTTAGTTTTATCAGGCGGCTTTGGTAATTTTATTGAAAGACTTCTTTACGGGGCTGTAACCGATTATTTGCATCTGAGAATAGGAACTACATCATTATTTGTTTTTAATTTTGCTGACTTTTTAATTACATTGGGAGCTGTTTTGATAATATTTATTTGGATAAGGGAAGAAAAAAATGTCTAAAGAAATAGTTTTAGCAAATCCTAGAGGATTTTGTGCTGGCGTAGATAGAGCGATTGATATCGTTGAAAAATCATTGAAAAAATTCGATCAGCCAGTTTTTGTAAGACATCAAGTTGTTCATAATAAAAAAGTTGTAGAAGATTTAGAAAAAAAAGGCGTCAAATTCGTTAAAGAAATAGAAGAAATTCCAGATGATGCTGTTGCAATTTTTAGCGCTCATGGGGTTAGCAAAGCAGTCGAGGATGAAGCTAGACAGAGAAAGTTTATGTATTTTGATGCTACTTGTCCTCTGGTTACTAAAGTGCATTTGGAAGTTCAAAGACATGCTAGAAAAGGCAGAGATATCGTACTAATTGGTCATAAAGGACATCCTGAAGTTATTGGCACTTTAGGAAGACATCCCGAAGATTCTGACACTAATATTTATTTAGTTGAAAACCACGATGATATCAATAAATTAGAAATAAATTCAGAAGAATTAGCGTATGTTACACAGACAACATTATCTGTTGACGACACTCAAGATCTTATAAGGGCACTTCAAGAAAAGTTTCCAACTATTATCGGACCAAGTGCAGATGATATTTGTTATGCAACACAAAATCGACAAGATGCTGTAAAGCAACTATCACTTGAGTGTGAGATTGTCCTAGTCATAGGGTCAAAAACAAGCTCTAACTCAAATAGATTGAAAGAATTGGCTGAAAAATGCGGTACTAAATCTTTTTTGATTGATGGAAAATCAGACATCGATGTCGAATTAATAAGTAACGCTTCTTCAGTAGGCATAACTGCTGGAGCATCTGCGCCAGAAGAAATAGTTCAAGATGTTATTTCTTTTCTCTATCCGTTGGGCTATCAGTCAGTAAGAAACCTTTCTGAAAATAATGAGACTATGACTTTTAAGCTACCAAAAGAGTTATTAGATTAATTCGTATTGTCTTTTCCAACAGTTTAAAATCAAATTATGAGCTTATCGATTAAAAATCACCTAATAGAGAGAGCAGATTATTTTAAATCTCCAAATCAGTCAGATAGATCTGAAAATATAGACCTTATAGTGATTCATTGTATAAGTTTGCCAGAAGGTTCTTTTGATAATGACAACCCTAAGAAATTATTCTTAAACCAATTAGATTTAGATAAACATGACTCTTTTAAATCATTGAAGGGCTTAAAAGTTTCAGCTCATATACTTATAGAACGAAATGGGTCATTAATTCAATTTGTACCTTTTAATAAATGCGCATGGCATGCAGGCGAATCAAATTATGCTGGACGGGATAGTTGTAACGAATTCTCAATAGGTATAGAACTTAAAGGCTCAATAAAGCAAGAATTTACAAGTAAGCAGTATTCAGTATTAAATGATTTGCTTTATACACTTAAAGAAGAGTATGGAGAAATGAATATTGTTGGACATAGCGAAATTGCACCAAATCGTAAAAATGACCCTGGGCCTTTTTTTAATTGGGACATGATCAATGTTTGAGAAATTAAAAAATACACAATTTAACTTTATCTTTTTGGGCATTTCTGCAGCTATGCCTAGTTTTGCTTTAGGCATACCTTTTGGTTTATGGCTTCTGTCTGCAGGTGTTACTAAACAAACATTAGGATTGGTTACAGTTTCATCAATTATTGTTGCATTAAATTTTTTATGGTCGCCTTTTATAAACAGAATAAAGTTACCAGCTCTTTATAATTTTCTAGGCCTTAGAAGGTCATGGATACTTATTTCACAAATCTCATTAGGAGCTTTACTTCTACTCTTATCAATTCTTGATCCAAATCAAAATTTAACAACTGTAGTATTAGTAGCATGTCTGATTTATTTTTTCTCTTCCGTTCAAGATATTGCACTTGACGCATACAGAGTTGAATACGACCAATACTTTAAAGCTGAAAATCTAGCAACTATCTATCAAATTGGATATAAAATTGGTGCATTCCTGATAGGCGCGCAAGTATATGGAATAATCGGAGCGGAAAATTGGCAAGCAATTTACCTTTATCTTGGGTTGTTAATGTTCTTCCTTACTTTAATAACTTTGCTGAGCATGAGAGTAAAAGAAGCAAACCTTTCAGAATCCTCATTTAATCAATTTTTTTCAGCCTTCAAAAATCTCTTAAAAAAAGACAATGTAATAATCTTATTATTGCTCGTAGGAATTTATAAAATATCTGACATTGTCCTAGGCCCTATGGCAGCTGCATTATATACAGAAGTTGGTCTAAATAAAGCTGATTATCTGCAACAAAAAAGCTACTTTAACTTCTTAGCTACATTTGTAGGTTCTGGTTTGGCTTTGTGGACGATTAAGAAATTTAAAATTGAATTGACTATGTTTGTGGGAGCTCTTTTTGTGGTGAGCACAAATATGCTTTTTTCTTACTTATACCTATTTCCGAGCTATTTTAATTTCATAGGTATTAATTTTTTAGACACCATAGCTCAAGCATTTACAGCAGTATGTTTCATTACATACTTGGTAAGTCAAGTTGATAGACGCTATACAGCAATTCAATATGCCTTTTTAGCTTCCTTAGTAATCATTCCCGGAACGTTGTTAAAGGGAACCTCAGGATTTCTAACAGATAGTCTTGGTTTCTATAATTTCTTTCTTTTAATGGGACTAATTGGGGCGCCTTCAATATGTTTATCATACCTTCTTATAAAAGAATTCAAATTCGATATGCAAAATAACCTAAGAATAGCGGGGATTGCCCTAATAATGATAATTTTCACATTTTCCTTATTTGATATTCCTCAATCAAATTTTGATGGATTGAGTGATAAATTCATGCATTTTTCTGCTTATTTATTATTATCTTTGCTGATATTTAGAGCTAGTTTAACTTTTACAAAAGCTTTACTCTTTATAGGGCTTATTTTATTAGGCGTGCTTATTGAAGCATTGCAATACACTTCAGGTTTGAGGAATTTTGAGTATATGGATATAATAGCCAACTCCTTAGGTATTTTAGTAGGTTTTTTAATTCTCAGAATTAGAGAGAAAGCCTTGAAAATTATAGACTAAAGACCTAAATAGATTTTGTTATTGGAGGATAACTTAAAATGAAAATTAGACCTTTACAAGATAGAGTAGTCGTTAAAAGACAAGATGAAGAAACAACCTCAGCAGGAGGTATTGTGCTTCCAGGGTCTGCTACAGAAAAACCTCAACAAGGGGAAGTTGTTGCTGTGGGACCTGGAAAAAAATCAGAAGATGGAAAGAACACCCCAGTTGATCTTAAGGTTGGGGATCATGTTGTTTTTGGCCAATATGGTGGTAATACAGTAAAAATTGATGGCGAAGAGTATTTAATACTTAATGAAAGTGAAATTTATGGAGTCGTAGAATAGGAGAGATTATGGCAGCTAAGGATGTAAAATTCGGTGAAAACGCTAGGGTAAAACTCTTAAGCGGGGTAAATGTGCTTGCAGATGCAGTGAAAGTAACTTTAGGTCCGAAAGGAAGAAATGTAATTTTAGATAAATCTTTTGGAGCACCAACAGTTACTAAAGATGGTGTGTCTGTTGCAAAAGAAGTTGAGCTTGAAGATAAATTCGAGAATATGGGAGCTCAAATGGTTAAGGAAGTTGCTTCTCAAACAAGTGATCAAGCTGGAGATGGGACGACAACAGCAACAGTATTAGCCCAGGCTATTGTGAATGAAGGGTTAAAATCTGTAGCAGCTGGCATGAATCCAATGGATTTAAAAAGAGGGATTGATAAGGCAATTTCTGCTGCTGTTGAAGAAGTGAAGAAGCTCTCAACACCTTGTAAGGATAGTTCTGCAATCGCACAGGTAGGTTCTATATCAGCTAACGGTGATACTGCTGTGGGAGAAATAATAGCTGAAGCAATGGATAAAGTTGGTAAAGAAGGAGTGATAACAGTTGAAGAGGGATCTGGAATTGATAATGAATTAGATGTTGTCGAAGGAATGCAATTTGATAGAGGTTATTTATCCCCGTATTTTATTAATAACCAAGACAAAATGAATGTAGTTTTAGAAGATCCGTTTGTTCTTTTATTTGATAAGAAAATTTCAAATATTAAAGATTTAATTCCTCTACTAGAAGGAGTTGCCAAATCTGGTAAAGCCTTGATGATAATTGCTGAGGATGTTGAAGGGGAGGCTCTTGCGACACTAGTAGTGAATAACATGCGAGGGATTGTAAAAGTTGCAGCATGTAAAGCACCTGGGTTTGGCGATCGAAGAAAAGCTATGCTGGAAGATATAGCAGTGTTAACAGGTGGAAGAGTAATCTCTGAGGAAGTAGGGTTAGCGCTAGAAACAACAACAATTGAAGATCTTGGTACGGCAAAAAAAGTAGTATTAGATAAAGAGAATACTACTATTGTTGATGGTGCAGGATCAAAATCAACAATTACTGGAAGAGTTCAGCAAATAAGAACTCAAATTGAAGAGACTACTTCTGATTACGACAGGGAAAAACTTCAAGAAAGAGTGGCTAAGCTTGCTGGTGGAGTTGCTGTAATTAAAGTTGGAGCAGGATCTGAAGTTGAAATGAAAGAGAAGAAAGCAAGAGTTGAAGATGCATTGCACTCAACAAGAGCAGCTGTTGAAGAAGGTGTTGTTCCTGGAGGTGGAGTTGCACTAATGAGAGCATTGCAAAAAGTCGGAAACCTTAAAGGTGCTAACGAAGATCAGCAAGCAGGTATAAATATAGCTTTAAGAGCTTTTGAATACCCACTAAAAACAATTGCTAGTAATGCAGGTGAGGAATCGTCTGTTGTCGCAGAAAATGTTAAAAATTCAAAAGGTTCAGATGGATTTAACGCTGCAACTGGTGAATATGGTGATATGCTCAAAATGGGAATTCTTGATCCAGCAAAAGTTACAAGAACTGCCCTTCAAGCAGCTGGATCCATTGGTGGAATGATGATAACTACAGAATGTATGGTATCAGAGTTGCCTGCTAAAGAAACTGCCCCTGCTGGTGGAATGCCTCCTGGAGGCATGCCAGACATGGGTGGAATGATGTAATTACTAATAATTACACTAAAAAATGGGAGCTATATGCTCCCTTTTTTTTTGTCTTACATTACAATAATAAAGAGAGGAGTTGCAAAATGTTCGAATATTTATCTCAAATTGACAGGTTTTTACATGTATTGTTTGGTATTACATGGATTGGACTACTATATTATTTCAATTTTGTTGGCGCGGGCTATCTAAAGGAAGCGTCTCCCGAAGGAAAAAAAGATGTCTTATTAAAATTACAACCGAATGCTCTATGGTATTTTAGATGGGCAGCACTATTCACTTTTTTAACTGGCTTATATTTGCTTTGGTATCTTGATTATAAGAACAGTTATAGTATCGGTATTTCATTGGGGTCGCTAATGGCAACAATAATGTTTTTGAATGTTTGGTTAATCATTTGGCCTAACCAAAAAAAAGTGATAGCTGGGACTGAGGATGCAGCAGAAGCAGGAGCTAAAGCAGCTTTGGCTTCAAGAACTAACACATTATTCTCATTTCCAATGCTCTATTTCATGATTTATTCTGCGCACATTAGTGATGGGAAGAACTATTTCTATGAAATACCAGGAGTTGCAGCTTCAGGTTGGAACATGCCAGCCCTATATGTTGGAACTGCAATAATTTTAGCTATTGAAGCGAATGCGATTTTTGGCAAAATGAGAAAATTTATGGAATCTGTGAAAGCTGTTATACATTCTGGTCTAATACTTACTGTATTATTTGCTTTGTTAGTTTATTACTATTGATCAGATATTTTTGAAACTTTTACTTGTTTAACTTTATTCGACTCAATTTTATGCGTTTCAAGTTTGTAATCATCTAACTCAATACAGATATTATTTGTAGGTATTTGGTTTAAATGATCAATAATTAAACCGTTTAGAGTTTTTGCTCCTTCCTCGGGCAAATCCCATTCCATTTTCTTATTGAGCTCTCTAATTATTGTTGAACCATCAGCAATTATTGAATCTTCATCCACAATTTCATACTCATCTTCTGGCTCTTCACTATTAAATTGTCCAACAATCTGCTCAATGAGATCTTCGAGGGTAATTAATCCAGTAACCTCTCCATATTCGTCTACAACTAAAGCAACTTCTGATCCATTTTTTTGAAAGTTTTTCAATTGTGCAAATAATTGTGTACTTTCAGGGACATAATAAGTCTCTATTAAAAAGTCTGTTAAATCATTTCTGAAGTTTTCAAGTTCTTCAATTTCTTTAGCATGAATAAAACCCAGAATTTCTGACTCATTTTCCTTATATACGGGATAAAATCTATTTCTTTCCTCATTATTAAAATTATCTATATCATTCAAATCAAGTTTTTTAACTTGATCCATCGGAATTAAAATATCTTGAACAGAAAGCTCTTTAAGATCTAGCAAAGATTTCATAGCCTCCATCTCTTCTTTATCAACTTGTTCTGTATCTTTTTCTAAAACTGATTTTAGTTCTTGTCTATTGAGGCTTTGGGCAAAATAGTTTTCGCCACCCTTTACACCAGTTATCCATGAACTAAAAAAGTTAAGAATTCTAGAAAGCCATCCAAAATAATTCGTTAAAAATTCTAGAATTATGCTTGCAGGGTAAGCAACAGCTTCTGGTTTCTTTGCCGCAAAGTTTTTTGGTGCTATTTCAGCAAAGATTATCACCAAAACAGTAAGAATTAGCGTACCTACCCAAACATACTCATCGCCAAATTCTTTAATAACAAAGTAAGTTAAAAGTGCTGATGCAGAAATATTTACTAAATTATTACCTATTAAGATTACACCTAACACCTCATTAATTTTATTTCTTAATGAATTGACTCTTTTTGCAGATTTTTGGCCACTCTCAGCGGCGCTATCTAACTTTATTTGGTTGATGGCAGTAATAGAGGTTTCTGACCCTGAGAAGAAAGCAGATATAAATATTAATACTATAAGAACTAAAATCAGTACTAAGCCAAAATTATCCATTCGTGTAATAAATAAAATTAATCAAAAAAATAAGAAATAATTTGTGAATCTTCGCTAGAAAAGGTGTAAAATGCCATTTTCAAATATTATACAGCAAAAAATGGTAGTAATTAGACTTTCAAGAGCAGGGGCAAAAAAACGCCCTTTTTATCACATATGTATATCTGACAGAAGAAATAAAAGGGACGGCAAATTTATTGAAAGAATTGGATTCTATAATCCTATAGCTAAAGATACTGAAGAAAAAATTAGATTTGATCATGAAAGATATGACCATTGGCTATCTGTAGGTGCAAAACCTAGTGATACAGTTTTAATGCTTCTTAAAAGATCAAAAATGTCTGAAGAAGAAATCAATAAGATTGAGGAAAAGAAAGCTGCACAACAACAACGAAAGAAACAAGAAGCGATACTAAAGAAA
>CACNDL010000008.1 GCA_902619265.1 uncultured SAR86 cluster bacterium
AAAAAACCACTAAGCCTAAACTTCCAAGTGAAGTTTTTGCAGTTGATTTTAATGAATCACTGGTTCATCAAGCCTTAACAAGTTACATGTCAAATGAAAGACAGGGATCTGTAATGCTAAAGAATAGATCAGCAGTAAGAGGTGGAGGTAAAAAACCTTTCAGGCAAAAAGGAACCGGTAGAGCAAGAGCAGGTACAATTCGAAGTCCGTTATGGGTTGGCGGCGGAGTCACTTTTGCACATGTGAAAAATCATACAAAAAAAATCAATAAAAAAATGGCAAAAAAAGCTTTGGCATCGATACTTTCAAAATTTAAATCAGAGAAACGTCTAGAATTGGTTGATGATATAAGTTTTAAAAAACCTAAAACAAAGCTTGCCCAAGACTACTTTAAGAAAACAGGTCAAAAATCTGCATTATTAATTGCTTCTGAACTTGATCAAAACACAATGCTTGCAATGCGAAACCTTAAAGATTTCAATTTTTTAGATGCTAAAGACATAAACCCTTACGATCTGCTGAAAGCAAAACATATACTCCTAACGCATTCTGCAGTACCAGTTATAAAGGAGGCATTAAATGTTAAGTGAAAAAACTTATACAACAATTAAAAATCCTGTAATAACTGAGAAGGCAGCTATCCAGAAGAGCTCTTCAAATACTTATGTTTTTAAAGTATCAAAGGAAGCTACCAAAATAGATATAAAGAATTCAATTGAAGAAGTTTTTGGGGTCGTAGTAAATTCAGTTAGAGTCTTGAACACAAAATTTAAGAATAAAAGAACTAGATTTGGTAAGTATAAGACAAGCACATACAAAAAAGCTTACGTAACACTTGCTGAAGGTAAAGAAATTAATATGGAGAATCCTTTTAAGTAAAATGGCTATCATAAAAGCAAAACCAACATCCCCTGGAAGAAGGTTTAGGGTTCAAATTAGAGAAGAGCTATACAAAGGTAGACCTGAAAAAACTCTTGTTGAATCCAAAAAAAGAATATCTGGGAGAAATAATAATGGTCATATTACTGTACGCCATAAAGGTGGTGGTCATAAAAGACTTTATAGAATAATTGATTTTAAAAGACAAAAGTTAGATGTTGAAGCAGTAGTTCAAAGAGTTGAGTACGATCCAAATAGATCGGCTAATATTGCTTTAATTGAGTACAAAGACGGTGAAAAGTCTTACATTATTGCTCCAAAAAATCTAAAAGAGAAAACTAAAATTATATCTAGTGATAAAGCACCAATTAAGCCAGGAAACTGCTTACCATTAAAAAAGATACCACAGGGAACAGAGGTTCATTGTGTTGAAATGAGGCCTGGAAAAGGAGCACAACTTGTCAGGTCTGCTGGTACAACAGCCAGACTGGTAGCAAAAGAAGGAAAGTATGCAACCTTGAGACTTAGTTCTGGAGAAATGAGGAAAATTTTGCTGACTTGTAGAGCTACAGTTGGAGTCATCTCTAACCAACAACATAATTTGAAATCGCTCGGTAAAGCCGGTGCTAAAAGGTGGAGAGGTGTAAGGCCGACTGTTAGAGGTGTAGCTATGAACCCTGTTGATCATCCACACGGTGGTGGTGAAGGTAAAACTTCAGGTGGTAGAAATCCAGTTACTCCATGGGGAGTTCCAACAAAAGGCTACAGAACAAGAAAACCAAAAGCAAGCGATAAACTTATAGTGAAAAGGAGATATAAATAATGGCTAGATCAAGTAAAAAAGGCCCATTTGTTGATTTATCTTTGGAAAAAAAGGTTGCTAAAGCAAAAGAAACAAACGATAGAAAGCCAATCAAAACATGGTCAAGAAGCTCAATGATTACACCTGATATGGTTGATTTGACAATTGCTGTACATAACGGCAGACAACACATACCAGTATTCATAAGGGAAGATATGGTTGGCCAAAAACTTGGTGAATTCTCTCTTACGAGAACATTTAAAATGCATTCAGGCGATAGGAAGGTGAAAGTTTAATGGAAGTACGGGCTTATCTCAAAAGTGCAAGATTATCTCCTCAAAAGGCCTGTCTGGTTGCTGACATGGTAAGAGGACTAGATGTTGAGAAAGCTCTTGATGTTTTAAGTTTTTCAAAACAAAAAGGAGCAGTACTAATTAAAAAACTTTTAGATTCCGCCATATCAAATGCTGAAAATAACGAAAATGCAGACATCGATGATTTAAAAATTAAGTCGATAGTCGTAAATAAAGGTTTAGTTATGAAAAGAATAAAGATAAGAGCAAGAGGAAGAGCAGACAGAATAAGAAAACCAATGTGCCACATAGAAATCAAACTAACTAACAAAGTAAAGGAGGTTAAAGATGGGTCAGAAAGTTAATCCGGTAGGCTTTAGGCTTGGAACTTCCAGAGATCATGATTCTGTCTGGTACGCAAAGTCGAAAGATTATTCAAAACTTGTGCTCGAAGACATAAAAGTCAGAGATAGAGTCAGAGAAATATTACCTCAAGCTCCAATAAGTGCTGTAGTGATAAAAAGAACTATGGAAGAAATTATCGTAGATATTAAAACTTCAAGACCAGGTGTTGTTATAGGAAAAAAAGGCGAAGAAATTGAAAAGATAAAAAAAGAACTGAAAAAAATTATTAACCAAGATGTAAAGCTTAATGTGGTTGAAGTAAAACAACCAGATCTTGATGCACAACTCGTGGCTGACTCAGTTACCCAACAATTAGAAAAAAGAATTATGTTCAGAAAAGCAATGAAAAGAGCAGTTCAAAATACTATGAGACAAGGAGCCAAAGGCATAAGAATAGAAGTTTCAGGACGCTTAAATGGTGCAGAAATTGCAAGGTCAGAATGGTATAGAGAAGGACGAGTGCCTTTACATACCTTAAAAGCAGATATTGATTATGCTACAAGTGAAGCTCTTACAACCTACGGAATATTAGGTGTAAAAGTTTGGATTTACAGAGGAGATAAAGGTGCTACAACCTAAGAAAACAAAATATAGAAAGCAAATGAAAGGCAGGAACAATGGTTTTGCATCTGCAGGTTCATCTGTTTCTTTTGGAGATTATGGGTTGAAAGCAACTACTCATGGAATGCTTACTTCAAGGCAAATTGAGGCAGCGAGAAGAGCGTTAGTTAGACATATTAAAAGAGGTGGAAAAGTTTGGATTAGAGTTTTTCCCGATAAACCAATAACTAAAAAACCATTGGAAACTAGACAAGGTAAAGGGAAAGGTAATGTGGAATATTGGGCAAGTCCAATAAAGCCCGGAAAAATTTTATACGAAGTTGCAGGCGTTGATGAAAAAGATGCAAAAAGAGCTTTTGAATTAGCGGGAGCTAAATTACCAATGAATACTACATTTGTTAAGAGAGGCACAAATGGCTAAGAAAAAGATAAAAGACTTTAAAACAATGAAATTAGATGCACTAAAGACAGAATTAATAGCCAATAGAAAAGTGTTGTTTGAAAACAATTTCAAACATAAAATGGGCCAACTTAAAGAAAGTCATACATTAAAGGAAGCTAGAAGGAATATAGCAAGAATTAAAACGGAGATTAACGCAAAAAATGGCAGCTAGGACTTTACAAGGCACAGTTACAAGCCAAAAAATGAATAAAACCATAACAGTGGTTGTGGCAAGACGTACCAAACACCCTAAGTATGGGAAGTACATCAGCTTATCTACTAAGTATCATGTTCATGACGAAAAAGAAATCTCAAAAGAAGGTGACATTGTGCTTATTCAAGAGTGTAAGCCAATTTCAAAAACTAAAAATTGGATGTTAGTAGATGTTGTTAAAAAAGGAGAGTCAGAGTGATTCAAACTCAAAGCATGCTTAGTGTTGCAGATAATAGTGGTGCAAGGGCTGTTATGTGTATCAAAGTTTTAGGGGGCTCAAAAAGACGAACTGCTAACATTGGTGACGTTATAAAAGTTGCAGTTAAAGAAGCTTTGCCTCAAAGCAAAATTAAAAAAGGTTCTGTCATGAATGCTCTCATTGTAAGAAGCAAATCAGGAGTAAGAAGACAAGATGGTTCAAAAATTGGTTTTGATGAAAATGCAGTTGTATTGTTGAACACGAACAGAGACCCTGTCGCTACCAGAATTTTTGGTCCCGTTACAAGGGAACTAAGAACAGCAAAATTTATGAAAATTGTTTCCCTAGCGCCGGAGGTACTTTAAATGAAATTAAATAATACAAAATTGAGACAAGGGGATGAAGTTATAGTAGTTTCGGGAAGAGAGAAAGGCAAAAGAGGCAATATTAAGAAAATTGTTGGAGATAAATGCATAGTGAATGATTTAAATCTTGCAAAAAAACACACAAGACCTAATCCGCAGTTAGGTATTACCGGTGGAATTGTAGAGAAAGAAATGCCAATTAATCTTTCGAACGTGATGATATGGAATAGTGCAACTAAAAAGAAAGACAAAATAGCCTTTAAAGATGAAAAAGGCAAAAAGATTAGAGTATTTAGATCAACTGGAAAAAATATCAAATAATGAAACTTAGAGAGAAATACACAAAAGAAATTGCACCAATGCTCAAAGAAAAGCTTGGTTTTAAGTCAATAATGCAGGTTCCTAAGCTTGAGAAAATCACTATTAATATGGGTGTCGGAGAGGCATCCAAAGATAAAGGAGTTCTTGAACATGCTGTACAAGATTTAGAAGCAATTGCCGGACAAAAGGTTGTTGTCACTAGAGCAAGAAAGGCTGTATCAACTTTTAAAATAAGAGAGGAATATCCAATAGGTTGCAAAGTTACGCTTAGAGGGGAAAAAATGTACGATTTTTTTGAAAGGCTTGTCAATTTGGCAATTCCTAGAGAAAAAGACTTTAGAGGTTTAAGTGTGAAGTCTTTTGATGGTAGAGGAAACTACAATATGGGTATTAAAGAGCAAATTATTTTTCCTGAAATCGATTACGACAAAGTTGATAAGTTAAGAGGCATGGACATTGCAATTACTACCTCAGCAACAAAAGATAGTGATGCAAAAGAACTATTAGAATCATTTAATTTTCCGTTTAGAGGTAAAAATGGCTAGGAAATCAATAATTGAAAGAGAAAAGAAAAAAATAAAACTTGTAGAAAAGTTTTCTCAAAAACGTGCTGCTTTAAAGGATGAACAGCGTAAAGCCGCAACTTTTGAAGAAAAAATGGACATACAAAGAAAATTACAAAAGTTACCAAGAAATTCAAACCCATCAAGGGTTGTAAGAAGGTGTGCACTCACAGGAAGACCTAAGGGAGTCTACCGAAAATTTGGCCTAAGTAGAACAAAATTAAGGGAATTAGCAATGTCAGGTAAGTTGCCAGGCATTAAGAAATCAAGTTGGTAATATTATGACAGATCCTATAGCAGATTTATTAACTAGAATAAGAAATGCACTGATGCGTGGCAAAGCTACAGTGAATGCACCTTATTCAAAATTAAAACATGAACTTTCAAAATTATTGGTAAAGGAAGGTTTTCTAACTAGTGTAAAAAAAGTAAAGAAAGAATTTGATGAGTTAGAAATAACTCTTAAATATTTCAATGAAGAACCAGTTATTAAAGAATTAGTTAGAGAGTCTCGTCCTGGATTAAGAAAGTATTTAAGTTACAAAGATGTAAAACCATATAAAGGTGGTTTGGGATTAAAAGTATTAACAACAAGCAAAGGTCTTATGACCGATAAAGATGCAATAAAAAAACAACTCGGTGGCGAGGTTATTTGTAGGGTATTTTAATGTCTAGAATAGCGAAAGATCCGGTTATTATTCCAGATTCAGTAAATATAACTACTGAAGGTCAAACCATTAATTTCAAAGGACCAAAAGGCGAAATGACTTTAGAAGTTCATGAAAGCATTAGTTTCAGTCATGAAGAGAATTCTTTACAAGTTAAGTGGAAACAAGATGAAGAAAGAGCTATGGCTGGCACTATGAGAGCACTGATTAATAACTATGTGAAAGGTGTTGGTGAGGGATTTGAAAAGAATGTAAAACTTAATGGCGTTGGTTACAGAGCAAAAGTGCAAGGAAAAAAAATAACTTTTACCCTTGGGTTTTCGCATCCTGTTGATTATGAACTTCCTCAAGCAGTTGAAGCAAAACAAGAAAATCAAACAGAGATCATACTTTCATCATGTGATAAGCAGTTATTAGGTCAAGTATGTGCAGAAATAAGAGCATTTAGGCCGCCTGAACCTTACAAAGGTAAAGGTATCTTCATAGACAATGAACATGTGGTAAGAAAAGAAAGAAAGAAAGCGGCGGCAGCAGGTTAAAAAATGAGTAAAGAATCAGCAAGAATAAGAAGATCAAAGAAACTAAGAGCAAAACTTCAAAAAGTTGAACTTATGAGAATCTCTATTTCAAGATCTTTAAAAAATATTACAGCGCAATTAATAGATTCGTCGAATGGTAAAGTATTAGCCACTGTTTCGACGCAACAAAAAACTTTAAAAAGTAAAAATGGTGGAAATATCGAAGCTGCCTCCAAGGTTGGTGGTGAGATAGCCAAAAAAGCTATAGAGTTAGGCCACAAAAAGGTTACTTTCGATAGATCAGGATATAAATATCACGGAAGAGTAAAAGCTCTTGCTGATGGCGCACGCGAAGGAGGTCTAGAGTTTTAATGGAAAATGTAGAAGCACAAAATCTGACACAAGATACCCTTGTAGAAAAACTTGTTCAAGTTAATAGGGTAGCTAAAACAGTTAAAGGTGGAAGAGTAATGTCTTTTACCGCTCTAACAGTTGTTGGCGATGGGAATGGTAAAGTTGGTTACGGAAGAGGAAAAGCAAAAGAAGTTCCTGTAGC
Organism: uncultured SAR86 cluster bacterium; assembly: GCA_902619265.1. Taxonomy (GTDB): domain Bacteria; phylum Pseudomonadota; class Gammaproteobacteria; order Magnimaribacterales; family TMED112; genus TMED112. The sequence goes on from CACNDL010000008.1 coordinate 6,787, forward strand.
CATTCAAAAAGCGCTTGATGAAGCAAAAAGAAGTCTAGTAAATGTTGAACTAAACGGAAATACAATTTGGTATCCAATTAATGAAAAGAGTTCTGCCACTAAGGTATATATGCAGCCTGCTTCTGAAGGTACTGGAATTATTGCTGGTGGGGCAATGAGAGCTGTACTTGAGCTAGTTGGCATAAAAAATGTTTTAGCTAAGTGTTATGGTTCAACAAACCCCATCAATGTAGTAAGAGCTACTGTTGAAGGCTTAGCAAAAATGGAATCTCCAGAGAAAGTTAAAGAGAGAAGAAAATAATGGCCAAGGTAAAAGTAACGCAATTAAAAAGTCTAATTGGCAGGAAAAAGAATCACAGGTTATCTGTGAAAGGCCTTGGTTTAAAGGGTATAGGAGATTCTAAAGTATTAGAAGACACACCTTCTATCAGAGGTATGATTACACAGGTTGAGTACCTACTTGCCGTTGAAGAGGTTAAATAATATGGATAAATTAACACTAAACAATATTAGCGACCCTAAGTCTCGATCTGAAAAGAAAAGAGTTGGTAGAGGCACTGGTTCGGGAGTTGGAAAAACAGCTGGAAGAGGACATAAAGGACAGAAATCAAGATCCGGCGGTAATGTCAGGCCTGGTTTTGAAGGCGGGCAAATGCCACTACAAATGAGATTGCCTAAATTTGGTTTTACATCAAGAGTTTCAAGAGTTTCAGAAAGTATCAATGTAAAACATCTTGAAGGTGTTAAAAAGATAACTATCGAAAATCTTAAAAAACTTGGCTTGATCAGAAAATCAACATTAAAAGTAAAAATTTTTGGAGAGGGAAAGTTATTAGAGCAACCAAGTGATGAAAACATCAAGATATCAAAAGGAGTAAAGATTGGATAATTCAATGTCTGAACTTTGGAGAAGATTAGGTTTTTTAGCCTTTGCTCTTCTTGTTTATAGGATTGGAACACATATTCCTATTCCTGGAATTAATCCAGAACAAGTTGCAGCTCTTTTCCAACAAAGCCAAGGCACAATTCTTCAATACTTCAATTTGTTCTCAGGTGGAGCTCTTGAAAGAATGAGTATTTTTGCTCTAAGCGTAGTGCCTTATATTTCAGCTGCTATTGTTATGCAACTATTCTCGAATTCACTTCCATATCTACAAGAGCTTAAAAAAGACGGACAAGCAGGACGAAATAAAATTACACAATACACACGATATGGAACCGTTGTCTTTGCTTTAATACAGTCAACTGCTTTAACGGTTACGTTACAATCTGCCGGATTGATTGAGTCAACTAATATTTTCGGCGCTATTGTGGCTGTATTGTCTATAGTCACTGGAACAGTATTTTTAATGTGGCTTGGTGAGCAAATTTCTGAAAGAGGAATAGGAAACGGGATTTCTCTGATAATTGCGACAAGCATTATTGTTGGTGTTCCAAGAGCTTTTGGGCAGGCACTAGAGCAAACACAACAAGGAGATCTAAACTATTTAATACTAATTGTACTTGGCCTACTTACATTACTTGTTGTTGCGCTTGTCGTTTTTGTAGAAAATGCTCAAAGAAAGATAACAGTCAATTATGCCCAAAGACATCAGGTAAGAGGTATGGTGCAAGCTCCTTCAAGCTTTTTACCATTAAAATTAAATATGTCTGGTGTAATTCCAGCGATATTTGCAAGCACCTTTTTATTATTCCCAGCTACTCTGTCCTCTTGGTTTGGAAATATAGAAGGTTTAGGTGGTTTGCAAGAATTTGCCCTTTATTTAAATCCAGGACAGCCTTTATACATTTTAATATTCGTAATTTTGATTGTTTCCTTCTGTTATATTTGGTTGGCACTAACTTTCAGTTCAAATGATATGGCAGAAAATCTTAAAAGAAGTGGTGCGTATATACCAGGTATCAGACCAGGCGAACAAACAGCGTCTTTTATAGACTTGATTTTATCGCGCTTAACAGTATTTGGAGCTTTCTATTTATCACTAGTCTGTATTCTTCCACTGCTTTTAATTAATAGTTTTGGTATTTCATTCTACTTAGGTGGTACATCAGTTCTAATTGTTGTAGTGGTGATGCTTGATCTGCAAAGACAAATACAGTCATATGTTATGAGCCAACAATATGCATCTATCCTAAAAAATGCTAATATTTCCGGCTCAAAAAAGAGTAGAAGAAGATGAAAGTAAGATCGTCAATTAAAAAGATTTGCAAAGACTGCAAAATAGTCAAAAGAACGGGTACTTTATATGTAATTTGCAAAAATAAGAGGCATAAGCAAAGGCAGGGATAAAACATGGCTAGAGTAGGTGGAATTAACATACCAGACAACAAACATATAGATGTTTCGTTAACTCATATTTATGGAATTGGAAGAAAAACCGCTCAAAATATTTGCGACAAATTAAGCATTAAATATTCCAAGAAGGTTTCGGAACTTTCAGAGGATCAACTAGACAAAATAAGAGACGAACTTAAGGAAATGAAGATAGAAGGTGATCTTAGAAGAGACGTTAACTTCAACATCAAAAGATTAATGGATCTTGGTTGCTACAGAGGTGTAAGACACAGAAGAAGCCTACCGTTAAGAGGTCAAAGAACAAAAACAAACGCTAGAACAAGAAAAGGTCCAAGGAAACCAATAAGAGCATAATGGCAGGAAAAAAGAAAACAAAAAGGATTGTTACTGACGGCATAGCGCACGTAAAAGCATCTTTTAATAACACCATAGTTATGATTACTGATATGGGAGGGAATGCTTTATGTTGGGCAACTTCCGGTGGAGCAGGTTTTAAAGGTTCAAGAAAAAGTACACCATTTGCTGCGCAAATTGCTGCTGAAAGAGCAGGTAATATGGCTAAAGACATGGGTATGGTCAACTTAGAAGTAAGAGTAAAAGGACCAGGTGCAGGAAGAGAATCATCAATTAGAGCTCTGAATGGTTGTGGTTTGAGAATTAATAAAATCACTGATGTTACACCATTGCCTCATAATGGTTGCAGACCACCTAAAAAGAGGAGAGTGTAATGGCTAGATATACAGGACCTAGACTTAGACTTTCAAGAAGAGAGGGCACTGACTTGATGCTTACTTCAGGCACAAGAGCAGTTGAATCTAAATGTAAATTTGATAAGAAACCTGGAAATGCAATGTCTAGAGGTAGGCTTTCAGACTACGGAACTCAATTAAGAGAAAAACAAAAGGTTAAAAGAATGTACGGACTGCTCGAAAGACAATTTAGAAATTATTATCTTAAAGCTGCTAAGTCCAAGGGAAATACAGGAGAGAACTTACTTAACTTACTAGAGACAAGATTAGATAATGTGGTTTATAGAATGGGTTTTGGTGTTACCAGAGCTGAAGCAAGACAGATCGTCTCGCACAAATCTATAAATGTGAATGGCAAGGTGGTAAATATACCATCTTTCAATGTTAAACCAGACGATGAGATATCTGTAACAGATAAAAGTAAAGAACACTTAAGAATTAAAGCCGCTGTAGAGCTAGCTAAATCAAAAGATCAAGCAAGTTGGCTCGAAGTGAATTTTGATAACATGTCAGGTAAATTTCTAAGTTATCCTGACAGAAGTGAACTAAGTTCTGAAATCAATGAGAACTTAATTATTGAGTTGTACTCAAAATAATAGAGGAAATTATGGAAGATAAATTAAATGTTTTGGCACCTGAAGTTGCAAAAGTAGATGAAATTGATAAAAACAATTTAACGGTTGTTTTAGAACCTTTTGAAAGGGGTTTTGGTTATACGATTGGACATAGTCTGAGAAGAATTATGCTTTCTTACATGCCTGGGGCTGCAGTAACAGAAGTTAAAATTGATGGCGTTTCACATGAGTATGGAACAATTGAAGGTATCAAAGAAGATATTCTTGATGTGTTGTTAAATCTAAAAGATATGGCTATTAAATTAGATGGTCCTTCAGAAGCTGAAGTTAAACTTAACGTCAAAACTCCAAAAACAATAACAGCAGGAGATCTTGAGCTTCCTGCGGGTGTCGAAGTTATAGATCCAGATCATGTAATAGCGACGCTTGTAGAGCCTAAAAAAGTATCTATGACTATGAAAGTCAAAACTGGCATTGGTTATGTTCCTGCAGAACAAACGAACGACAAAAGTATTGATTCTCTTCACTTAGATGCAATATTTTCACCAGTAAAAAGAGTTAATTACAAAGTGGAAAATACAAGGGTAGAAAATAGAACAGATTTAGATAAATTGATCCTTGATTTAGAAACTGATGGAACAATAGATGCAAAGCAGGCTGTAAAATATGCTGCGACAATTATGCAACATCAGCTAGCTGTTTTTGTTGATGAGGAACTTGTTTCCAGAAAAGAGAAAAGAAAAGACAAATATGACTTTGATCCGTTGCTTTTAAGATCAATCGAAGAATTAGAGCTTACAGTGAGGTCTACAAACTGTCTGAAAGCAGAAAATATATTTCTAATAGGTGACTTAATCCAAAGAAGTGAAATGGATTTACTAAAAACTCCAAACCTAGGAAAAAAATCATTAAATGAAATTAAAGATGAGCTGGCTTCAAGAGGACTTGCAATGGGCACTGTTCTCAAGAATTGGCCACCAATGTAAGAATGAGACATAGAAAGCTTAGTAGAAGATTCAGCAGAACATCATCACACAGAATCGCTATGATGAGGAATCTTGCTGCGTCTCTTATTGAGCATGAAGTTATTAAAACAACAGTTGAAAAAGGAAAGGAGTTAAGAAGATTTGTAGAGCCACTTATTACTAGAGCGAAAGTTGATACTCTCCACAATAGGAGACAGATCATTTCACAATTAAATTCAAAAAGTGCAACATCTAAACTATTTTCAAATTTAGGCCCTAGGTTTAATGAGACAAAAGGCGGTTATTTAAGAGTAATTAAGGCAGGCTTTAGAGAAGGCGATAAAGCAGACATGTGTTACGTAGAATTAACAATTCGTGACTTAGAGCAAGAAACAAAAGTTGATGATGCAATAATTGATGAAAATTTAGTTATGCCTGTTGACGAGGTGCCAGAAACCAAAACAGAAGAAAAAACTGAAACTGCACCTGAAGAGGTAAAAGCTACGAAAAAAGTTGCAAAGAAAACTACAACTAAAAAAACAGAATCTAAAGAGGAAGCTCCAAAAAAAGCGGCAGCTCCAAAGAAAACAGCTAAGAAAACAACTGAAAAGAAAGAAACTGCAGCAAAAACTGAAGCAACAACTGCAACTCCTAAGAAACCTGTTAAAAAGAAAAAAGCAGAGAAAAAGGAAGAAAAGAAAAGTTGGTGGTCTAGATTCTTTAAGTAATCTTTAACATTTGGCCCGTAAAAGATTTTTTACATTTCTTAATATCTTTAATATTGCCCTCTGCAACAATGTTACCCCCTCCATCGCCACCTTCAGGGCCAAGGTCTATAATCCAATCTGCTAATTTAATCACATCCAAATTATGCTCAATGACAATGACGCTATTTCCTTTATTTACAAGTTTATTTAAAACATCCATTAACATTTGAATATCATAAAAGTGTAAGCCTGTAGTAGGTTCATCAAGAATATACAAGGTATTGCCTGTATCCCTTTTTGATAGTTCTTTAGATAATTTCACTCTCTGAGCTTCACCGCCTGATAAGGTGTTAGCAGCTTGACCTAGTTTTACATAAGATAATCCAACTTCTTTAAGAGTGGCTAACTTTTTATAAATTTGAGGAATAGATTTAAAAAATTCTAATCCTTCCTCTACTGTCATCTCTAAAATTTCATGAATATTTTTTTCTTTAAATTTTATCTCAAGAGTATCATCTCTGAACCTCTTTCCTTTACACACATCACATTCAACATATAAATCTGGCAAAAAATGCATCTCAACTTTCACCCATCCTTCTCCTCTACAATTTTCACATCTTCCTCCTTCAACATTGAAACTAAATCTTCCAGGCTTGTACCCTCTTGTTCTGGATTCTGGAGTATTAGCAAAAATTTCTCTTATATGGGTAAATAAACCTGTATATGTTGCAGGATTAGATCTTGGTGTTTTTCCAATTGGGCTCTGATCAATCGATATTAATTTGTCGATATTTTCCTCTCCTAAAATTTTTTTATAATCTGTTTTTTCAGGAATTTTTGCACTACTTAATTTTGAATTAATGCCGGGAATAAGAGTATGGTTTATCAAGGATGATTTTCCAGAACCAGAAACACCTGTTATAGCAACAAGCTTATTTAAAGGTATATCTACATTAATGCTATTTAAATTATTAGTTTTTGCCTCTGAGATATAAATAGAATTATTGCTTTCTTTTCTTTCAATATTCTCAAGAGAAATGACCCTTTCTTTCCTTAAATATTCAGCTGTAATTGATTCTTTTGAAGCAGCAATATTTTTAAGTGGTCCCTCTGCTACTATCGAGCCTCCATGAATGCCTGCACCAACTCCAAGGTCAATTATATGGTCTGCAGATTTAATCATTTCTTCATCATGTTCTACGACTATCACTGTATTACCCAAATCTCTTAATTTGATTAATGTATTTATTAACTTTTGGTTATCTCTTTGATGAAGTCCTATAGAAGGCTCATCAAGAACATATATTACTCCCACTAAGCCTGAGCCTATTTGGCTCGCTAATCTAATTCTTTGCGCTTCTCCTCCTGAAAGAGTATTTGCCCCTCTAGAAAGATTTAAATAATCAAGACCTACATCAACTAAAAATGACAGTCTTGTTGAAATCTCTTTGCTAATTTTCTCTGCGATTTCAAATTTATTACCATCTAAATCTAAATTATTGATGATGTCATTGGCATCATTGATCTTTAGTGAACTTATTTCAGGAAGGCTCATACCATCAACAAAAACATTTCTTGCAACTTCATTCAATCTTTGACCATTGCACGTTGTGCATGTTTTTTCAGAAACGTAAGAGTTAATTTTTTCCCTAATAAAATATGAGTCTGTTCGATCATATTGTCTCTGCAAAGATGGAATCACACCTTCAAATTTTTCTTTAACAATCTTATTTGTTGATAAATCTTTAAATGAAATTTCTTCGTCAGAGCCCCACATGATTATTTTTTTTGTTTCTTCTTTCAGGTTATCCCATGAAACATTTATATCTTCATCAAGGTAGTCCAGTAGTCCTATTAACTTACTTTGATAGTAGGGAGTATTCCAGGGTTCAATGCATCCTTGTGATATGCTCAGGTTTTTGTATTTAATTATTTTATCTTCATCAAAGTAGCTATTTACCCCAAGACCATCACAATCTGGGCAAGCACCACTTGGATTGTTGAAGGAAAATATTTTTGGCTCTAATTCTTGAACCGAATAGTCACAAATTGGACATGAATGCTTATTTGAAAGTCTGTACTCATTTTCTTCAGAAACTATATCAACGCTACCTTTTGAAAATCTCAATGCAGTTTCAATTGATTCAGTTAGCCGTTGTCTGCAATCTTTAGTCGTATCAATAATTAGCTGGTCGACTAATACAGAAATATTATGTTTTTTATTTTTTTCTAATAAAGGTACTTTATTTATTTGATATATCTCATTGTCGATTCTAACTTTAGAAAAACCCTCTGCCATTAACTGGCCTAGCAATTCGATATGCTCTCCCTTACCATCCATTATTACTGGGGAAAATACAGATATTTTTTTACCTTTATGTTTTTTCACAGTCTCTGCAACCATGGTTACTACTGGTTTAGCCTCCAACTCAATGTTATGTTCAGGGCACTTAGGCACTCCAACTCTAGCAAAGAGCAGTCTCAAGTAATCGTGTATTTCGGTAATGGTACCGACTGTCGATCTTGGGTTATGAGAGGTAGATTTCTGTTGAATGGATATTGAAGGTGACAAACCTTCTATTGATTCTAAATCTGCTTTATCCATTACAGATAGAAATTGTCTAGCATAAGTTGAGAGAGATTCTACATATCTTCTTTGACCTTCAGCATAGATGGTATCAAATGCTAATGACGATTTGCCTGAACCTGATAAACCAGTAATAACAGTAAGCTTATCTCTCGGTATTTTTAGAGAGATATTCTTTAAGTTGTGTGCTTTTGCACCTTTGATTTCAATAAACTTCAAATTGATAACATGAAATGGAAAAAAGTATTATAGAATATATATATGTCAAACGGCCTAAATAAAGTCCTAATTATTGGAAATCTTGGTGCAGATCCTGAAATTAAATATACCCAGGCAGGCAGCCCTGTAGCAAATCTTTCTATTGCAACATCTGAAAGATGGAAAGATAAGACTACTGGAGAGCAAAAAGAACAAGTTGAATGGCACAGAGTTGTAATTTTCGGAAGATTAGCTGAAATAGCGGAACAATATCTAAAGAAAGGGTCTAAAATTTTTGTTGAAGGTAAACTACAAACTAGAGATTGGGAAGATTCAGAAGGTAAGAAAAGATATACAACTGAAGTGATTGCAAGAGAAATGACGATGCTTGATTCCAGGGGGGATGTTGACGCTTCTAGTTCAGATTCAAGCTCATCTGCCCCTACGAAAGATAATGATAAGTTTGAGGAAGATATCCCTTTCTAGACTTTTTTAATCACTATAGAGCCATTAGTTCCACCAAAACCAAATGAGTTAGATAGAAAACAATTAATTTTTGTGTCTTCATTCTCTTTGAGGATTGGAAAGTTATTGGCTTCAGGATCAATTTCTTCAATATTATGACTTCCACATAAAAAATTATTTTGCATCATAAGTAAAGAGTAAATTACCTCATGCACGCCTGCTGCTCCAAGAGAATGACCAGTTAGTGACTTTGTAGAAGAGATTGGAGGAATTTTATCTCCAAAAACCTCTTTTATGGCTTTCAGTTCAGTGATATCTCCAGCCGGTGTACTAGTTCCATGTGTATTAATGTAATCGACTTTATCTAAATACTTTAATCCTTGCATGCATCTGCTTGCACCTTCTCCAGATGGGCTAACTAGTGAAAATCCATCAGAGGTCTCATAGCATGAAATTATTTCACCATAAATTTGTGCTCCTCTTTTTTTGGCAGCCTCATATTCCTCTAAAATTACAATCCCACCACCACCTGATGGAATAAAACCATCTCTATTTACATCATAGGGCCTTGATGATTTTTCAGGTTTATCATTGCATTTAGTGCTCAATGCCCCCATGGCATCAAACATCATTGCACCAGTCCAATGATCATCTTCGGAACCACCGGCAATGACTGTTTTTTGCCTTCCACTTTTAATCAGATCAGAAGCATACGAGATGCAATGAAGGCTTGTTGAACATGCAGATGCAATAGAAAAGGAAACACCTTTAGTTTGAAAGAATGTGGAAATAGCAGCAGACGTGGTGTTGCCCATGGTTCGCGTTACAGCATAAGGCCCGACTCTTTTGACGCCTTTTTCTCTTGCAGTATCTACTACATTTTTAAGTTCTCTACTTGAGCCTGTTCCTGATCCAACAATTACACCAGTCTTGTCATTATTAATGTCCTTAATACTTAGCCCTGAATCTTCAAGAGCTTCTTCTGTTGACAAAAATGCGTACGCTGATGTTTCACTCATGAATCTGAGCATTTTTCTATCAATAACATCAAGATTTGGATTTACTTGTCCTGAGATGTGGCACCTCATCCCATTTTCTTTGTATTCAGGATTCAGAGTTAAGCCAGATTTGCTATCTAAGAGGGAAGCTAAGACCTCATTTTTATTATTTCCCAAGCAAGAAATAACTCCAATACCTGTAATTACTACTCTGTTCATGCAACTAATAAACTATTTAAAAATATTTTAATTTCATTCAGCTTTTCTAGTTTAATAAATCTCTCTGTGTATTCAATGCAGTGATTTATTGCTACTTGCCTCTCATGACGCGCTTTTTCAAAACAACCCGAATTTTGTAAAGTTGTTTTAAGTTTCAAAAAGTCACGATTTTCAACGGTTTTTAATACTTCTTTTTGTTTATCTTCTTCTAAACTCTCCAGTAAAAAAATCATTGGCAAGGTTAATTTTCCTTCTGATAAATCTTTATATTCTGCTTTTCCTGTTATTTTTGAATCTTCGAAATCACCCAAATCGTCATTTATCTGAAATGCTCTTCCAAAAGCTAAACCAAGATTTTCAAGTTCTATTATCTGTTGTTCAGAAAGTTTTGCTTCAATGCCTAAACATTTTAGAACTCCTGAAAATAAGACTGCGGTCTTTTTTTCAATTACATCAAAATAATCTTGTATTGAAAAAGTAGAATTATCTTTAATTTTAAGTTGGTTGAATTCGCCCTCAATAAGAGCTTCAGCACAATTAATCAAGACGTCAGCAATGGCTGTATTATCAAATGAATTCAAACCCTGAAAAGTTTTTGTATATAAAAAATCTCCGTATAGGATTGCTTTTTTTATGCCCCATTTTTTTACGACTGTTGGCATATCTCTTCTAAGATCAGCCTCATCAATAATGTCGTCGTGAATTAATGTGGATAAATGAATCAATTCGGCAGCTGAAGCAAGCTCAATTAATTTATTTTTTGTGACTCCAATTTCCGAACCATAGAGGTAGATAATTTTTGATCTAATAAATTTGCCTGAATTTTTTAGAACGTATTGATTTATATCATTAATTTCGTAATTTTCAGATGTTGTGATATTCGCCATTTTTGCCTTTACTTCCAGCAAAAATTCAGTTAAATTTTGTTCCTCGATATTAGGCATAACTATATTTTAAGAAATGTACGCAATTATAGACACAGGTAATCAACAAGAAAGAGTTGAAGTTGGCACTGTAATCGAAGTAGATTATATTGCTGACGCCAAAAAAGGAGATAAAGTCAAATTTGACAAAGTTCTCCTTTTATCAGATGGAAAAACTCCTCATGTCGGTCAACCTCATGTAAAAAAAGCATATGTATCTGGAAAAGTGGTAAGCCAGGATAAAAAAGATAAAGTTTATGCAATACAATTCAGAAGAAGGAAGGATTCCAAAAGAATTGTTGGACACAGACGAAAAGTAACTACAATAAACATTGAAGAAATAAAAGATGGCTCATAAGAAAGCAGGTGGTTCAAGTAAGAACGGTAGAGATTCGAATCCTAATTTTTTAGGAGTAAAAAGATTTGGCGGTCAAACAGTAAACGCCGGTGAAATTTTAGTTAGACAGAGAGGCACAAAATTTCATGCAGGCCTTAATGTTGGAAAAGGTCGAGATGACACTCTATTTGCACTTAAAACTGGAGAAGTTGAGTTCAAAACCAAGGGTGTAAATAAAAGAAAGTTCGTAAATATTAACCCAACTAAATAAATATCATGGCTTTTTTCGATGAAGCCAGAATTCAAGCAATATCTGGGAAAGGTGGCAACGGTTGTCTAAGTTTCAGACGCGAGAAATATATACCTCGAGGCGGTCCAGATGGTGGAGACGGAGGTAATGGCGGAGATGTAGTTGTAACTTTAGACAATAACCTGAACTCTTTAAATCATTTAAAAGGCAAAAGAGTATTTGCAGCAAAAGTTGGAAAATCTGGAGCAGGTAAAAATATGAAAGGCGAGTCGGGTGAAAATCTCACTATACCTGTACCTAATGGAACAATAATACATGCGCTAGAAACTGGAGAGCTTATTGGTGAAATAAGTCCCGAATCAGCTGAAATAGTAATTGCAAAAGGTGGAAAGGGAGGACTGGGTAACGCTCGTTTTAAATCCTCTACCAATCAATCTCCCAGGAAAATTACTAATGGAGAAGATTCAGATAATAGGGAAATACTTCTTGAGTTGAGACTAATAGCTGATGTTGGGTTGTTGGGCTTACCAAATGCTGGCAAATCAACATTAATAAGCAATATTACTAATTCAAAATCAAAAATAGGTAATTATGCATTTACAACATTAGATCCAGAGTTAGGTGTCATGGAAAATGAAATCAAAAAAATAACTATTGCTGATTTACCCGGAATAATTGAAGGAGCTTCGCAAGGCCTGGGTTTAGGTACTAAATTTTTAAAACATGCTTACAGAACAAAATTTTTACTGCATTTAGTTGATGGAACACAAACTATTCAAGATGCCTTGAAATCCTTTGACATAATTGAAAAAGAGTTGGAAGATTTTCATTTAGATTTTTCAAATCAAAAAAGGTGGATTTGCATTACTAAAACCGATCTTATTGATCAAGAATCTTTATCAGATCTAATTCGTGAATTTCAGACAAAATATCCATCAACTGCCATCTATCCAATTTCTTCTTTATCTGGAGATGGCCTTGATATTCTTAGTGAAGAGTTATTTAAGCAGATTTAACTTGTTTATTTAATCTGCTTTTAATCCTGGCAGCTTTATTTTTGTGAATAACGCCTTTGCTAGCCATTTTGTCTACAGTAGATTGAGCTGTTTTAAAAACTTCAGCTACCTTTTTATCTTTTGCCTCAACTGCTTTTGTTGTAGCTTTGACAGAAGTTCTTACCATAGATCTTTGGGCATGCTTAAGTTCATACCTTTTTTTATTTTGTCTGGCTCTTTTGTCAGCCGATTTTGAGTTTGCCATCAATATTTTCCTTTTGCTTGGTGGAGGCGGCGGGATTTGAACCCACGTCCGTCATCACTTTCCCCTAGCTTCTACATATATAGATTCATCAATTAATTTCATCTTTAGTATAGCCTGATGATCAAGACATACTAAGCATAGTCCAAAAATTCACTCTATAGTTGGACAGGCTATAAAGCTACTCCTACAAAATGACCACTATCAAATGTTGTAGGCCACAAATGATAGCAGGTTGACATTAAGCTGCCAATCTATAGTTGTAGTTATCTGCAACTAAATTTTTAAACAAATTTTTACGAGTTATGTTTTTGCTCGATATGCGCTTTGGGTTCCGTGGTAGACGTCAAAGCCTAATACGCCCCCGAACCGGCAATAATAAAGCTTATTTAAACTTTTTTAAAGCCCTTTCTTCATCCCTTTGAATGTCAGCAACTTTTTTAGTTTGTTTTTTGTCGATATTCTTTTTACCTTTCGCTAATGCTATCTCTAATTTAGCAAGATGTCCTTTCCAGAAAAGTTTAACAGGCACGCAAGTTTGCCCTTTAGCTGATATCGCAAATAAAATATTTTTTAACTCTCTTTTATTTAATAATAGCTTTCTAAATCGCCCAGGCTCTGTTTGGTCTTTTTGGTTAATATAGCTCGCAGGATCAATTCTAGCACCAACTAAAAAAAGCTCTCCTTTTATATCTTTGATATAAGCTTCTTTAATATTAAGTTTACCTTCCCTTAAAGATTTAACTTCCCACCCTTCAAGCATTAAACCGGCAACAAAAGTTTCTTCCAAAAAAAAATCAAATCTGGCTTTCTTATTTGTTGCTACAGTTTTACTATTCATAGATATGATTCTACAAGATAAGGTAAAAATATTTTGTTATTCAGGGCTCATACCTTTCATTTTTATTCCCATAATATCTTGGATATCACCAAAAATAGCATTCGATTATTATTTGATTCTGTTTTTTTTCACATGGTCAATTCTAATGGCGACATTTATGGCAGGTACATTATGGGGGTTATCGATAAAATCCAATGAATCAATTCTTAGCTCAACAATTATTTTTTCAACAGTTTTTCTTTTGTCACTTTTTATTACATTCTCTGCTGAAAATTACTCAATTCTTTGTCTTTTTATTCTTCTTTTGGTATATGAATTCATTTATTTTTCTGAGAGAAAATTAATTGAAAAGATAGGTTGGTACAAAGAAATAAGATTCCACCTAACTTTTTCAATCAGAATTTGCCATTTACTTATGATTGGGTTTATATTTACTAACCAATAAAAAAAACTATGGCATCACAATCAAGTCAATGGAATAACAATACTGCTTTTTTATTAGCGGCGACTGGCTCTGCTGTTGGCCTTGGTAATATTTGGGGATTTCCGTACAAAGCAGGTGAAAATGGTGGGGGATTATTTGTTCTTTTATATATTTTCTTTGTTATTACTCTAGGTCTGCCAGTATTTATGGCTGAAGTATTTATTGGTAAAAAAGGCAAAAGTAACCCAGTTTCATCGATTGAAACATTAGCCAAAAAATCAAAATCATCTTCTAAATGGAGCATCGTTGGATATGGTGGGATTCTTGCTAGTTTGATCATTGCTGGATATTACGCAGTTATAGCTGGTTTTGTCATTAATTATGGCTTCATATCATTTGCAGGCTTAGAAACAGGTGCTGCAGCAGCAGTCTATGAGGCCGAAAAAGCAAACTTCTGGGAAATGACGTTTTGGTTTTCCTTATTTTTATTTGCTTCAGGTTTTGTAGTAGCTAATGGAATCGATAAGGGGATTGATAAAGCTATGAGATTTTTACTGCCTATGCTTTTCGTTCTTGTTATAGCGATGGTTGGTTACGGAGCAGTAGCAGGTGATTTTTCAAGTGGACTTAATTATTTATTCTCATGGAAAGCTGAAGATTTTTCAGCTGGAACTATTCAAGCTGCTATAGGACAAGCATTTTTCTCAATGAGTATAGGTATGGGGACTTTAATGGCATTTGGATCGTATATGCCCTCTGATCAAAAAGTATCAAAGGCCTCTGCAGTAGTTGTAACAGCTGATACAGGTGTAGCGCTTCTCGCAGGTTTAGCAATTTTTCCATTAGCCTTAGGTCTTGGTTTTTCCCCTAACGCTGGTGATACTCTTGTTTTCGTAACAATGACCGAAGTATTTGCTCAGCTCGGTTCTGTTGGACAATTTGTTGGCCCATTATTTTATTTCCTTTTAGCAGTGGCAGCTTTTAGTTCAATGATTTCTATTCTTGAACCAAGTGTTGCTTACTTAACACAAAAACATTCAATGACTCGAGCAAAAGCATCAACCTATGTTGTTGCATTTTGTTTTCTGTTATCACTAATAAGTGTGGCTGGACATAATGTTTGGAGTAATGTGTCAATCGGTGCTCTTGATAATCCATTCGAAGCTATGAAATATTTTGCAGATGACTTCTTATTGCTTTTAGTGGGCACAGGTATGTCTGTGTTTGTCGGCTGGAGACTGGAAAAAGTAATAGATGCAGATACCATGGGCATTCACAATAAAGCTTTAATGAGCTTATGGGTGTTCATTCTTAAAGTAATCAGTCCAGTTTTCTTGATGGTCATATGGACTCTAGGAAACTTACAGATATTATTTGATATTAGATTTTTCTAGAAATTAAATCTTAATTATTACCACTTCACTAAGCAGATTTTTTTCATCAAAAATAAGTTTTACCTTCTTTTCAATGTCAACATTATCACCAGTTGTAATCTTATAAATGTAGTTCCAAACATTTTTTTCAAAAAAGTTTTCGAAAGATGGTTGACCCATTACAAATGAAACCTGATCTTTTGTCATACCAATTTCTAATTTGTCTATATCCTCTTGAGCAAAAACTGTGCCTTGTGTAATTGTTACCCTATAGAGGTTTGTATTTGAGCAAGAATAAATTAATAAAGATATAATAATGATCAGTATTTTTTTCATTTGAGATAGAATAAATGTTATGAGTGATAAAACCAATAAAAATTTAAAAGAAGCTGGCTTAAAAGCAACTCTACCTAGAATAAAAATTTTAGAAATTCTTCAAAGAACTTCAGGCACTGAGGATCATTTTACTGCTGAAGAGATTTATAAAGAGCTAGTGCTTAACAATTATGACGTTGGTCTTGCTACTGTTTATAGAGTTTTAACACAATTTGAAAATGCAAGGATCGTTGTTAAACATCAATTTGAGTCAAATAAATCTGTTTATGAGCTTAATGATCCATTAAATCATGACCATATGGTTTGTGTAGATACTGGTGAAACAACAGAATTTTACGACGAAGAGATTAAAAACAAGCAGAGAGAGATTGCAGCTAAACATGGTTATGAATTACTTGATCAAAGCATTGTGCTTTATGTTAAAAAAGTTAAAAAATAATAATGTCAGAAGAAAAAGAAGCTAAAGAAGCTAAGAATCAAAATGAAGAGGAACAAAAAGCAGAATCAAATGATTCTGCAGATCTCAATAGCCTTACCTATGAAGAGCTTCTTGAACAAGTAGAAAAGCAAAAAGAAGAAACATTAAGAGCAGTTGCAGAATTAGAAAATTTTCGAAAAAGATCAACCAATGAAATTTCTAATGCTTTAAAATACGCAAATTCTGAACTTCTGCTTTCAATCATTCCACTCATTACCTCACTTGAGAAATCAATTGAAAATTCTGAGGACTCAAAAAAAATTGACAAAGAAGGCATTTTGCTAATTTTAGATTCTTTTGAAAAAACTCTTGAGAATTTTAATATAGTTCCCATAAATCCATCAGGGCAAGAGTTTGATCCGGAAAAACACGAAGCTGTTTCTACGGTCAACAACCCTGGGGAGAAAGACAACTTTGTAACTAATACCCTGGAGAGGGGTTGGACACTTAATGAAAGAGTCGTCAAACCAGCTCTTGTCGTAGTGAATAAGAAATAATTCACGCTTTTTAGAAAAAAAACAATAAATAGGAATAAAAATGGGAAAAGTTATAGGTATAGATTTAGGAACTACAAATTCATGTGTTTCCGTTATGGAAGGCTCAGAGCCTGTTGTTATATCAAATGCTGAGGGGAACAGAACTACTCCATCTGTTGTTGCATATTCCTCAGATAAGCAAGTTTTAGTTGGGCAAGCTGCAAAACGTCAAGCTGTAACAAATCCAGACAAAACTTTATTTGCAGTAAAAAGATTAATTGGACGAAAATTCGATGACGAATATATCCAAGAAGATATGAAATCAGCACCTTATGGCATTGTGAAAGCTGAAAATGGCGATGCTTGGGTTGAGGTTGATGGTAATAAAATAGCTCCACCTCAAATTTCTGCTGAAATATTGAAGAAAATGAAAAAAACAGCTGAAGATTATTTAGGTGCAAAAGTCGATGGCGCAGTAGTAACAGTACCTGCTTATTTTAATGACTCTCAGAGACAAGCTACAAAGGCTGCAGGAAAGATAGCAGGCTTAGAAGTAAAAAGAATTATCAATGAACCAACAGCTGCAGCACTAGCCTTTGGACTAGATAAATTGAAGAAAGATGGTGTGATAGCTGTCTATGATCTAGGTGGGGGAACCTTTGATATTTCTATCATTGAAATGACGAATGTTGATGGTGAATATCAATTTGAGGTTATTTCAACTTCAGGAGATACACATTTAGGTGGCGAGGATTTTGACTCAATACTAATTAAACATTTTATTAATGAGTTTAAAAGTGAGTCAGGTTTTGACTTGAATACAGATCCTATGGCCTTGCAAAGACTCAAAGAAGCAGCAGAAAAAGCTAAAATTGAATTATCTACTACTGATCAAACCGAAGTAAATTTGCCCTACATAACTGCAGATGCAAGCGGACCTAAGCATTTTGTTCATAAAATAACAAAAGCAAAATTAGAATCTCTCGTAGGTGATTTAGTAAAAAGAAGCTTGGAACCCGTAAAAACTGCTCTAAAAGACGCAAAATTAGCACCAAAAGATATCGATGAAGTAATTCTTGTAGGTGGTCAAACCAGAATGCCTATGGTGCAGAAAGCCGTAGCAGACTTTTTTGGCAAAGAAGCACGAAAGGACATAAACCCAGATGAAGCAGTTGCTCTAGGAGCTGCAACTCAAGGAGCTGTTCTAAGTGGTGAAAGATCAGATGTTTTGCTTTTAGATGTAACACCATTAACTTTAGGAATAGAAACGCTTGGTGGAGTAATGACACCAATGATTGAAAAAAATACTACTATTCCAACAAATAAATCTCAGGTTTACTCAACTGCTGAAGACAATCAAACCGCCGTGACTGTCCATGTTCTTCAAGGAGAGAGAAAAAAAGCATCAGATAATAAGTCACTTGGCCAATTTAATTTGACCGATATTCCAGCGGCGCCAAGAGGCACACCTCAAATTGAAGTTACTTTTGACATTGATGCTAACGGAATAATTAATGTATCAGCTAAAGATAAATCAACAAATAAAGAGCAATCTATCACAATCCAAGGTGGTAGCGGTCTTTCTGAGGAAGAGATTGAAAAAATGGTTAAAGATGCTGAAATGAATGCGGAAGAAGATAAAAAATTCGAAGAATTAATAGCATCTAGAAATATGGCAGATGGATTAGCAAGTTCAACCAAAAAAGCTATGGAAGATAATAAAGAAGAATTATCTGAAGATGAAACTAAGTCTTTAACTGAAGCAATTGAAAAAGTTGAAGAAGCATGTAAGTCAGATAATAAAGAAGATATCGACAAGGCTGTGGAAGAATTATCAAAAGTTGCACAACCTTTGTCAGATAAATTATTCAAAAAAGAACAAGCTCAGGCCCAAGGAAATTCTGATGATGAAGGAAACAAAGATCAGAATGATGAAGCTGTTGATGCTGAGTTCAAAGAAGTTGATGACAATAAAGATAAATAATTGTGAAAAGGGATTACTATGAGATTCTTGGAGTTGACAGAAATGTATCAGCTCCAGAACTCAAAAAAGCCTTTAAAAGATTAGCAATTAAATATCATCCCGATAAAAATCCAGGCGATAAAGAGGCAGAAGCAAAATTTAAAGAAGCTGCCGAAGCTTATGAAGTTCTAAGCGACCAATCTAAAAGACAGACTTATGACCAGTTTGGTCATCAAGGTGTTAGTAGCAACTTTGGACAATCAGGTTTTCAGAATGTCGATATAAATGACATCTTTAACAATATTTTTGGTGATGAGATATTTGGTGACATTTTTGGAGATATATTTGGTAGAGGCGGCGCAAGAAGACCACCTAGAGGAAGAAATATTCAAATGGCTTATGAAATGACGTTGGAAGAAGCCGTTTTTGGAAAAGATGTTGAAATAAGGCTGCCTACATCTAATAAGAAAGTTTCGGTGAATATTCCAGCTGGAGTAGACACAGGAAATAAAATTAGACTTTCTGGTGAAGGAGAAGTAAGTCAATATGGTGGCGAGAATGGAGACCTTTTTATTGTTGTTCAAGTTGTAAAACATGAATTTTTAGAAAGAGAAGGAAACCATCTTTACTGTGAGGTTCCTATTCGTGTTGACCAAGCTATATTAGGAGGAGAGATAGAAGTCCCTACTTTAAGTAAAAAAGTTCTTTTGAAAATTCCTCCCGAAACACAAACAGGAAAAATTTTTAAGTTAAGAGATCTTGGTGCAGGCTCTTTACGTGGCAAAACAACTGGCGATCTTTTCGTGAGAGTTGTTGTTGAAACACCATCAAAACTCTCCTCGAAACAAAAAAAATTAATTGAAGATGCATTTATCGATGCTAATAAAAATTTTCACGAAGCATCAAATTTCACCTCAAAAATTAATAAAAAGTTTAAATGATAAAGATTTGTCTAATTGGTGCATCAGGCAAAATGGGCCGTGCAGTAATAGAAGAAGCCAACAATTGTAATGATATTGAAATTACCAATTTTATTGTCCGTGAAAATTCTAATGCATTAGACCTAGATGTAGGAAAACATCATTTTGGAAAAGTTGATAATAATATTTTTAAAGCTACGATCAGTCATGATTTCGATTGCATCATTGATTTTGCTACACGAGAAAAGATACAAGATAGAATTAGTTTATATACGCAATTAAAAAAACCAGTTTTATTTTGTACAACTGGTTTAACACACCACGAATTAGAAGATATCAAAAACCTTTCTCAAGAAATGCCTGTTTTTATAGCTCCAAATACATCCTTAGTAATTGCTTTAATACAAGATTTAGTAAAAAAAGTATTAAATTTTAATAATTCTCAAAAAGTTAAAATTTCAGAAAAGCATCATCAATCAAAGCTAGATAAACCATCTGGGACAGCTTTAAGTTTCGCAAAATTAGCAAACTTGCATGAATCAGAAATTGAAAGTTTGAGAGAAGGTGAGACTGGAAATTGGCACAAAATTCAAATATTTGATGATTTAGAGGAGCTTGAATTAAAGCATTCTGCCTCAAATGGAAGTATTTATGCACAAGGTGCATTAAAAGTTGTTAAATGGTTTTACCAAAAGCCTAAAAACCTTTATTATATGCAGACCTTAATTGAAGACTTATATGAGTAAAGTAAACATAAGCATAGAAGAACTATTTGAATTAGGTGCGCATTTTGGGCACAGAAAGAGATTTTGGAATCCTCACATGGAGGATTATATATTTTGTGAAAAAAATAACATTCACATCATAGATCTTTATAAAACTCAGGAAAAAATAGTTGAACTATATGAAACATTTAGAAAATTCTCATCTGTTGGAAATAAAATCATGATAGTTGGCACTAAAAGAGTTGCTTCGAGTTATGTAACAGATTTCGGTGAAAAAACAGGCATGCCTTACATATCACACAGATGGCTTGGAGGTATGTTAACAAACT
>CACNDL010000009.1 GCA_902619265.1 uncultured SAR86 cluster bacterium
AAGAAGCTCCTGCTGAAGAAAAAGAACCAGAAAATAAAGAAGATAAATAATATCGATATTATTCCTATTGCAAAATTTGGAAAAACTCACGGCTTAAAAGGTGAGATCAAGGTGATTTCTTATTGTGATCCTTTAGAAAATATTCTCACATATTCAAATTTCTTTTTTGCAGATAAGACTCCTCTAAACCTGAAGTTTGTAAGCTCAAATACTCCTTTTATTGCAAAGATTGAAAATATTAATTCAATTGATGATATAAAAGATTACGTAAACAAAGAAATATTTATTTCTTTAAAGGAAATGCGCCAGGATAAAGACGCTATCTATTGGACAGATTTAATCGGGTGTAATGTCATAGATCAAAATTCTAGACTACTTGGAAAAATATATAAGTTAGAGAATCACGGAGCATCTGATTTAATATTCATCAAAACAGATGATGAAGATATTATTATCCCATTAGAAGACCAATTTCTTGGCAATTTTGAATTAGAAAAAAATACCCTGAATGTTAATTGGGAATAGATAAGTACCTGAATCAATATGATTGAGAATGTTGACCACTTAATTGTAGCTGTTGAAGACCTGGATGCAGCAGAAAATAATTATAAAAAAATCTTCGGTATTAATCCGGTATGGAAAGGTGTTCATAATGAACTTGGTACCTCAAATGTTCTTTTTAACTTTGAAAATACTTATTTAGAGTTGCTCGCAGCAACTGGATCAGGTGTTGGCGCTGAGCTAATCAATAAGAGTATTCAGACAAATGGTGAAGGTTTATTGGGTTTAGTACTAGGAACAACAAATATAGAAGCATTTAATAAAAAGGCTACTGAGTCTGGATATCTCCTGTCAGAAGTTGCTAGTGGAGAAGGAGTAAGTGAAAAAAATAAAAAAAGAAAGTGGTTATATCAATTCTTGCCGCCAGAGATGACAAGAGGGATATTCTCTTTTGTTATTGAACATAAATCCAAGGAGTTGCCTTCTTCTAAATACAATAAAAGCACTATAAAGAAATTAGAACAAGTTGTAATAAAAACTAGCGACTGTGATGGGTTTATTAAAGTATATAGAGATCTATTTGGAATAAGATTAGCTTTAGATAGTTTTGTTGAAGCTTGGAAAAAAAGAATGTTATTTTTTAGATTAAATAAAACAACAATTGAAGTAATTGAAGAAAAAAATAATGAAGTTCCGCAAACTGACTCATTGTGGGGTCTAGCATGGGGAGTAGAGGATATTAACTCAGCAAGAGAAAGGTTGATAAAAAATAATATTACTGTTTCAGATGTAAAACCAGGAGTTAAAGAAGATACACTAGTTGCGACGATAAAGTCTCATACTAATAATGTTCCTACTTTATTGATTGAACATACAAAAAAAGCATAGATTAAATTATATGAATATAAATGTTATTGCCTTATTTCCAGAAATATTACAGTCGTCTTTTAAAGGGCTCACTGGAAAAGCCTTTAAAGAAAATATTGCAAAATTAAATCTAATTGATTTAAAAAAGTTTTCTAACAATGATTATGGTAGTGTCGATGACGCTCCATATGGAGGAGGAGAAGGAATGGTTCTAGGTATTGAACCATTAGAGACGAGTTTAAAAACTATTAAAAAACCTGGTCACGTAATATGTTTAACACCACAAGGGGAAGTTTTTAACCAGAAAAAAGCTGTTGAGCTCTCACAGCTAGAAGATGTTACTTTTGTATGTGGTAGATATGAGGGAATTGATCAAAGATTTATTGATAGCTATGTTGATGAAGAGATATCCATTGGTGATTACGTTCTAAGTGGAGGTGAGATTGCCGCTTCAGTTGTAATAGATGCGATTTTAAGAAATATTGATGATGTTATTGGCAATAAAGACTCAGTTAACAAAGATAGTCACAGCGAAGGTAAATTAAAAGGGCATGTATTTACACGGCCAAGTGATTATAAAGGAAAAAAAGTACCAGATGTTTTACTTTCCGGTGACCATGAAAAAGTCAATGAGTGGAAATTAGCTAATAGTTTGTGGGTTACAAGAGAAAAACGCCCTGATTTATTTAAACAATTGCAACTTTCAGAAAAAGAAATGATATTATTACGACATTACGGGGACTTTCTGAAAAAAAAACATGACTAAACAAACTATTAAAAAAATAGAAGAAGAACAATTAAAGGATCATCCAGAGTTTAGAACGGGTGACACAGTTGTTGTTAAAGTTAAAGTAACCGAAGGTCAAAGGACAAGACTTCAAGCATTCGAAGGATTAGTAATAAGTAAAAAGAATAGAGGAATCAACTCATCTTTCATTGTGCGAAAGATATCAAACGGAGTTGGAGTCGAAAGAACTTTTCAAACACATAGCACTCTGATAGATTCTATTACAGTCAAAAGAAAAGGCTTAGTTAGACAGTCAAAACTCTATTACATTCGTGAAAGATCAGGAAAATCTGCTAGGATTAAAGAAAAAATTAGTTAGTGCAGTCTGAGTCAAAATTACTTATAGAAACATTCTTAGATTCTCTCTGGTTAGAAAAGAATCTTTCTCAAAATACACTTGAATCTTACAAGAACGATTTAAATAAATTTAGAAATTTTTTGGAAAAAAACAATAAGTCAGTACTAAAAGCTGATCACTTCTTAATACTTTCTTTTTTAAGCTTTCTTTTAGATAAGGGGTTCTCATCAAAAACAGTATCAAGAAATATTTCTTCCTTAAAAAGTTTTTTTAAATATCTTATTTCAGTCGAACATATAAAGATTAATCCAATGCTTAATATTGACGCACCAAAATCAGGATTATTTCTACCAACAACTCTTACAGTTGAGGAAACTCAGCAAATCTTGGATGCCCCAAATGAGTTGAGACCTATCGAAATGAGGGATAAAGCAATGTTGTACACCTTATACGCAACAGGAATGAGAATAAGCGAATTAATAAGTCTAAACATGCATAATGTTGACTTAACAAGAGGCTCTGTCCAAGTGATTGGTAAAGGTGGTAAAGAAAGATTAATTCCATTAACTAATGATGCTATTACCATGATTAAGAAATACTTAACAAATGCTAGAGACAAGCTTTCTAAAGGTAAAGATCACAATAATATTTTTGTGTCTACACATGGTAAACAAATTAGCAGACATAGCTTTTGGCACAGGATCAAAGTATATTTAAAGAAAGTGGACGTTAAAAAAGAAGTTCATCCACATACTTTAAGGCATGCTTTTGCAACACATATGTTAAATAATGGTGCAGATTTAAGATCAGTGCAGCTGTTATTAGGACATTCAGATTTGGCCACAACACAAATATATACTCACGTGGCGCAAGCAGAAGTAAAAAATTTACATAAGAAACATCACCCAAGAGGCTAATGAGATATATAATTATCGAAAATGGATAAAGCTGAACTAAATTTATTTTTGCAAAAAACAAAAGATAGGGTAAGTGATCTCAGGGGGTTCCTTTGACCCAGATACGTTGTCCAGTGATCTATTAGCCATTGAAAATAAGCTTCAAGACCCTGGGGTTTGGAAAGATCATAAAAAACTAAACGAATTCAATAAGCAAAAGACTGTATTAGAAACAAAGATAAATGAATTTAGTAATATTGAAACAAAAATAGCAGATATTGACGATCTGGTTTCAATATCGATTGAATTAAATGATAGCGAAGAATTAAAAAATCAAGGCACTGCTCTCACTGAATTAAATTCAGAAATAGATTCGCTTGAAACCAAAAAATATTTTTCAAAAGAAAATGATACGAACAATGCCTTCCTAGATATTCAGTCTGGTTCAGGTGGTACAGAAGCGCAAGATTGGGCAGAAATGTTGTATAGGATGTATATGCGATGGTCAGAAGATATGGGCTTTAAGGTTAAAGTAGAAGAATATTCCGTAGGAGACGTTGCAGGAATTAAAAGCGCAAGCATACATATAAGTGGTCAGTATGCATATGGTTGGCTGAGGACAGAAACAGGCATTCATAGGCTTGTCAGAAAATCCCCATTCGATTCAGGCAACAGAAGACATACATCCTTTGCTGCGGTTTTTGTTTCGCCTGAGATAGATGATGATATTGAAATTGATCTTGATATGTCCCAAGTGCGTATTGATACATATAGAGCATCTGGAGCAGGGGGACAGCATGTAAACAAAACTGATTCTGCTGTAAGACTTACTCATATTCCAAGTGGGCTTGTAGTTCAGTGTCAATCTCAAAGATCACAACATCAAAACAAAGATAGAGCTATTAAGCAGCTTAAATCAAGACTTTATGAGATGGAAATGCAAAAAAAAGAAGAGGAAATAAAAAAAATAGAAGACTCAAAAACAGACATTGGATGGGGCAACCAAATAAGATCCTACGTTTTAGACCAATCTAGAATAAAAGACATTAGAACAAAGCATGAGGAAACAAATACTCAATCAGTTTTAGATGGTAAAATTAACAACTTCATAAAAGAAAGTTTAAAAAATGGATATTAAAGATTTATCAAAAGTTCAGAAAGACAGAGAAGCTAAATTAGAGAAACTTCGTGCTGGCGGCTTTAATTATCCAAATGATTTTGAAAAAAAATATGAAATATCTCATTTAATTAATAAGTTTGGCAACTTATCTAAGGAAGATCTTGAAAAGGAAAATGTAGATGCATGTAATGCAGGCAGGATTGTTCTCAAAAGGGAAATGGGGAAAGTTGTTTTCATGACAATTGAAGATTTTTCCGGCCGCATACAAGCTTATTTCTCAAAAAATAATTTAGAAGAAAGATTAGAGGAAATAAAAGATTTTGATCTCGGTGACATAATTGGCATTGAAGGAGTTTTATTCAGAACAAAAACTGATGAACTAACAATCGAAGTCAAAGATTTTAAACTCTTAACTAAATCATTAAACCCAATGCCTGAAAAATATGCAGGCCTAACTGATATTGAAACAATTTATAGACAAAGATATGTAGACTTGATGAGCAATAAGGACTCGAGAGAAGTATTCGTTAAAAGGAATAAAATAATCCAATCAATACGGAAGAATTTAGAAGAAGCTGGATATCTAGAAGTTGAGACACCTATGATGCATCCTATACCAGGAGGTGCAAATGCTAAACCCTTCAAAACGCATCACAACGCATTAGATAAGGAATTATTTCTTAGAATCGCTCCAGAACTTTATTTAAAAAGACTGTTAGTCGGAGGTTTTGAAAAAGTTTTTGAAATCAATCGCAATTTTAGGAACGAAGGATTATCTACGATACATAATCCTGAATTTACAATGCTAGAGTTCTATGAAGCATATGGAACACTCAAGAAAACAACCCAATTAGTACAAAAATTAGTTCAAGACAGCATAAAGGCAGTTAATGATTCGTTAACGATCACATACGAAGAAAAAGAGTTAGATTTAAAAAATAATTTCGATGTTAAATCTTTGAAAGATTTAGTTAAAGATGAATTAAAAGTTGATCTTGATACTGAAGAACAAATATTTAACACTGCTAAGAGTAATGGCTTAAAAATTAAAAAAGATTGGGGTTGGGGCAAGGTACTTCTTGAGTTGTTTGAAGAACATGTTGAAAAGAAGCTTTGGAAACCAACGTTTGTAAAAGATTACCCTTATGAAGTTTCTCCTCTCTCAAGAAGAAAAGATAGCGATAAAAACTACACAGATAGAATTGAACTTTTCATTGCTGGAAGAGAATTTGCAAATTTTTTCTGTGAACTGAATGATCCAACCGATCAGGAGGAAAGATTCACACAGCAAGTTAAACAAAAAGATTCTGGCGATGAAGAAGCTATGTTGTACGACGATGATTATATCAATGCTTTAAAACATGGAATGCCCCCAGCAATGGGTGTAGGTTTAGGAATTGATAGGTTAGTAATGTTAGCTACAAATAAAAGTTCTATTAGAGATGTAGTGCTTTTTCCAACATTAAAGTAATGTCGCTAAAAAAGCTAATTACAATTTTATCAATACTAGTTTTGACT
>CACNDL010000010.1 GCA_902619265.1 uncultured SAR86 cluster bacterium
CTTCAATTTTATAGTTATTTTTTTTAAGAATTTTTAACAAAGCATCAGCAAGGGTCTGGACAGTTGCCGATGGTGCTTTTTGCACAAAAATATCACCATTTCTTCCATTTTTAAATGCAAAAAGTACGAGATCTACTGCATGCTCTAATGTCATCATAAATCTTGTCATATTTGGATCAGTTAAAGTTAAAGGCTTCCCTTGCATAATTTGTTCACAAAATAGTGGTATTACAGAACCCCTTGATGCCATAACGTTTCCATATCTAGTGCAACATATTGTTGTTTTTGAATCTTTCAGCAATCTTGCTTTTGAAATCATGACTTTTTCCATTAGAGCTTTGGACATTCCCATTGCATTTATTGGATAAACTGCCTTATCTGTACTCAGGCAAATTACTTTACTAACTGAGTTCTTTATTGCTGCGTTTAAAAGGTTTTCAGTTCCACTTATATTAGTTTTGACAGCCTCTATTGGATAGAACTCACAAGATGGAACTTGTTTAAGTGCTGCAGCATGATATATGAAATCGACGCCTTTTGTTGCATCATCAATGCTTTTACTGTCTCTAACATCACCTAAAATAAAATTTAATTTAGGGTTGTTGTACTTTTTCCTCATATCATCCTGTTTCTTCTCATCTCTAGAGAAAATTCTTATTTCAGCAATATCAGTATCAAGAAACCTGTTAAGCACTGCATTACCAAAGGAACCTGTGCCACCAGTTATAAGTAAAATTTTATTTGTAAACATATCTCTCTCCTAAGTTGTAAAAGGGTTATAGTCCTTATCTGGGATATTGCCCTTTTTCCAGTCAATAAAATCTCTCTTTGCATAAAAAACTGCCTTTATATTATTCAAACTTCTTTTACCTAATAAAAATAGAAATAGTTGCTTACATAAAGTCTTCAAATACCAAAATAAAGAAAACTCAAGGAATTTTTTTTCAGGTAAATGTAGAAATGCCAACTTAAAGCTTGCTAAATTTTGCCAATATTGGATCCTTGGGGATAGCGATTTCAATGAATTTGTTGAGGCTCCGCCTTTGTGCCAAATTTTTGCATCTGGAGTATAGATTAACTTAAAGCCTTTTTTTATTGCTCTAAAAGCATAATCATTCTGCTCACCATACATAAAGAAATCTTCTGAATAATGACCTAATGACTTATAAACTCTTTTAGGTATTAGCCAAAATATATCATCAAGCATACCTAGCTCCATTTCAAAATCATATTGTCCAATATCTTTTTCATTTTTATTTTTTACAATTGATACCTGATTTAACCCCCCAGAAGGATCTGATTTTTGCCCCACATACTGCAAAGAATCTTTTGGGGCAAAGTTGAAAACTTTTCCTGATACAATTGCATTATTTTCATACCTTTTTGAAGCATTAATTAGATTTTTAATGGCTTTAGAATCAATCACAGTATCGTTATTCAGTATCAAAAAATAGTCTGGCATGTTTCCCTCAAAAAACATAAAGCCTTTGTTAACGCCTGCAGCATAACCAATATTTTCCTTAAGAAAACATAAATTTACCTTTTTATTATTTGAGTACTCTTTAGCAAGTTGTTTTGAAATTTCTTTTTTTGATCCATTATCTATCAGAGCTATGTGAAAGTCCTGAAAGTCAGATTTCAATAATGAATCTATACAATTCTTGGTATATGTAAGTTGGTTATAGTTAACTACTATGATTCCAATTTTATGTAGCATTTTAAAGTATGTCTCCCGCCGCTTTTTTTATGCAATCAACTATTCTTTCAATCTCTTTTTCTGTCAATTCAAGGTGCAATGGTAAAGATATTATCTCATTGCTAGCTTGTCTTGCTTTTGGACATATTTGATCACTTATTCCATAAACACCATATTCAGTGTTATCGATGTAGTGAACTCCTGGATATATATCTTGCGATTGCAGATGAGCTAGAAACTTATCCCTTTCTGGAACTCTTATTTGAAATAAATGTCTAGAAGATATGCAATCTGATGACGTAGGCACTATTTTGATATTTGATATGCGTTTTAACTTATCCTCGTATAACTTACATATTTTTCTTCTAAACTCATTGTCATGCTCTAAGTACTTTAGACCCACTAGAGCAAGAGAGGCCATGATAGAATTACCATGATATTTATAACCAATTTCTTCAACATCATACTTCCACTTGTAATTCCCCTCATTTGTAGATCTTGAAAAAGTATCTTTTGATATTCCAAGCCATGAAAGTTTTCTTGCTTTTTTATCAAGCTTTTCATCATTAAAACAAATCATGCCCGAATCTGCTGTTGGTAAATTTTTTACAGCTTGAAAACTAAAAATAGACACATCAACACCTCTTCCTACATGATTGTTCAAATATTTAGTTCCAGCCATATGGGCTGCATCTAAAATTAATTTAAGATTATTTTCTTTACAAATTTCAATTACTTTTGAAAGCTGACCAACATTTCCTCCAAGACCAACAAAAATAATTGCACGAGTTTTACTAGAGATATTCTCACATATAAGGTTTGGATCAAGACATAAATATTCATCAATATCGATAAACTTAGGTTTAAGTTTGGCGTGAATAATTGAATGTCCTGTGCTTACAAAAGTCAATGGTGTGGTTATAACCTCATCGCCTTCAGACCAATTGAACTCGTTCTTTAAAATCTCTAAAGATAAATGTAAGCCAGCGGTAGCAGATGAGAGAAAATGTGCGTTTGGAAGCTTTGTATACTCTTTCCATTTCTCTTCAATTTGCTCTGTCTTGAACCCCATGCCTGTCCAGCCCATCTCAAGACATTCTTTGATTTCTTCAAGACATTCATTTATACGATATTTTGGTTTAAAAATTTGTATCTTCAACTTAACTCCTTAAAATTTAAAAATTCATTTAATTTCATGCCATTTCTATCTTTTTTAGATAAGGTAATTTGATTTTGATTTATTGGCCATAAGATACCAATCTCCTCGTCATTCCACAAAATTGTTTTCTCATCCATTGGATCGTAAAAGGTGTTGACTTTATATTGAACCTCTGCAAAATCACTTAAGGTTAAAAAGCCATGTGCAAAACCAGCTGGAATGCATAATTGGTTTTTATTATTCTCAGACAATTCACACCCGTACCATTTTTTAAATGTTTCAGAATTTTCTCTTAAATCTACTGCTACATCAAAGATTTTTCCTCTTGTGCATCTAACCAACTTAAATTGCGGTTTACTTGCTTGCAAATGGAGTCCTCTTAAAACTCCTTTTTTTGAGAACGAGTGGTTGTCTTGTACAAATTGAATTTCTCCACCAATTGCTTCAGAAATTCTGTTTAAATTATAGCTTTCAAAAAAATGCCCCCTTTCATCTTCAAAGATGGTAGGCTTTAGCAAAAGCAGATCATTAATTTCTGTTTTAGATATCTTCATTTCTCATCAACAATTTTTTTCAAATATTCACCATATTGATTGTTTTTATATTTTTCAGAAAAAGTTTTTAGATTTTTTTTAGAAAGCCAACCATTTCTATATGCTACTTCTTCTATGCAGCCAATCTTCACTCCCTGCCTTTTCTCTATAGTGTGAACGAATTGACTTGCTTCTAGCAAAGAAGAATGTGTCCCAGTATCAAGCCAAGCTGAGCCACCTTCAAGCTTTGCAACATTAAGCTGATCTTTTTTTAAGTAGGCTTTATTTAAGTCAGTAATTTCGAGCTCTCCCCTCTTTGAAGGTTTAAGTTTTTTTGCGTATTTGACAACATTATCATCGTAGATATATAGACCTACTACAGCTAAATTCGACTTTGGTTTTTCGGGCTTTTCATAAAGACTAATAGCTTTTCCTTTTGAATCAATCTCTACGATACCAAATCTCTCAGGGTCAGAAACTTCATATCCAAAAACCGTAGCACCTTTTTTCTTATTTTTTGTTTCTTGTTTTATAAATGCTGAGAAATCATATCCATAAAAAATATTATCACCTAGAACCAATGCAACATCATCGCCGTTTATAAAATTTTCACCCACTAAAAAAGCTTCAGCGATTCCATTTGGCTTGTCCTGAATTTCATATGAAATA